>JAKLER010000520.1 GCA_022711615.1 Acidobacteriota bacterium
GACTGCTCGTGAACTGCGCGGGCGGGGGAGTCGGCGTCTTCGCGGTCCAGATCGGGAAGATCCTTGGTGCCCACGTCACTGCCGTCGCGAGCGCGGGGAAGCACGAGCGCCTCGCCGGCCTCGGCGCCGACGTCCTCGTCGACTATCGGAAGGACGACTTCACGAGAGCACGCGAGGAGTGGGACGTGGTCTTCGACGTCGTCCCGAACCGGAGCTTCGCGGCGTGCTCCCGCGTCCTCTCACCCGAGGGCGTCTACGTCACGACGCTTCCCGGCCCCGGTCCGTTCTTCGCCTCGGTCGCCGCCGCGCTCCGCGCGCCGTTCGGCTTCCGGAAGAGGTGCCGCGCCCTGATGCTGAAGCCGCGGCCCGAGGACCTCGGCTGGCTCCTCGACCGCGCCGCGGAGGGGAGCCTGAAGGCCGTCGTCGGGGAGGTGGTTCCGTTCGAGAGGGCCGCGGGAGCCCTCTCGGACCTCTCGGCCGGGCACGTCACCGGGAAGACGGTCGTGAAGATCGCCGACTGAACCGACCCAATGACCGGCCTGCCGTGACCGGGGAGGCCGGCCTCTCGCCGGAGCCGACGACGCGGACGGGGAGGCGGCGGGAGCCTGGCGCCGGATGGCGCTGGCCGGGGCCGTGCCCCCCCGGCTGCCGGCGACCGGCCCGGACCCGCTCGAGCCCTGGAAGGGGCGCCCCACGGGCGCTCCTTCCAGGGCAATCGACGTCGGAGGGGTCAGGCGACGGGGAGGGTCCTCCGAAGGAGGAGGATCCCTGCTCCCGCAATCAGCAGAGCGAGCGCGAGGAGCCCCGTCTCCGAAGTGGTGGGGACCTCGGCCTGGCCCTGGACCTCGAGCGGCGCCGTGGAGACGTTGTTCGGAGGGGTGGGATCGGGCTCGGCCAGCGTCGCGGTGGCCGTGTTCGCGAAGGCTCCGGGCGAAAGGGCGCGGACCGTCAGGACGACCTCGGCCTGCGAATCCGGAGCGAGCGTTCCGAGCGCGCAGGTCACCGTCGCGGTCCCGGAGCAGGAGCCCTGGGACGTCTCCGCGGCCACGAAGAGGAGCCTGCTCGGGAGCGGGTCGGTGAGAACGACATCCGTCGCGGTGCTCGGGCCGAGGTTGCGGACCGTGATTCGGAACTCGAGCTCGGAGCCGACGGAGACCACGCCCGAAGAGGCGACCTTTGTGACGACGAGATCCGCGCTCGGAACGGCGGTGTCGGTGTCGATCGCCGTGTTGTCGTCCGGCGTCGGGTCGGTCGTTCCCGCCGGCGCCGTGACCGTGACGGTGTTGACGAGGTCGCCTGTACGTCCCGACGGAATCGTGAGGGTGAACGTGTAGGTGAGCGTGCCGCCGGAGAGGAGGTTGACGGTGTCCGCGATCGCGCCGGTGCCGCTGGCGGTGCAGGTCGAGCCGGCCGAGGCCGCGCAGGTGTACGACGCCGTCGTGATGCCCGCGGGCAGCGGGTCGGCCACCGTCGCGCCGGTGACGTCGGACGGGCCGGCGTTCGTGACGACGATCGTGTAGACCGCCGTTCCGCCGGGGGTGTACGTCGTCGTGCCGTCGGTCTTCGTGACCGAGAGGTCCGCCGTCGGGCTGAGGGTGTCGGTGTCCGTCGCCGTGTTGTTGCCCGGCGTCGGGTCGGTCGTTCCCGCCGGCGCCGTGACCGTGACGGTGTTGACGAGGTCGCCTGTACGTCCCGACGGAATCGTGAGGGTGAACGTGTAGGTGAGCGTGCCGCCGGAGAGGAGGTTGAC
>JAKLER010000521.1 GCA_022711615.1 Acidobacteriota bacterium
TAGCGCCGGGAAGATCGGGTTCTTCACCCACTGGCCGAACGCGAGGAAGACGGCGCCGTAGGCCGCGCAGGCGAGGACCGCGACGAAGACGTAGGCGGCCGTTCGCCCCGCCCCGCCCGCGCCGAGATGAGCGAGCATTGCCGGCCGCCCCGAGTCGGAGAGGAGGAGGAGATAGGAGGCGGCGGAGGTGAGGCCGAATAGCGTCGCGGTGACGGCGCAGGCGGCGAGGTACTTGCCGAGGAGGACCACCTCGCGGCGGACAGGGGCGAGGAGGAGGTGGTGGAGCGTCTTCGCGATCTGCTCGCCGCGGACGAGGCCGCCGAACGTGAAGAGGCACCCGAAGTAGAGCGTCCCCTGCAGGACGAGGTTCTGGAAGATGAAGGCGAACGCGTTCTCGGCTCGTCCGGCCGTGAGGGGCGTGTTCCTCGCCGTGAGGCCGACGATCGCGAGGAAGACGGGCGCCAGCGCGAAGAAGAGCGTCGCCCGCCCTTCCCGTCCGCGGAAGAGGCGCTTCAGCTCGAGGACGAACACCGCGCGGAGCTGCCTGAGCCTCACGTCCCGGCTCATTCCCCCTCCCCTCCCTCGATCAGGTAGCGGTAGACCGCCTTCACGTCGTCGTCGGCGGGCGTCACCGTCTCGACCTCGAGACCGTCGGTGAGGACGGCGTCGTTCAGGGCGAGGAAGAAGCGGTCGGGCGTCCGGGTCCGCGCCAGCAGGCCGCCGCCGTCCTCGTGGAGCTCGACCT
This sequence comes from Acidobacteriota bacterium, assembly GCA_022711615.1. Taxonomy (GTDB): domain Bacteria; phylum Acidobacteriota; class Thermoanaerobaculia; order UBA5066; family UBA5066; genus UBA5066. The sequence continues at coordinate 746 of JAKLER010000521.1, forward strand.
CGGTCACGAGCCCCTCGGTGAAGAGGCGCGCCGCGAGGGCGCCGGGCCGGTCGCAGCGGACGAGGACCTGCATCGGCCGCTCGACGACCTCCTCGCGCAGGCCGTGCGACTCCCCTTCCGCGACGACGTAGCCCGACTTCACGAGGACGACGCGGTCGGCGAGGAGGTCCACCTCGTGGAGGATGTGGCTCGAGACGACGACGTGCTTCCCCTCGGCCGCGAGGGTCCGGAAAAGGTCCAGGACCTCCGCCCGGGCCATCGGGTCGAGTCCGTTCAACGGCTCGTCGAGGAGGAGGACGCGCGGGTCGGGCGCGATCGCCGCCGCGAGGCGGAGCCTCTGCTTCATTCCCTTGCTGTAGCCGGCGACCTTCCGTCCGGCGGCGTCGACGAGCCCGACCCGCTCGAGGGCCTTCCCGGCGAGCGCGTGCGCAGCGTTCCGCCCCTCGCCGCGGAGGGAGAGGACCCCCTCGAGGAAGCTCCACCCCGTCGCGCCGGCGGGGAACGCCTCGAAGCAGGTGCAGTAGCCGCAGGCGGCGAAGAGCCGCTCGGGGTCGTCTGGCGGGATTCCGAGGACGCTCACCCTCCCGCGCGTCGGCCGGATGAGGCCCGTCGCGAGGTTCATGAGCGTCGTCTTGCCGGAGCCGTTCGGGCCGACGAGCCCGGTGATGCCGGGAGGGATCGCAAGTGTGACCCGGTCGACGCCGAGCACCTCGCCGTAGAACTTCGAGACTTCCTCGAAGACGAGGAGGTCCGTCCCGGCCGCAGCGCTCACCGGACCACCTCGAACGCCTTCAGCTTCCTCCGAAGGAGGAGGAGCGCGAGCGCCGTCGCCGTCAGGAGGCTCGCCCAGGCCCCTCCGAGCGGGATTCCGGCCCGGACCGGAATGCCGAAGAGCCCCTCCAGGACACGCCCCCACGCGAGGCCGATGTTCAAGACGCCTCCCCACTCGACGTCCAGCATCTCGTTCAGCGCCTGGCCGAAGACGGCCGGCACGACGCC
>JAKLER010000522.1 GCA_022711615.1 Acidobacteriota bacterium
GTGGGGCGAGGTCGGCACGCTCGTCCTCCTCATCGCCGTCGCGGTCTGGGTGATGGACCTCGTCTCGGCGCGGATCCGCGAACGGATCGTCTGAGGGGGGCGGCGGGAGCGTGGCCCCCGCGGGCTCGGAGCGCCCCTCCGGCCTGTCTTCACGCAATCGCGTGTTACACTCATTCTCGTGAAGACGACCTCCGATCGCCCCGCGACGCAGAACGTCACGCTCGCCCTTCCGAAGGGTGTTTTGACGCGCGTCAAGGTGCTCGCGGCCGAGAGGGGGACGTCGATCTCGGCTCTCCTGGCGGGCCTCCTGGAGGAGACGGTGGTGCGCGACCACGCTTTTCGCCGTGCGCGCGAGCGGGGCCTCGCGGCCCTTCGGAGGCCCGCCGACCTCGGGACGCGAGGCCGGCGGCCCGCCTCGAGGGACGACCTGCATGAGCGCTGAGGCGCCGCGGGAGTTCGTCGACACGAACGTCTTCGTCTACGCCTTCGACGCCGGCAGCGGGGAGAAGGGCGAAAAGGCGAGAGCGCTCGTGAGGGGTCTCTGGGAGGGAGGACGAGGCTGCCTGAGCCTGCAGGTCCTCCAGGAGCTCTACGTCACGTTGACCCGCAAGGTCGCGAGACCCCTCGCCCCCGAGGCGGCGGGTCGGATCGTCGAGGACCTCTCGGCCTGGCCCTGCCACGAGCCGTCGAGGGCCGACCTGGTCGAGGCGATCGCGCTCTCGCGGAAGGCCCGGATCTCGCTCTGGGACGCCCTGATCCTCCAGTGCGCCCGCGCGAGCGGCTGCGCCGTCCTCTGGAGCGAGGACCTCAACGCCGGCCAGAAACTCGCCGACGTCGTCGTCCGGAACCCCTTCGCCTGACCCTTCGTCGCCCGATTCCGAGACGGGCCGGGGTCCGCCCCTCCTCCTCATCGCCGTCGCCGTCCGGGTCATGGACCTCGTCTCGGCGCGGATCCGCGAGCGGATCGTCTGAGGAGGCGGGGCGGCGGAGACGCCGTCCTCCCGCCGGTTGCACGGGTAGACTTGGTCCTGTGACCGCGGTCGTCGATCCCGTCCGGAGCTTCCTCGAGCTGGAGAAGCGGCTCGAGCGCGAGCCGGAGGGCTCGCAGGGGGAGATCGCTCGGGGCGTCTACATGATGACGCCGCGGCCGCGGGCCGCGCACGGTGGAGCACAGGTCAACCTCGGCGCCGCCCTCCGGCTCCGCTTCGGCTGGGGCGAAGGAGTCGTCGCACCGGAGTGGCTCTTCGTCGCCGAGCCGGAGGTCCGATCGGAGGAGAACCTCTCGCGCCTCGTCCCCGACCTCGCCGCCTGGAGGCGCTCGACGACGGGTTGGCCGGACCTGAACATCACGCCGGCGACTCTCGCGCCGGAGTGGGTGGCCGAGGTCCTCTCGCCGACGACCGAGCGCTTCGACCGGCGCGAGAAGATGGGCGCCTGGGGGGCGATGGGCGTCGGCTACGTCTGGCTCGTCGACGTCGACCGGCGGCGGATCGAGACGTTCGCGAACGTCCGCGGCACGATGGTCGCCGGCACCGTCCTCGAGGCGGACGCCGAGCTCGCCGCCGAGCCGTTCGGCGCGCTCGGCCTCCCGGTCGCCCGTCTCTTTCCCGGCTGACGCCGGGTTTTCGTCAGCCCTTCTTCCCCTGGTTCGCCACGGCTGCGGCCTTCGCGGCGACGGCCTCGGCGTCGCCGAGGTAGAAGCTCTTCAGCGGCTTCAGGTTCTCGTCGA
>JAKLER010000523.1 GCA_022711615.1 Acidobacteriota bacterium
GTACGTCCTCGCGAACCAGTACGCCACGTGGAGCAGCTCGCGGACGGCCGCGACCGACTCCGCCTCGGGCACGGGCGCCGCCCGGTGGACGGCCTGGTTCCCGAGCTGCTGGAGGAGGCGCGCCTTCGCGAAGACCGCTTCGCCCGCGAGGTTCTTGAACGTCGGCTCGTGGATCAGCGACCCGAGGCTCTCCTCCCACGGCGCCTTCAGCGCCCGGTCGTGCTGGAACGCCCACGTCACCGCCAGCTCGAGTGCCCGCCGCGCGTAGAAGCAGGCCGCCCGCGGGTCGGGGATCGCGGCACCCCACGCCCGCGCCGCCGCCTCGTGTACCTCGGGCCACTCGGGGGCGAGGAAGGCGAACGGGTGCGTCACGCGGGGCCGCCCGTCATCTCGCCGTGCCTTGTTCAAGCGTCGCTATAGCAAGGGAACCGGCCGACCCCATGTTCAAGTCTGGCGAGCGCATAGCGTCCGCCGCGTTCGGCCGAGGCCGGCTCGGCGGACTCGCGGTTCCCGTGTCGCAGCTCCGTGTCACAGCCTGTCACAGCTCCGTGTCACAGCTTGTCATAGCTCGCTAAAGCCTTGCCACGGAGATATCTGCGATTCGGATCCGTGGGCTTTCCCTCCTCCTCCAGAAGACCCTTCCCGATCAGGAAGCGGAAATCCCTCTGGATCGTCCTGCGGCTCACGCCCGGGAATCGCCCTTCGACCTCGCCCAGCGTGGCGCCGCCCCGGAGGAGGACCTCTTCCAGAACCGCTCCCTGCCGCGAATTCAGGTGGTGCGCGCGGGAGGCGAGATCGGCCCGGATGACGACCTCGCCCCGGGCCTTCACCTCGCCGAGCTGCGTCGCCAGCCCCTCCGTGAAGAAGTCGAGCCAGCCGGAAAGGTCCATCCCGCTCGCGCGCACGCCCTGGAGCGCCCGGTAGAAGCGGCTCCGATCGCGGTCGTAGAACTCGCTGAGCGTGAAGAGGCGCTTGAAGTCATAGCCGGCCCGGTAGAGGCAGAGCGTCGAGAGGAGCCGCGACGTCCGGCCGTTGCCGTCGACGAACGGGTGGATGTGGACGAGCTGGAACTGGGCGATCCCGGCGGCGAGGACCGGGTGGACGCCCGATTCGCTCCGGAGCCACTCCACCAGCTCTCGCATCAGGGGCGCCACGTCGCCGGGCGGCGGCGGGATGTAGACGACCTCCCTCGTCGCGCTGTTCACGACGTGGTTCTGGATCGTCCGATACGCCCCGGGCGAGCCCTCCCCGCCGCGGACCCCCTCGACGAGCCGCCGGTGGATCTCGCGGACGAGCCCCTCCGTGATCGGCTCGCCGCTCGCGACGTATCCCGACACGAACGCGAACGCCTCGCGGTAGTTGAGGAGCTCCCGGACGTCGTCCGGCTTCGCCTCCTCGACCGCCTGGCCCGTCCAGAGCCGCTCGGCCTGCTCGAGCGTCAGCTCCGTCCCCTCGATGTGCGTCGTCGCGTGGGCCTCGAGGAGGAGCGCCCGCTGGCTCATCCGTGCGACCCATTCGGACGAGAGGTTCGCGGCGTCGAGGAAGCCCCGCGCGCGCTCGATCAGCGTGAGCGACGCGGCGGCCGCGTTCGAGATCGAGAAGCGAGGCGCGAAGGCGCTCATGTCGAGGGCTCCTGTGCTCGACGGATTCTCGCGGCCCGAGCGTGATCTGTCGATCCTCTGACCTTCTCAGGTTCGAGGTCGCGTCCGGGCTCGGCCGTTG
>JAKLER010000524.1 GCA_022711615.1 Acidobacteriota bacterium
CCTTCCTCGACCTGACCGGCATCGCGCGCGACCTCTCCGACGGCCGACGAATCGCCGCGGAGATCAAGCGGGAGATCCGCGACCGAGAGCGGCTCACCGGCTCGGCGGGCGTGGCGCCGAACAAGTTTCTCGCGAAGGTCGCCTCGGACCTCGAGAAGCCCGACGGCCTCGTCGTCTTCCCGCTCGAGGAGGTCTCGACGCGGCTCTGGCCGCTCCCCGTCGAGCGGCTCTGGGGCGTCGGCCCGAAGACGGCCGAGCGCCTTCGCGCCAATGGCATCGCGCGGATCGCCGACGTCGCGAGCGCGGGCGCGGACCGGCTCGCGCGCATCCTCGGCGAAGGGAGCGCCGAGCACCTCCTCGCCCTCGCCCACGGACGCGACGACCGCGTCGTGCAGCCGGGGCGCGAGGCGAAGTCGATCTCCGAGGAGCGGACCTACGGCGAGGACCTCACGCGGCCGGCGGACGTCGACAAGGCCCTCCTCGCACGGGCGGACGGCGTCGCCCGCGAGCTACGGCACGAAGGGCTCGTCGCCCGCACCGTCCACCTCAAGGTGCGCACCGGCGACTTCGAGACCGTGACCCGCTCCAGGACCCTCTCCGAGCCGACGGATCTCGCCGAGGTCCTCCTCGAGGCCGCGCGGGAGCTCTTCCGGGATCGGATCGCGCTGAGAGGGCGCGGCGTCCGCCTCCTCGGCGTCGGCGTCAGCGGCCTCGAGCCCGCCGGCGCGGGCCAGGCCGCCCTCTTCGGCGACGAGCGCCGGGAGAAGCTCCGGAGCCTCGCCAAGACCGCTGACGAGCTCCGCGAGAAGTTCGGCCGGGCCGCGCTCGCGAGGGCGAGGCTCATCGCCCGGCCGAAGACGACCGGAACGGACGCCGACGCAGGCGAGGAGGACGCCGCCGAGGCGTCGAGCCTTCCGAGCGTCGACTGAGGGCGGAAGCCGGTACGGCTGCGAGGGATGTCCGGCCCCGGGCTATTTTCTCCGGGGCTCGAAGACGATCCCGAGCGGCGCGAGGGCGTCCCGGAGCGGGGGCAGCCCGACCTCCTTCCTCCACTCGTCCACCCGGGACTCGTCCTCGAGCGGGTAGAGCTCTTCCGACTTCGTCCGCTCGTTGAAGCGCGTGTGCGTGCCGTAACGCTGCGGGAGGTTGTCGTTGAAGAGGCTCCGGTCGTACATGTTCGCGTACCGCGCCCAGGGCAGCTCTCCGGCCTCGCAGACGGCCCGGATCGCGGGCAGGTACCTCTTCTGCGCCCCGTCGCTCGAGTGCATGGCGACGAGGTAGGCCCCCATCGCCGCCTCCTTCCCCACCTCGCCGGCGCGCGGCCAGCCCTTCCTCGCGACGAGCGAATCCAGCTCGGCCTGGCTCCGTTTCTGGACCAGGAACTTGAGCTTCCAGATCGCCTCCACCACGGAGGACTTCGTACCCGTCTTCCGGGCCGCGATGCCGACCTCCTGGAAGAAGGCCTGGTCCCAGGCCGCGAGCCTCCAGAGCGCCCGCGCGTAGGCGACGTCTTTGATCGGAGGATCGGGAACCGCGTTGATCCGGGCAACGAGCGCCTCCTCGAACACCTCCCAGCGCGGATCCTCCCGCGCCGTCACGAGGTCGGGGTCGATCAGGGGGGCGACCGTCGGCGCATCCCCGACGGCGAGGGCCAGATACCGGAAGCAGTCGTCGAGGCGCCTGTTGATTG
>JAKLER010000525.1 GCA_022711615.1 Acidobacteriota bacterium
CGCTCACGTCCGCCCCTTTGCGAGACTCTTCTCCACGCTCGCGCGGAGGAGGTCCGAGCCTCCCCGCTTCATGACGAGGAGGCCGTCCGGCGCGTCGACGACGACGACGTCGGAGAGGCCGAGGAGGCGGACCGGCCGGTCGCCCGCGAGGACGAGGTTCCCGGAGCCCCCCTCCTCGATCGCCGGACCGGAGAGGACGGAACGTCCGTCGGCGCCCCCGCGGAACTCGAGGACGGCCTCCCACGACCCGAGGTCGCTCCAGCCGCAGGAGGAGGGAACCGTCCGGACGGCCGTCGCCTTCTCCATCACCGCGTAGTCGATCGAGATCGACCGGCAGGCGCGGAACGCGGCCTCGAACGCCGCGTCGTCCCCTGCCCGCCGCGCCGCGTGGGCCGCGCGCATCGAGGCGAGGACGTCGGGGCAGAGGCGCTCCATCTCCGAGAAGAGGAGGCGGACGGAGAACGCGAAGATCCCGGCGTTCCAGTAGTGGTTCCCGGAGACGGCGTAGCGCTCGGCGTCGGCGAGCGGCGGCTTCTCGACGAAGCGGACCACCTCGCGGACTCCGGGGGTCGTCTCCCTCCCCGCCTCGAGGTAGCCGAATCCGGTCTCGGGTCGCGTCGGCGGGATGCCGAGCGTCAGGAACGCGTCGCCCGAGCGGGCGCTCTCCACGGCGAGGGAGAGGGCGCGGTGGAGCTCGTCGACGTCCCGGACGGCCTGGTCGGACGGGAGGACGACGAGCACGCCGTCGGGGTCCGCGTCCGCCACGCCGAGCGCGGCGAGGGCGATCGCCGGCGCGGTGTTCCGCCGCTCCGGCTCGAGGACGAGTCGCGTCGGCGGCAGCCCCGGGAACTCCTTCGCCAGGTGGGGCGCGTGCGAGGCCCGGGCGGAATAGAGGACGTTCGACTCGCCGCAGAGGCGGGCGGCGCGCTCGTGCGTCTCCCGCAGGAGGGAGGCCTTCCCCGAGAGCGGGAGGAACGGCTTCGGGCGGTCGTCGGTGGAGAGGGGCCAGAGGCGGGTGCCGCTCCCGCCGGCGAGGATCAGCGCGCGGACCGTCATCGTCCCGATTCTACGGAGGCGGCGTCGTTCCGGTTGGTGACGGCGAGCCCGAGGTCTTCCACTTCCGGAACGAGGTCGACCCCGAATCGGTCGCGGACCACCTCGCGCATCCGGGCCATCAGGGCCCTCACGTCGGCCGCGGTGGCGCCGCCGGCGTTCACGATCACGTTCGCGTGGCGCTCCGAGACGACGGCTCCGCCGACCCGCGCCCCCTTCAGCCCGCACGCCTCGAGGAGCCGCCCCGCGTGGTCGCCGGGGGGGTTCTTGAAGACCGAGCCGGCGTTCGGCTCCGTCGGGAGAGCCTTCTTTCGCCTCTCCCGCACCTCGGCGAGCCGCGCGTCGATCTCCTCCCGCGGCGCGGGGCGCAGGCGGAGCATCGCCGAGGCGACGACGTCGTCCCCTTCGCAGAGCGCCGACCAGCGGTAGCCGTGCGGGATCGTCGAGGCCGAAACGACGCGGAGCGCTCCCGCGCGCGAGACGAGCGTCACCTCCTCGAGGAGGTCGAAGATCTCCGCCCCGTACGCCCCGGCGTTGATCCGCACGGCCCCGCCGACCGAGGACGGGATCCCGGAGAGCCCCTCGGTCCCCGACAGGCCGGCGTTCCGCGCCGTGACGGCGAGCGACATGAGC
>JAKLER010000526.1 GCA_022711615.1 Acidobacteriota bacterium
ACGAAGACCACCTCCGCGCGGAACGGGGTCTCCCCGCCGTAGGCGAGGCCGGCGACGAACCCGGTCAGCCCCGCGACGTTCTGCGTCGTCAGGACGTGCCGCCCCGGCTCGAAGAGCTGCATCGCGCGACCGTCGCGGAGGAAGAGCGCGCTCTGGCCTTCGCGGACGACGAGCTGGGAGCCCCAGCGAAGGACGGCGGGCCCCTCGGCCGGGACCCGCGCGGCGAGGAGGTCGCCCGTCGCGTCGACGAGCTCGAGGACGTCGGCCAGGTCGGGCATCACCTCACCTCCCGGAGGACTTCGCCGCGGCGACGGAGGGACTCCTCCGCGGCCGCGACGGCCGCTTCCAGCGGATCGAGAGCCTCGGCGTCGGCACCGGCCCGAACGCGCTCCGCCACGTCGAACACCCGCTCGCCCGCCTCCTTCATCTCGAGGTCGAACGCGTAGATCCGGTCCAGCTGCGCCGCGTCGACCGTCGCCGCGTCGAAGAGCGCCGCATAGCCCGCGGGGGCGTGTCGCAACGCGTCGGCCAGAGCCGCGACCCGGCGGGAGAGCGAATCGAGCGGCTCGAGCAGGTCGAGCCGGCCCGCTCGGGCGCAGTCGGCCGTCCTGCGGTCGAGGGCGGCGCGGGCCGCGCCGAGGCGCGAGGCGACGGCGAGCCGCAGCGCCTGGTCGCACTCCCGGCGCGTCTCCCGGTCCGCGTAGCCCGCGTAGCCCGGCACGAGGGAGCCGAGCTTCTCGAGGAGCGCTCTCGCCGAGCCGCTCATCGGGGTCTCCTCGCGCCGAGGACCGGGACCGCGCCGTCGCGTTCCCGCGCCGGCCCCACGCCCCCGGGGCGTCGTGCAGACAGCCGTTGCCTCATCTTCCGGACCTCCTCGTGCGGGTCGATGGCGGGAGGGTAATTCAGAGCGCCCCTGTTCGGCGAACGGACGGCGCGCCCCGCCGCCGAAGGGTGTCCGCCGTCACCCGGACGCCGCGGACCTTCCTCCGCGAGCCCGTCGCGGTGCTAGCCTCGCCCCCTTCCGTCAACCCGGAGGGCGGGCGCGCCGGGCGGCGCGCGAAGGGGGGAACCATGACGGGACTCGTCGTTCTCGGCGCCGTGATTCTCGTTCTCGTCGCGACCGCGGTCCACGACCGCCTCCAGAAGACGCACACGATCGTCTCGAACTTCCCGGTCCTCGGACGCTTCCGCTACTGGTTCGAGGCGCTCGGCGGACCGCTCCGGCAGTACATCGTCACGGGGAACGACGAGGAGCGGCCCTTCAGCCGCGACCAGCGCCGCTGGATCTACGCGTCGGCGAAGAAGGAGAACAGCTACTTCGGGTTCGGGACCGACAACGACCTCGAGAAGGAGACGGGCTACGTCGTCGTCCGTCACTCCACGTTCCCGCTCCACTCGCCCGTCCCGGGCGAGGAGGGGTACGACCCCGGCCATCCGCTTCCCTCGGCGAAGGTCCTCGGCGGGGCGCGCGGACGCCGCCACGCCTTCCGGCCGACGAGCCTCGTGAACACGTCGGCGATGAGCTACGGCTCCCTGAGCCACGCCGCGGTCGAGGCGATCAACCGGGGCGTGGCCCTCGCGGGCGCGATGCAGAACACCGGCGAAGGAGGCATCTCCGACTACCACCGGAAGGGAGGCGACATCGTCTGGCAGATCGGCACCGGCTACTTCGGCTGCCGGG
>JAKLER010000527.1 GCA_022711615.1 Acidobacteriota bacterium
CCCCGCGCCTCCTCTTCGCCCCGGGAGACGGCTGCCCCGGCCCGCTCCTCCTTCCGACGCCTTCGGGGGTCACGCTCGCGGTCCTCGACACGCAGTGGTGGCTCCACCACGAGGGGCCGAGGCCGGAGGGGGCGGGTTCGCCCTGCTCCGCGAAGGACGCGGAGGAGGCCGTTTCTCAGCTGCGGCAGGCGGCGGCCGCGGGCCCGCTCGCGCTCCTGACGCACCACCCGCTCGCGACGGGCGGTCCGCACGGCGTGCGAACGGGCGACTGGAAGGCGCATCTCTTCCCGCTCCGCGACGCGCACCCGTCGCTGTGGGTTCCGCTTCCGGGCCTCGGCACGGCCTGGGTCGCTTACCGCGGCGGGAAGGGAACCGGGCAGGACCTCGCCTCGAGCCGCTACCGGCGGCTCAGGTCCGATCTCGCCTCGGCGCTCCGGGACCGGCCCGTCCCCTTCCAGGCCTCCGGACACGACCACTCGCTCCAGGTCCTCGAGACGCCGGTGCCCGAGGCGCGCTGGGTCCTGATCTCGGGGTCCGGGATCTTCCCGGCCGGACGCGTCGTCTCGAAGCTCCCGTCGACTCGCTACGCGACGTCCCGAGCGGGCTTCCTCAGGGTCCGGCTCGAGCGGGGCAGGGCGCCTCACCTCGACGTCCTCGAGGTGACGCCCGAAGGGAAGGCGGAAGAGCGTCTCTCCCTCGACCTCCGGTAGCGAATCGGGACGTTTCGTCTCACCTCTCCTCCCGTGGGAACCCGGCGGGCGACGACACCGTAGAGGGAGCCATGACCGCCGTTCTCTCCGCCGAAGGCCTTGCGAAGACCTTCCGGACCCCGTTCTCGAGGCGGCAGGTGAGAGCCCTGGACGGTCTTGACCTTCAGGTCGCCTCTGGCGAGGTCTTCGGACTCCTCGGACCGAACGGGGCGGGGAAGACGACAACCGTCAAGATCCTCCTGGGCCTGACTCACCCCTCTTCCGGGAAGGCCGAGCTGTTCGGTCTCCCCGTCTCGGACCCCGGGAGCCGGCGCCGCGTCGGGTACCTCCCGGAGGGGCACCGCTTCCCGGGCTACCTGACGGCGCGGCAGACGCTCTCGATCTTCGGGCGGATGTCCGGCGTCTCCGGCCCCGACCTGAAGGCCCGGATTCCGGAGCTCCTCGCCCGCGTCCGGCTGACGGACTGGGCGGACGTGAAGGTGAAGCGCTTCTCGAAAGGGATGACGCAGCGCCTCGGCCTCGCCGCCGCGCTCGTCGCGCGGCCCGACCTCCTCCTCCTCGACGAGCCGACGGACGGCGTCGACCCGGTCGGCCGACGGGAAATCCGGGACCTCCTCCGCGAGGAGGCGGCGCGCGGCGCGGCGATCCTCCTGAACTCCCACCTCCTCTCGGAGATCGAGATGACGTGCGACCGCGTGGCCGTCCTCCGGAAAGGGAAGGCCGTCGCCGCCGGGCGGATCGCCGACCTGACCGCGCAGGGGTTCGCCTATCGCTTCGTCGGCGCCCCGATGGACGAGGAGCTCCTCGGCCTCTTCCGCGACGCGGGAGCCGCGGCCGAGCGCGTGAACGGCCACGTGAAGCTGACGGCGCGCGACGCCGAGCACCTCAACACGCTCGTCGACGCGGCGCGCGCCCGCGGCGTCCTCGTCACCGAGCTGACCCCGCTTCGATCGACGC
>JAKLER010000528.1 GCA_022711615.1 Acidobacteriota bacterium
TGTCGAGGACTACCGAGGAGCAGTTCCCGGCGCTCTCCGCCCGGATTCCGGACGCCGAGGCGCGCGCCCTCTTCACCTGGCCGTTCCTCCGCGCGAGCGAAGTGTTCGACGAGCTCGTCGACGCCGCTTCGGCCGAGGTCCTGCGGCGGGCCGGCGCCTGGCCGGTCGCCCCCGGGACGGACCCGGCGGCGCTCGTCGCCGCCCGCGGCTGGGCGCCGCGGAGCCTGCCGCTCGTCGCCTTCGTCCACCGCAAGCTCGCCGCCGCGGGGCACCTCGTCGCCTCGCCGGACGGCTACGCGCACTCGGGCACCGAGCCGGGCGACCTCTCGGCCCTGGAGGCCGAGCTCGCCGCGATCGACGCCGGCTCGGCCGTCGCGGGCGAGGCCGTGAGGATCCTCGTGGAGGAGGCGGGGAGCTTCCTCTCCGGCGAGAGAACGGGCGAGGAGATCCTCTTCCGGCCCGACCGGCTCCCGCTCTGGTTCCGCTACTTCTCGAACCGGAACCTCCTCTACGGCGTCAACAACTCGCTCGGCGCCCTCGCGCTTTCCCGCGTCCTTCCGGCCTCGGGCGCCCGCGTCCTCGAGATCGGCGGCGGGGCGGGGAGCGCCGCGGAGGCGGCTCTGGCTCACCTCGGCGGGCGACTCTCCCGCTACCTCTTCACCGAGGTCGTCCCGACGTTCGCGCGGAGGGGCGAGCGGGCCGCGCGCGCCGCGGCGGCCGAGGGCGTCGCCGTCGAGGCGGCGAAGCTCGACATGACGAAGCCCTGGGCGCCGCAGGGGGCCGCTCCCGGCGCTTTCGACGCCGTCTACTCCGTGAACTGCTTCCACGTCGCGCCCGACCTCGCGGCCGTCCTCGCCGAGGCCCGGGAGGCGCTCGCCCCCGGCGGCTCACTCGTCGTCTCCGAGTGCGTCCGCCCGCTCGGGAACGACCAGCCGATCTACGTCGAGCTCGTCTTCGACCTCCTCGAGAGCTTCACCCGCGTCACGCTGGACCCTCTCGCGCGCCCGACGCACGGCTTCCTGACGCCGGCCGCCTGGCGCGAGTCGCTCCGGCGCGCCGGCTTCGTCGACGTGACGTTCCTCCCGGACGCCGAGGAGCTCGCGCGAAGCTACCCGAGCTTCTTCGCCTCGGCCGTCACGGCGCGAAAGGGCTGACGTGCGTCTCCCGCGCCCGCTCGACGCCGTCGAAACGCGAGTCCTCGGGGCGCTCCTCGAGAAGGAGCTCCTGACCCCCGACGTCTACCCGATGACGCTTCCGGGGCTGCTCGCGGCCTGCAACCAGAAGACGTCGCGGGAGCCGGTGACCGAGCTCTCCGCCGCGGAGGCGACCGCCGCGCTCGACAGGCTCCGCGAGCTCGTCCTCGTCTGGAAGGTGACGGGCGGGCGAGCCGAGAAGTGGGAGCACAACCTCGAGGCGAAGTGGCAGGCCGGCAGGCCGGAGAAGGCGATCCTCGCCCTCCTCCTCCTTCGCGGCGCGCAGACCGCCGCCGAGCTCCGCGCGCGCGCCGAGCGGATGCACGAGCTCGCCTCCGTCGAGGCCGCCGAGGCGCTCCTCGGAGCGATGGCCGCGCACGCCGAGCCGCTCGTCGCCGAGCTCCCGCGCCGGCCGGGGCAGAAGGAGACGCGCTGGACCCACCTCGTCTCGGGCCCGCCGCC
>JAKLER010000529.1 GCA_022711615.1 Acidobacteriota bacterium
GCGTGTCGTGGAGGGCCCAGAAGGCCGAGGCGTAGAGCCTTCCGAGCGTCGAGGCGAGGAGGCCGACGGAGGCGGCGGCGAGGACGATCCAGACGATTCGGACGTCCTCCGTCCCGAACGCGCCGGTTTGGAAGACCAGCGCCACGACGCGGTCGCCGAGGAGGGCGAAGGCGACGGCCGACGGCACGACGAGGAAGGCGACCCTTCGAAGCGCGGCGTCGAGCCTCTCGCGAAGCGTCTCGGCGCTGGCGCCCGAGGAGAGCTCCGGGAGCTCGGCGCTCGAGACCGACATGCCGAAGAGCGAGACCGGGAGGATGTAGAGCGTCTGCGCGTAGCCGAGCATCGCGACGGCGCCGCCCGGCAGGAAGCTCGCGATGACCTGGTCGACCCAGCTCGAGACCTGCGTCACGCCCCGGCTCCCCACGCTCGGGAGGAGGTTGCGGAAGATCGTCCTCACGTGGGGCGACCCGATGTCGAGCGCAGGACGGAGCGTGCCGACGAGGCGGGCCACCTGCGGGAGCTGGACGAGGAGCTGGAGGAGGCTCCCGGCGACGGCGCCCCAGGCGGCCTGGACCGCGATCTCGGCTCCGGCCTTCGTCCCCGCGAGGACGAGCGCGGCGATGATCGCGCCGTTCCAGAGGACGGGCGCCGCGTACGGCAGGAAGAAGCGGCGGTGGCTGTTGAGGATTCCGAGGCAGAAGGCCGAGAGGACGAGGAGGCCGGTTCCGGGGAAGAGGATCCGGACGAGCCGTACCGTCAGCTCGCGCCTCTCGCCCGAGAAGCCGGGCGTGAAGAGGTCGACGAGGAGGGGCGCCGCGAGGACGCCGAGCGCGGAGAGGAGGACGGCGAGGAGCGCGAGGAGCGTCCCGGCGGTCCGCGCCGTCCTCCGCGCCTCCTCCTCCCTCCCCTCGCCGAGGAGACGGGAGTAGACCGGGATGAGCGAGGCCGAGAGCGAGCCTTCGCCGAAGAGGTTCTGGAGGACGTTCGGGGCGCGCAGCGCCGCCCGGAGGGCGTCGGCCGCCATCGAGCTGCCGAGGTAGTGGGCGAAGACGCGCTCCCGAACGAATCCCGCGAGGCGGCTCAGGAGGATGCCGGCCCCGACGAGGAAGGCGTTCGCCGACGAGGAGCGCCGCGCCGTGCTCACCGCAGCTTCAGCGTCGAGAGGGCGGCGAGGGCGAGGATCCCCGACACGATCCAGAGCCTCACGACGACCTTCGTCTCGGCGAGCCCGTTGTAGGCCATCGCGTGGTGGAGCGGCGCTCGCGCGAAGAGCCTCCGCCCGAGGAGCTTGATGCCGATCTTGTCCTGCACCTGCGAGGTGAACGCCTCGGCGACGAAGAGGCCGCCGAGGATGACGAAGAGGAGCTCCTGCTTCAGGAGGACCGACGCGACGGCGAGGCTTCCGCCGATGGAGAGCGACCCGGTGTCCCCCATGAAGATCTGGGCCGGGTAGGCGTTGAACCAGAGGAAGCCGACGCCCGCCCCCGCGAACGCGCAGGCGAAGACGGCAAGCTCGCCCGCTCCCGGCAGGAACGGGTAGACGAGGTACCGGGACCAGATCGCGTTCCCGAGGAGGTAGCCGAAGACGCCGAGGACGGCGATCGCGAAGACCGACGGGACGATCGCGAGACCGTCCATCCCGTCGGTG
>JAKLER010000053.1 GCA_022711615.1 Acidobacteriota bacterium
CCTCCGGGTCGGTCTGGTAGGAGTAGTCGGCCCGCGGCTCGATGACGTGCTTGAGCTTGCGGAACTTCCCGAGCTTCACGTCGAAGACGCGGGAGAACGACGGGCCCGTCACCTCGAGGCCGGCGGTCGCGGAGCCGCGCGAGTAGGGCTCCTCGGTGAGCGATCGCCCGTCGGCGGAGACGGAGGCGCCGTATCGCGTGACCCGGTAGCCGGCCTCCGCGTTCAGCGAGAGCCACGGGAGCGGTGAGAGGGGCGCCGAAAGCTTCGGGTAGAGGTCGAAGCGCTCGTAGTCTCCCGCCGGCTGCCCGGCGGGCCGGATCGAGCGAAGGAATCCCGCCGAGCCCTGCGCCTCGACGAAGAGCGCGTTCCCGAAGAGGCCCGTGGGCCGGAGCCGCGCCTCGAGGACCGGCTTTCTCTCCAGGACGACCTCGCTCGAGCCGTAGAGCGCCGTCTCGCGCTCGAGCCGGAGGTTGAACGCGACCGGCCCCTCCGAGCGGGTAACGAACGCCTTCTGACCTACGGTCCGGACCGAGGTGAGCGCGAAGTCGCGGTCGTAGCGCTGGAAGAACGCGAGGTCGGAGAAGTCGGTCCAGTTGACGACGGCGCGCGTCCGGGGCGCGAGGTCGTCTGCCGAGAGCGTCCCCCACGTCTTCCACTGCCAGCGCCGGTCGGGGTCGACGACGGTGTAGAAGGAGCCGGTGAACGCGGTCCCGGCCGTCGGCCTCAGGCGGAGCTCGGTCCCCAGGCCGAAGTACTCCTTCGTGTAGAGGTCGGTCGTGATCGTCGCGTCGGCCGAACGCCCGAGCACCTGGAAGTAGGAGAGGCCGAGGAAGCCGCCCCGGCTCGTGCTGTAGCCGATTCCCGGCACGAGGAAGCCCGACGCCCGGTCGCGCAGCGCCGGCCAGAGGAGATAGGGCGTGTAGAGGAGCGGGACGCCGCCGAGGCGGAAGACGACCGACTTCAGCTTCGCGTAGTCGTCCAGCGTGACAGCTCCGTCCTTCACGCGGAACTCCCACGCCGGGTCGTCCCCTTCGCAGGCCGTGACCGAGCCGTCCCGGATCTCGAACGTCCGCGCCCCGGTCTTCGCGAGCGTCGCCCCGCGGACGAGGATCCCCGCGAGCTCCGCGCTCCCGTCGGTCAGGACCCCGGTCTTGCCGGTCAGGTCCATCTCGAGGCGCAGCCCCCTGAGGCGCGTCGTCCCCTGCTCGAGGACGACGTCCCCCTCGGCGACGACCTGCTTCGTCTTCGTGTCGGCCCGCACCCAGTCGGCCGTCAGCCGGACGTCCTGGTACTCCAGCGTGACGACGCCCCCCTTCGGGGCCTGGACCTCGTAGACCGTCTCCGAGAGGAGGCTCTGCCGGCCCCCCTGACCGTCGGAGACCGAGACCGTGATGACGCCTCCCGCCTCCGGGACCCGGAAGCGGATGTCGAGGTTCGGGCGCTCGCGGAAGCGCGAGGCGAACGGGTCGCTCTCGAAGGACGACTGCCCCGCCGCGGGCGCCGCGACGAGGAGCAGCGCCGCGGCGAGCCCCAGGAGGGGGGCCCGCCGCGGCGTCCGGGACCGAAGGGAGCCCCGGCTCAGAGCTTCATCTCGGGAACGTCCCCGAGGACCTCGAGGGGCGGCTCCGTCGCCGCCTGGATCTCCTCGACGGTCACCCCCGGCGCCCGTTCGACGAGGACGAGGCCCGCCCCGTCGGGCTTCACGTCGAGGACGGCGAGGTCGGTGACGATCCGGTGGACGCAGCGCTTCCCGGTGAACGGGAGCGTGCATCGGTTCAGGATCTTCTTGTCGCCCTTCTTCGCGACGTGCTCCATCGTCACGATGACGCGGCGGGCGCCGGCGACGAGGTCCATCGCGCCGCCCATCCCCTTCACGAGGCGGCCGGGGATCATCCAGTTCGCGAGCGACCCTTCGGCGTCGACCTGCATCGCTCCGAGGATGCAGAGGTCGATGTGGCCGCCGCGGATCATCGCGAACGAGTCGGCGGACGAGAAGAACGAGGCGCCGGGGATGACGGTGACCGTCTCCTTCCCGGCGTTGATCAGGTCCGCGTCCACCTCGGCCTCGGTCGGGAAGCCGCTCATCCCGAGAATGCCGTTCTCCGACTGGAAGACGACCTCCATTCCGGGCGGCACCGCGTTCGCGACGAGCGTCGGCATCCCGATGCCGAGGTTCACGTACATCCCGTCGCGCAGCTCCTGCGCGGCGCGGGCGACGATTCCGTCCCTTTCGAGCTTCGCCATCGCCGCCCCCTCAGCCCTTCCTCACCGTTCGCCGCTCGATCCGCTTGGCGCGGGGAGCGACGATCAGGCGGTTCACGAAGACGCCGGGGGTGTCGACCTCGTCCGGGTCGATCTCGCCGACGTCGACGAGCTGCTCGACCTCGGCGATCGTGATCTTTCCCGCCGTGGCGCACATCGGGTTGAAGTTCTTCGCCGTCTTCCGGTAGACGAGGTTCCCGTGCCGGTCCCCCTTCCAGGCGGCGACGAGCGCGTAGTCGGTGACGATGCCGCGCTCGAGGACGTACTCGCGCCCGTCGAACAGCTTCGTCTCCTTCCCCTCGGCGACGACCGTTCCGACGCCCGTCGGCGTGTAGAAGCCGGCGATGCCGGCGCCGCCGGCCCGGAGCCGCTCGGCAAGCGTCCCCTGCGGGCAGAACTCGAGCTCCAGCTCGCCCGCGAGGTACTGCCGCTCGAACTCGGCGTTCTCGCCGACGTAGGAGGAGACCATCTTCCGGATCATCTTCTTGCCGAGGAGGATCCCGAGGCCCCAGTCGTCGACACCGCAGTTGTTGGAGACGCAGACGAGGTCCTTCACGTCGCGGTCGGCGAGCGCCTGGATCAGGCTCTCGGGGATGCCGCAGAGGCCGAAGCCGCCGACGGCGATCGTCGCCCCCGACGGGATGTCCGCGACCGCGCGGGCCGCCGCCTCGTGATGCGAGGAGGAGAGGACGACCTTGTCGATCACAGGGCCTCCACCACCATCGCCGTCGCCTCGCCCCCGCCGATGCAGATCGCCGCAAGGCCGTACTTCTTCTTCCGGGCCTTCAGCGCGTGGAGGAGCGTGACGAGGATCCGCGCGCCGGAGGCCCCGATCGGGTGCCCCATGGCCACGGCGCCGCCGTTGACGTTGACCCGGTTCGGGTCGACCTCGAGGTCCTTCACGAAGGCCATCGTGACGACGGCGAAGGCCTCGTTCACCTCGAACAGGTCGATCTGCGAGAGCGGGATCCCCGCCTTCTCGAGCGCCTTCTTCGCGGCGAACGCGGGGGCCGTCGTGAACCACTCCGGCTCGTGGGCGTGGGAGGCGAAGGAGACGATCCGGCCGAGCGGCTTCGCCCCCGTCTCCTGTGCGACCGCCTCGGTCGCCAGCAGCAGCGCGGCCGCCCCGTCGTTGATCTTCGAGGAGTTCGCGGCCGTGACGGTCCCGTCCTTCTGGAAGGCGGGCTTCAGGGACCCCATCTTCTCGAGCTTCTCGAGCGGGGTCGCGAACGGCTCCTCGTCGCGGTCGACGACGACCGGCCCCTTCTTCCCCTCGATGGAGACCGGGACCATCTCGGCGCGGAAGTCGCCCGAGTCGTTCGCCCGGCGCGCCCGCTGGTAGCTCTCCATCGCGAAGGCGTCCTGCGCCTCGCGCGTGAACGAGTACCTCGCCGCGCACATCTCGGCGCAGTTGCCCATGTGGACGTTCTTGTAGGGGTCCCAGAGGCCGTCGTGGATCATCCCGTCGATCAGCTGCCCGTGCCCCATCCGCATCCCCGTCCGCCCCTTCTGGAGGAGGTAGGGGGCGTTCGACATCGACTCCATGCCGCCCGCCAGGACGATCTCGGACTCCCCGGCCCGGATCGCGTTCGCGCCGTCCATGACGGCGCGCATCCCGGAGCCGCAGACCTTGTGGATCGTCACGGCGCCGGTCGACTTCGGGAGGCCGGCGGCGATGAGCGCCTGCCGGGCCGGGGCCTGCCCCTGGCCGGCCTGGAGGACGTTCCCCATCAGGACCTGGTCGACGCGGTAGCCGGGGACCTCGGTCCGCTCGAGGCACGACTTGAGCGCCCGGGCTCCGATCTCGGACGCGGTGAGGGGGGCGAGGGACCCCAGGAAGGTGCCGATCGGCGTTCGGGTCGCCGAGAGGACGAGGACGTTCTTCATCGTTCGCTTGCTCCGTAGGCCCCCCGGGCCACGCAGGGGCCTCCGGGGGACCGAAGGATTCTACTCATCCGCTCCCGGGCGGTCTCTCCGGGGATGGACACCCGCGGAGGCGGACCCCTATCCTCGATTCGTGCGAATCCTGGCCGTCGACTTCGGGGAGCGAAGGATCGGTCTCGCCGTCTCCGGCCCGGCGGGGGCCGTCGTCGTCCCCGTCGGCGTCGTGCACCGGAAGAGCGACCCGCAGGCGGTTTCGGCCGTCGCCGCCGCGGCGCGGGAGCGGGAGGCCGCGCTCGTCGTCGTCGGCCTCCCCGTCCGGCCCGAGGGCGGCGGCGAGAGCCCGTTCGCCGCGCGGGCCCGGAACTTCGCGAAGAAGCTCGCGGCCGCCACCGGCCTCCCCGTGGAGCTGCACGACGAGGCCTTCACCTCGGTCTCGGCCGAGGGAGCGCTCCGCGAGGCCGGCCTCTCCCGGGACCGGCGCTCCGGGGCGGTCGACGCCGAGGCCGCCGCCGAGCTCCTCCGGGACTGGCTCTCTTCCCACCCGGACGGGGCGAGAGGGTGAGGCGTCTCCTCCGCATCGGCCTCCGCGGGCTCGGCCTCCTCGCGCTCGTCGCGGCGCTTGGCGCCGGGGCCGCGCTCTTCCTCGTGAGGAGCCCGTACCAGGGCTGGACGGGCGGCGAGGTCGTCGTCGAGCTGCCGTCGGGCGCCTCGGCGCGGTCGATCCTCGCCCGCCTCGAGCGCGCCGGCGTCATCCGGAACCGGCACCTCGCCGGCGCCGCCTACCGGGTCCTCTTCGAGGGGAAGACCCTGAAGGCCGGGGAGTACCGCTTCACGCGCCCCGTCTCGACCGAGGAGGTCCTCCGCGACCTCGTCGAGGGGAACGTCGTCACCCATCGCCTGACGATTCCGGAGGGATGGACCGCCGAGGAGATCTTCGCCCTCCTCGAGCGCGAGGGGCTCGCCCCGGCCGAGCCGCTTCGAGAGCTCTTCCTGAAGCCGGCTCTCTTCCCCGAGGTCCCGCCGGACGCCCCGACCCTGGAGGGGTTCCTCGGCCCCGAGACACACCTCTTCACCCGGTCCCAGCGCCCCCGCGAGATCGTCGCCACCCTCGTGAAGGCCTGGGCCCACTCGCTTCCGGAGGGCTTCGCCGAGCGGGCCGCCGCCCTCGGCCGGACGCCGCTCGAGGCCGTCACGCTCGCGTCGCTCGTCGAGAAGGAGACGGGCGTCGCCCGGGAGCGGCCGCTCGTCTCGGCCGTCTACCACAACCGCCTGCGGGTCGGCATGCCGCTCCAGTGCGACCCCACCGTCGTCTACGCCCTGAAGCGGCGCGGGCTCTTTGCGGGGGGGCTGACGCGCGCCTCTCTCGCCGTCGACGACCCCTACAACACCTACGCGCGCGGCGGCCTCCCTCCGGGCCCGATCGCGAGCCCCGGCGCCGCCGCCCTGGAAGCGGCCGTGGCGCCCGCCGGCGTCCCCTACCTCTACTTCGTCGCCGTCGGCGACGGCTCGGGGGAGCACCGCTTCGCGGTGACGTACCCGGAGCACCTCGAGAACGTGGCGCTCTACAGGCGCGCCCGGACCGCGCGGGAGACCGTCTTCGGCGCATCCCGCTGAGGTAGACTTTTCGTTCTCCGGAACGTCATCCGGAAGCGGAGCGAAGATGAGCAGCAGCGGCCCGGTCCCCAGAATTTTCGGCCCCTTCGTCCTCACCCGGCACCTCGGCACCGACCCGCTCGGCGGCCTCTACCGGGCCGGGACGGCCACCGGGGCCCGCCTCGCGCCATTCCTCCTGATCCGCGTCTTCGAGGGGGCCGGTATCAGCCAGCCCTCCCTCGTCCCCGTGATGGAAGAGGCCTCCGAGTACCTCGAGGTCGTCCGCGGTCCCGCGGTCGCGAAGGGCGCGGTCCTCGGCATCGTGGACGACGTACCGTTCGCCGGCATCGAGTACGTGCCGGGCCGGACCCTCGATCGCCTCTTCTCCGGCGAGGGGCAGGGGGCGATCCCGCTCCCCGTGGAGCACGCGCTCCTGATCGCCGAGAAGCTGCTCGTCGCCCTCGAGGCGGGCAAGCCGTTCGAGAAGAAGATGGGGGCGCCGCACGGCTTCCTGACGCCGGGCTTCGTCACCATCTCGAACGACGGCGATGTGAGGGTCTACGGCGCGGGCCTCGGCTCCGGCCTCCTGCCGTCGCTGAAGTCCGCTCCGATCCGTTCCGCGTTCGCCCCCTACATCGCTCCGGAGGTCCTCGCGTCGGGCAAGCCGACCGTGGCCGGCGACATCTACTCGGCGGCGGCGATCCTCTTCCACGCCCTCACCGGAAAGCCGCCG
The DNA here is from genome assembly GCA_022711615.1 of Acidobacteriota bacterium. Lineage (GTDB taxonomy): Bacteria > Acidobacteriota > Thermoanaerobaculia > UBA5066 > UBA5066 > UBA5066. The sequence goes on from JAKLER010000053.1 coordinate 6,473, forward strand.
GCCCCCGGCGCGGGCGCCGATTCCCTCGCGGGCGCCGTCCTCGCCATCGACGGGAGCCCGATGCCGGACGACCTCGGCAAGCTGGTGGCCCGCGGCCTCGCGAAGGACCCGGCCCAGCGCGAGCAGGACGTCGTGGCCTACCGGAAGACGCTCGGCAAGCTGCTCTACGGCGGCCCCTACGCCCCCTCCACGTTCAACCTCGCCTTCTTCATGCACCAGAAGTTCGAGAAGGCGATCGAGCGCGAGCGGATCGAGCTGGGGCAGGAGGAGACGATCGACCCGAAGCCGCTCGTCGCGGCGGAGGAGAAGAAGGACAAGGACGCCCGGCTGAAGGCGCAGGCCGCGCGCGCCGCGGCCTCGATCCCCGTTCCGTCGTTCGGCGGCGGCACCTCTCCCGGCACGACGACGCTCGGCGGAACGCCCGTGGCGAAGAAGGGCGGGCTCGGCGGCATCCCCGTCCCCGTCGTCGCCGGAGGGGCCGTCGTCGTCCTCGGCCTGGCCGGGTGGCTCCTCCTCGGCCGCGGTCCGAAGCAGCCCGCGGCTCCCCCGCCGACCCCGGTCCCCGTGGCGACGCCGACCCCGATGCCCGCGCCGACTCCCGTCATCGTCGGCAAGGAGGACCCGGAGTTCCAGGCGGCGCTCCAGGCGAAGCTCCAGGAAGAGATGAAGAAGGTCCAGGACCAGATCTCCAAGGAGCAGGCAGCGGCGACGAAGCGGCGCGCGGACGAGCAGGCGGCCCTGGAGGCCGCGGCGGCGAAGGCGAGGGAGGCCGAGGAGGCCGTCCGCGCCGCCCGCGAGCGGTCCGACACCGCCGAGGCCGAGCGGCTCGCGAAGGAGGCCCAGGAGGCCCGCGCCCGCGAGGAGAGCGCACGGAAGGCCGCCGAGGCCGCCGTGCCGAAGGTGAAGGCGGGCGACCTCCTCGAGATCGGCCAGGTCACGAAACAGCCTCGCGCGGTCAAGGTCGTCAAGCCCGAGGCGACGAGCCTGGCGCGCCAGAAGAAGGTCTCCGGCACCGTCCTCGTCCGTGTCCTCGTCGACGAGAAGGGACGGCCGGCCGAGGTCGAGATCTACCGCGACACGAACCCGAAGGTCGGCCTCGGCGAGGCCAGCCTGGCGGCCGTGAAGAAGTGGGAGTTCACCCCGGCGGAGAAGGACGGGGTCCCCGTGAAGACGTGGGTCGTCGTGCCTCTCCCGTTCGTCGTCCGGTAGCGGCCCGAGCGCTCGGACACGAAGGAGCGGAGAAGGGCGGGACGCCGGCCGGCGTCCCGCCCTTCTCCTTTCGCCGAACCGGCGGCCCGGCCCGCTACTTCGCCGCGGCCGGTGAAGCGGCGCCCTTCAGGTAGGTCTTCCGGAGGTAGTCCTCCATCAGCGGGTCGCTGAACCACGAGAGAGGCACCCCGTCGACGAAGTAGGTCGGGGTCGACCGAACGCGCACGGCGAACCCCTCGGCGAGGTCGTCCAGCACCTTCGTGACGGCGCCCCCCTGGAGGTAGCAGGCCCGGAAGGCCTCCTCGGACATCCCGTTGGCGACGGCGAAGTCGAGCGCGAACGTGTCGAGCTCCGGGACCGAGAGCGTCTCCTGCCGGGCGAACACGGCAGACTTCCAGTACGCGTGGAGCCCCTTCTTGAAGTCGGCGAAGCAGACCCCCGCCGACGAGGCGCGGAAGGCCCAGGCGTGGTCGGCGATCGGGAACGACTTCGAGACCCGCCGGACCTTCAGCTCCTTCGACATCTTCGCGAGGAGCGCGTCGAGGTCGGCCGCGCGCTTCTTGCAGAAGGGGCACTGCATGTCCGAGTACTCGACGATCGTCACCGTCGCGTCGGCCGGACCCGACGTCGGAGCCCCGTCGACGCGGATCAGCGCGCGGCGCTGCGCGGCGATGCTCTTCGCCCTCTCCCACGCCCGGCCGACGAGGAGGACGGCGCCGTCGCCGGACGTGACGTAGGCGCCGATGTCGTAGCTGCCGTAGCCCGTCTCGTGCTTGATCGTGAGGCCCTTGAACGAAGGGAGGTCGCGCGACGGCTCGAAGACGACGTCGAAGCGCCCGCGCAGGAACCGCGCGAGCAGCTCGCGGAGCGCGCCGACGTCCTCCGGCCCGCGGACCGGCTTCGGCGCCCGCAGCCGTTCCTCCTCGACGAAGATGTCGCCGGCGAGGACCGTCTTCCCGGCGTCGTCCGCGAGGAGGAACGCCTGGTCGTTCGCCCTCTGGTCGCCCTCGAAGGTCTTCGTCGCGCGGTAGAGACGCCAGCCCGGGACGCGGACGGCGTCGAGCGGCTCGACCTTCAGCTCCCCCGGGCCCCAGGGGAAGTACTCCCCGAGCCAGGCAACGAGCGCTTCGGTTCTCGGATCGGCGACTTTCGCCGCCGGGGCCGGCGCGGCCGGAGACGCCGCCGGGGCCGGCGACGCGGCCGGCGTGACGGCCGGCTTCTCGGGCGCGGCCGACTGCGGCGTCCCGCCGGCCCGGCACGCGAGCAGCGCCGTGGCGGCGAATAGGACGAGGGAGCGGTAGTGCTTCATCGGACGGACGAGCCTCCTCTGTCGAGCTGGACGATGGATTCGCGGGCGGCCGGCCGGAGCGCGCGGGGCGCCGTTCCGACGGGCCGAAGACGTCTGACCGGCATGCGGCCGGGATGATAGCGAAGGGCGTGCCGGGACCCGGCGCTCAGACGGCCGGCTCGAGCCGGAGGAGGAGCTGTCCGGCGCCGACCGGCTGCCCGGCGGCGACCTCGACGGAGGCGACGACGCCGTCGCGCGGGGCGCGCACGTCGTTCTCCATCTTCATCGCCTCCAGGACGACGACCGGCTGGCCGCGCGTCACCTCGTCCCCGGGGGCGACGAGGATCCGGAGGACCCGGCCCGGGATCGCTGCCTTCACGTCCCCCGAGCCACGGGCGCTCCCGGCGCCGGCCACGGCCTGCGCGCGCGCCGTCAGCTCGTCGAGGAGCTCGAGGGCCACACGCTCGGCGCCGACCCGGACGAGGACCGCCCCCTCGGCGCTCCGGCCCGGCACCGCCTCGGCCTGCCGGCCGTCGGCGCGCAGGAGCGAGGCCCCTCCGCCGGGAGTCGGGGCGACGTCCCAGCGCGCCGGCCGGCCGTCGAGAGTCACGACGACACCGGCCGGGTCGAGCTGGACATCGACCTCGACGGTCCTCTCCCCGGCCGGTCCGGTCAGCTTCGCGCGGTACTTCATTCGCGGTGTCCGTAGGTCGGGCGGGCGGTCCGCCAGGCCGAGGGCGGCCGAGGCTGCGAGGCCCCGCGCCGGGCGAGGCTCGCGCGCGCCGCCGCCACCGCCGCGGCGACGAGGCCGATCTCCTCCGCGTCGGCGGAGGGGACGGAGGGCTCGAACGCGAACGACTCGAGGAACTGCGTCGAGACGTTCGCCGAGAGCACGTCGGCGTCCTCGAGGAGCTCGAGGAAGAACGGAATCGACGTCTCGATCCCGTCGACGCGCGTCTCGCGGAGGGCCCTCCGCATCCGGCGGAGCGCCTCGTCGCGGTCGCGCCCGTGCGTCACGACCTTCGCGACCATCGGGTCGTAGTCGAGGGGGATCGTGTCCCCCTCCTCGACGCCCGAGTCGACGCGGATTCCGGGTCCCTGCGGCCAGCGGAGGCGCTCGATCGTCCCGGGCGACGGCGCGAAGCCTTGCGCGGGGTCCTCCGCGTAGATCCGGCATTCGACGGCGTGCCCTCGCGGCTCGGGCCGCGCCGCGACGCTCATCGGCTCGCCGAGGGCGATCCGGATCATCTCGGCGACGAGGTCGACGCCGTAGACCATCTCGGTCACCGGGTGCTCGACCTGGATCCGCGTGTTCATCTCGAGGAAGAAGAAGCGGCCGTCGGAGGCGAGGAGGAACTCGACCGTGCCGGCCGAGACGTAGTCGACGGAGCGCGCCGCGGCGACGGCGGACTCCTCCATCCGGGCGCGGAGCTCCGGCGTCACGACGGGCGAGGGGCACTCCTCGAGCACCTTCTGGTGGCGCCGCTGGAGCGAGCACTCGCGCTCGCCGAGCGCGATGACGCGCCCCGTCCGGTCGCCGAGGACCTGGACCTCCACGTGGCGCGGCCGCTCGACGTAGAGCTCGCAGTAGACCGCCTCGTCGGCGAAGAACGAGCGCGCCTCGCTCCGCGCCCTCTCGAACGCCGCGGGGACCTCCTCCTCGCTCCGGACGACGCGCATCCCCTTGCCGCCGCCCCCCGCCGCCGCCTTCAGCAGGAGCGGGAAGCCGTGCTTGCGGCCGAAGGCCGCGATCTCGGCGGGGTCCTTCGCCGGGGACGTCATGCCGGGGACGATCGGGACGCCCGCCGCCTGCATCCGGGCGCGCGACTCCGTCTTGCTCCCCATCGCCGCGATCGACTCCGGGTCGGGGCCGACCCAGACGAGCCCCGCGTCGCGGACGGCCCGGGCGAACGCGGCGTTCTCGGCGAGGAAGCCGAACCCCGGGTGGACGAGTCTCGCGCCCGTCCGCTTCGCCGCGTCGATCAGCTTCTCCGGAACGAGGTACGACTCGCGCGCCGGCGCCGGCCCGATCCCGACCGCGTGGTCGGAGAGCCGGACGTGCAGCGCGGCGCGGTCCGCGTCCGAGAAGACCGCGACGGGCTCGATCCCGAGGTCCCGGCAGGCCCGTGCAATCCGCACCGCGATCTCGCCCCGGTTCGCGATCAGCAGCCTCACGCGCACCCCGTAGAGTGGGGGTCAGGCCCCCCGGAATTCCACTCTACGGGCGGTCGGAGCCGCGCAGACTGTAGAGTGTAGACCAGACCCCCTCCCCTCAGACCCCCTCCCCTCACAGCGGCATGCCTCTCCGGGGGGCTGAGCTTCGCGCGCCCCCCGGACCCCCACCCCTCGTTCTGCGGAAGCGGCGTCACAGGGGCATGTTTCCGTGTTTCTTGGGGGGGAGGACGTCGCGCTTGTTCTCGACGAGGTCGAGGGCGCGGATGAGGCGTCGGCGCGTCGTGCGGGGGAGGATGACGTCGTCGACGTATCCCTTCTGGGCGGCGACGTAGGGGTTCGCGAAGAGGTCCTGGTACTCCTCGACCTTCGCCTTGCGCGCTGCGGCGGGGTCGGCGCTCCGCGCGAGCTCGCGGCCGTAGAGGACGTTCACCGCCCCCTCGGGCCCCATGACGGCGATCTCGGCCGTCGGCCAGGCGTAGTTGAAGTCGGTCCGGATGTGCTTGGACGACATGACGCAGTACGCGCCGCCGTAGGCCTTCCGCGTAATGACGGTGACCTTCGGGACGGTCGCCTCGGCGAAGGCGTAGAGGAGCTTGGCGCCGTGCCGGATGATCCCGCCGAACTCCTGCTGGGTTCCGGGGAGGAAACCCGGGACGTCCTCGAACGTGACGAGGGGGACGTTGAACGCGTCGCAGAAGCGGACGAAGCGCGCCCCCTTCGTCGAGGAGTCGATGTCGAGGACGCCGGCGAGGAAGTCGGGCTGGTTCGCGACGATGCCGACGGGGCGCCCCCCGAGCCGCGCGAAGCCGACGACGAGGTTCTTCGCGAAGTCGGCGTGGATCTCGAAGAGCTCGCCGTCGTCGACGACGCGCCGGATCACGTCCTTCATGTCGTACGGCTGGTTTGGGCTGGCGGGGACGAGCGTGTCGAGCTCCGGGTCCTCTCGGTCGCACGGGTCGGCGCTCTCCCGCCGGGGCGGGTCCTGGCGGTTGTTCGACGGGAGGAAGCCGAGGAGCGTCCGGATCTTCAGGATGCAGTCGGCGTCCGAGTCGGCGACGACGTGCGCGACGCCCGAGACGGAAGCGTGCGTCTCGGCCCCGCCGAGCGCCTCCTTCGTCACCTCCTCGTGCGTGACCGACTTGATGACGTCGGGCCCGGTGACGAACATCGACGCGGTGCCGCGGACCATCAGGACGAAGTCGGTGATCGCGGGCGAGTAGACGGCGCCGCCGGCGCACGGACCCATGATCGCGGAGAGCTGCGGGACGACGCCCGAGGCGAGCGTGTTGCGCAGGAAGATGTCGGCGTAGCCCGCGAGGGAGGCGACCCCCTCCTGGATCCGCGCGCCGCCCGAGTCGTTCAGGCCGACGACCGGAGCGCCGGCCCTCATCGCGAGGTCCATCACCTTGCAGACCTTCGCCGCGTTCGTCTCGGAGAGCGAGCCGCCGAAGACGGTGAAGTCCTGCGCGAAGACGAAGACGGGGCGCCCCTCGACGCGCACCGCGCCGGCGACGACGCCGTCCCCGGGGACCGTGTTCCCCTCGGCGTCCATGCCGAAATCGCGGCAGCGGTGGACGACGAACGGGTCCGTCTCCTCGAACGAGCCCGGGTCGCCGAGGAGCTCGACGCGCTCGCGCGCGGAGAGCTTGCCGGCCTCGTGCTGCTTCTTCAGCCGCGCCTCTCCCCCGCCGAGCCGCGCCGCCCGGCGCAGTCCGTCGAGGTGGCGGATCCTCTCCTCGATCGTCCTCATCGCGTCGCTCCGTCCCTCAGAGCGGGATCTTCTTCTTCTCGGCGAGGAGGCGCTTCGCCTTGCGGAACATCTCGGCGTAGTCGACGCCCGCGCCGAGCGTCGCGGCGCCGTGGGCGCGAAGGAGCTTCTCGACCTCCGCCTCGAGGTCCCGCTCACGATCGCGGTCGAAGACGAGGACGGACTCGACGGCCTTCCGGACGGGCGCTCCCGAGCCCGCCTTCACGAGGCCCGAGTCGAGGAGGCGCCGTGCGACGAACGCGGCGCAGGCGGCGAGTCGGGCGTCGGGCGCGGCCATGGCCGCGGAGGATACAGCAGCGGCCCGAGCGCTCCGTCCTGCGACTGCCTAGAATCGGGCCGGTGATGAAGGAGCTGCCGGAGCTCGCACGCGACGCGGACGACGCCGTGAGGCTCGTGTCGGGGCTCCTCCGCCGCGGGGAGACGGGGGAGGCGTTCCGGGAACGCGTGAGGACCGAGAGCTGGTCCGCCACCGAGTCGGGCCTCCTCGCTCCCGCCCTCTCCGTGGAGAGCGGCACGGCGGTCCGGATCCGGCGCGAGGGGCGCCTCCTCCTCGTCGCGCGCTCCGGCGCCGGCCCCGAGGCGCTGCGGGACGCCGTCCGCGAGGCGGGACGGCTCGCCGGGAACGCGCCCTTCTTCAAGGCCCACCGGACGACCGGCGCCGCGCCGGGCGGGAGGGACGCCGAACGGCCGGAGGAGGAGGAGAGCCGTTCCGCCGCGCTCGCCGCGGCCCTCGCGCGCGCCTTCCCCGATCCGCGAGGGGTCACCGCCGCTCTCCAGCTCTCGCGGGTCGTGACGGAGCGGACGGTCGTGACGCCGCGGGCCTTCCTGCCCTGCGGCGCGAGGACGCGCCTCGTGGCGACCGGGACGATCCGCAGGGCCGGCGCCGAACGCCCCTTCTCCTTCCAGTCGGCGCGGCCGTTCGCCGAGGCCGCGGACGCCCTCGCCCTCGCCCTCCGCGAGGCGATCCGCCCCGTCCCCGCCCTCCCGCCGCAGCCGGGACCGGTCGACGTCGTCTTCTCGCCCTCGGCCGCCTCCGTCTTCTGGCACGAGGTGGTCGGGCACTCCCTCGAGGCGGACGGCGGCGAGCGCGGCTCGGTCCTCTCGCGCGTCAAGGGGGCCGCCGTCGCTCCTCCCGGCCTCGACGTCCACGACGACCCGGGGCGCGCCGACCTCCCGGGAGCGTACGGCGTCGACGACGAGGGCTCTCTGGCCCGCGCGGTTCCGCTCCTGGCCGGCGGAGTCGTGACGGGCCTCCTCTCGGACCGGCGGTCCGGAGCCGTCGAGACGAACGGGCACGGTCGGACGGCCAGCTTCCGGCGCCCTCCGCGGGCCCGGATGTCGAACCTCGTCGCGAACGCCGGCAGCGCGACCCTCGACGAGCTCGTCGCGCGGTGCGGCGACGGGATCCTCGTGAAGGAGGTGGCGACCGGCTCCGCCGACCCCGAGTCGGGGCGCTTCGTCCTCTTCGTCGCCGCCGCCGAGGCGATTCGCCGCGGGCGCCGCAACGCCCCGCTCGCTCCCTTCGCCCTCGGCGGCGAGATCCTCTCCGCCCTCGGCGCGATCGAGGAGGTCTGGGGGAACGAGGTCCTTCCCGCGACCGGCCTCTCGGTCTGCGTCAAAGGGGGAGACGCCGTCCCCGTGGGCGGGGCCGCGGCGGCCCTCCTGGTGCGCGGCCTCTTCGCGAGGACGGCGCGGAGATGACCCCCGCGTCCGACGACGGCCTCTTCGAGAGGGTCCTCGAAGCGGGCTCGACCGACGGCTGCGGGGCGGAGCTGTACGAGCGCCGAGGCCGGCTGCTCGAGCTGACCGAGGACGAGACCGGCACCTCCCTCCTCGAGTCGGGCGAGCGCGGGCTCGCGCTCCGGCTCTTCAAGGGGGGACGCTCGGCGTTCGCCGCCTCCGGCCTCGCGCACGCCTTCTCCCTTCCCGACCAGGCGCGCGCGCGCCTGCCGCGGGCCCGTACGCGCCGCGGCGTGAGGCTCCCGGCCCCGGCCGCGGGCGAGGCCCTCGAGCCGCGCCCGATCGGCGACCCGCCCGCCCCGAACGTCGACCTGGCCCGGACGCTCCTGACCGGCTTCCGCCAGGCGCTCACGAGCTCCGGCCGCGGATCCGTCGCGGTCCGGGAGGCCTCTGTCTCGCTCGGAGAGCGCACGGAGCGCCTCGCGACGTCCTCGGGACGCGACACGGCCTGGGGGAGCCGCCTCGCGACGCTCGTGGCCACCGTGGTCGGCCGTTCGACGGGCGGCCGCTTCTCGGCCCGCGTCGTCGGCGCCGCGCCCCGCCCGGAGGAGCTTCCGGTCGCCCGGCTCGCCCGGCACGCGGCCGACCGGGTCCTCCTCCCGCTCCAGGGCCGGCCGTTCGAGGCGGCGCGCGCCGACGTCCTCCTCGACCCCCTGGTCGCCGCTCACCTCGTGGGGCGGCTCGCGCCGCTCTTCTTCGGTGACGACGAGGAAGTCCTCCTCGCGGCCCGCACGCGCGACGGACGCGACGCGCTCGCCTCGCCGCTCCTCTCGGTCGTCGACGACGCGACCGTCTCGGGGGGCCTCGTGCGCGGCGTCCGCGACGGAGAAGGGACTCCCCAGGGCCGGACCCGCCTCGTCGAGCGCGGCCTTCCGTCGGGGCGCCTGACCGACTCCGCCGCGGCGTCCCGGCTCTCGCGCCCCCTCTCGGGGAACGCGATCCGCGTCGCCTGGAGCGACGCGCCGCGGATCGGCGTGACGAACTTCTTCGTCGACCCCTCGCCGGGGGTTTCGCCGCTCGACCTCCTCGGCAGCGTCTCGCGGGGCCTCTACGCCGCGGTCCTTCTGGAGAGGCCCGACGTCGACCTCGCGGCCGACCGGTTCCGGATCGTCGTCGCGGGCTACGCCGTCGAGAAGGGGCGCGCCACGGAGCGGGTCTCCGAGGCGGCGGTCTCCGGCCGGCTCTCAGAGTTCCTGCGCGGCGTCTCCGGCATCGGCGACGACCTGAAGTTCGCCATCGGAGGGACCGGGAGCATCGGCTCCCCGACGCTCCTCGTCCCGCGCTGGAAGCTCGGCTGACGCCGGGGCGGCGCCGGGCCGCCTATCTGGGCTCGGGCTGCGGCTCGGGCTGCGGCTCGGCCGGAGGCGCCCCACCGGGGCCCGGAACGCGCCGGGCCCCGCTTCCGAGGCCCGGCCCGCCACCGCCCGGTCCGGGCGTGCGGGGAGCGTCCCCGCCCTCGGGCTTCGGCTCGGCGGCCGCCGGCTCGGGCTCCTGGCGAGGCGGCTCCGGCTGCAGCTCGACGGGCTCCGACGGGTCGCTTCCCCTCGGATACGCGCGCCGGCGGCGGGAAGGGCGCGTCTGCGCCGGCTCCGAGGCCGCTGCGTCCGGCAGGACCGTCGACGACGGCACCGCCGTAACGACCGGGCCGGTTCGCGCCGGCTCGGGGGCCGGGGCGGCGCTCTTCGCCGGCGCCGGGCTCGCCTGGAAGAAGGCGGCGAGGCGGGACGCGTCGGAGAGCTGGTTCGAGAACGGGAGGGCGGCGTCGACCCGGCGCCGCTCGTAGGTCCGGAGGAGGACCCGCGACTTCAGCCGGGTCGCGACGGCGAACGGGTTCACGCGCGGGTCGAAGAGCGAGGTGTCGACGCGCAGCGAGCGGCTGTAGGCCTCGACCGCCGCCCTCTCGTGGCCGAGCGTCTCCTCGGCGAATCCGAGCATCCACCAGGCCGACCAGTTGCCCGGGTCGACCTTCACGGCCTTCCGGAAGCGCGACCGCGCCGCGCCCCACTCGCCCCGGAGCGCCTGGACGAGCCCCGCGTTGAACCAGGGGCGCGAGTCCTTCGGGTCGAGGTCGGAGGCTTCGTCGAAGCTCCGGAGGGCGTCCCTCCAGAAGCCGTCCCACGCGACGAGGCAGCCGAGGTCGTTGTGGAGCTGCGCGTCCTCGGGGCTCTTCTCGAGCTTCTCGAGCGTGTCGAGGATCGCCGCGTGGTGCGGGATCGCCTTGTCGAGGTACGGCCTGTAGACGTCCTTCCCCGCCGCGACGGGCGCGAGGAGAAGGGAAACGGCGATCGCGCCCGGGAGGAGCGCCTTCGGAAACGGTGCGAGCATCTTCACCCCTTCGACCCGGGAGCCGGGACCGGCCGGCCGACGAGCTTCACCCGTCCCTCCGCCGTCTGGACCTCGAAGACGAGCCGCGACGAGCCGGTCCGCTTGCGGATCTCCTCGGCCTGCCGCCGCACCGCCTCCTCGAACTTCTCGTATCGCAGCTTCGTCACGTCCTCTCCCAGGGCCTGCCGGGCCGCCACGTACCTCTGGAAGAGAGGAGTGAAATCGACCCGGCTCTTCGGTTTTACGGAAGGCGCGGCCGGAGCGTCGGGAGCCGGGGCCGGCGGAGGCTGCTTCCGGGCGACGGCGGCCTCGGCCGCCGCGAGGAGGGCCGCCACGTCGGCGGCGGAATCGGCCTTCTTCGCCGCGGGCTTCGTGGATGCGGGCGGCGCCTCGGGCTTGACGGCCGGCGTGCTCGACGCGAGCCGCCGAACCGGCCCCGTCGTCCCCTCCTCCTTCGCCCTCATCCGCTTGTCCCAGATCTCGACGAAGGAGTTGTAGCGGCTCTGGAGCGACTGCAGCCGGAACCGTTCCGCGGCCTTCTCGACCTCGGCGTTCCCGGCCCGGCGGAGGACGTCCTCGATCGTCCGCCGGGACTGGACCGGCGGCCTCTTCAGCTCTCCGCCGAAGAACCGCTCGTACTCGACCCGGAGGGCCGTGATGTTTCGCTCGAGGAAGACCAGCTCCCGTTCGATCGAGATCCCCATCAGTGCGCTAGATTCTAAGGGTCTTGGCGAGACCGGCCGTCCTCCCTCCTTCGATCGAGGCGCTCCTTTCGAGCGAGAGGGGCCGGGCCCTGGCCGGGCGGCACGGTCGGCTGCGGGTCCGGGAGCTCCTGCGAGAGGGCGCGGCCCGCCTCAGGTCCGGAACGCTCGAGCCGGGCGCCGACCCCGCCGCGACGCTCCTCGACGGCGCGGCGGCCGCGCTCGCGGCCCGGCCGCCCGCCGGACCGCGCCCCGTCCTGAACGCCACCGGCGTCCTCCTCCACACGAACCTCGGGCGCGCGCCCCTCGCCACGGCGGCGCGCGAGGCGATCCTGCGCGCCGCCGGCTACTCCACGCTCGAGCTCGATCTCGATACGGGCGGCCGCGGCCGGCGCGGCGAGCACGTCCGGCCGCTCCTCCTCTCGCTCTTCGCCCCGGGCCGGCCGGGCGTCGACGCCCTCGCCGTGACGAACGCCGCGGCGGCGCTCCTCCTCGCGCTCGACACCGTCGCGAACGGCCGGCCGGTCGCCGTCTCCCGCGGCGAGCTCGTCGCCATCGGGGGCGACTTCCGGGTCCCTTCGATCCTCGCGAAGAGCGGGGCGTCGCTCCTCGAGGTCGGCACCACGAACAAGACGACGCCGGACGACTACGTCGAGGCCCTTCGCGTCGGCGCGGCGGCGGTCCTGAAAGTGCGCCCCTCGAACTACAGGGTCGTCGGCTTCACGGAGGAGGTCGCGCTTCCCGAGCTCGCGGGGCTCTGCCACGAAGCGGGCGTCCCGCTCCTCTACGACGCCGGCGCCGGCTCGCCCGAAAGGTTCGCCGAGCCGGGCCTCTGCGACGAGCCCGTCCCGGCCGAGGCCCTCGCCGAGGGGGCCGACCTCGTCTGCTTCTCGGGCGACAAGACGCTCGGAGGGCCGCAGGCGGGGATCCTCCTC
>JAKLER010000530.1 GCA_022711615.1 Acidobacteriota bacterium
ACGCCGTGCCGGACGCCGACGCCGCTCGCCTTCGCCCCGCCGAGCGGCGCGGAGACGTCGAAGTAGTGGACGAGAGCCCCGTTCACGTTCGCGCTCCCCGCCTCGATCCGCTCCGCGAGGCGCCGCGCCGCGCGCGGCGGACCCCAGACGCTCGCGCTCAGGCCGAGGTGCGAGTCGTTCGCGAGGCGGAGCGCCTCCCCCGCGTTCGCGACGCGGACGATCGGGACCAGCGGACCGAACGTCTCCTCCCGGAAAACCTCCATATCCGGCGTCACGCCCGCGAGGACCGTCGGCTCGAAGAACGCTCCCGCGAGGCCGGAGCGCCGCTTTCCGCCGGTGAGGACCCGCGCCCCCTTCGAGACGGCGTCCTCGAGCTGCCGCGTCACCACCTCGATCTGGCGCGGGAACGTGACGGCCCCCAGGTCATGCTCGCGCGCGGCGTCGGGATCCGGCGCCTCCTGTCGCAGCGACTTCACCCTTTCGAGGAAGAGCTTCTCGAACGCGTCCGCGACGCGCTCCTCGACGAGGATCCGCTCCGTCCGGATGCACGCCTGCCCGCTGTGGAAGTAGGCCGACCAGGCGGCCGACTGCGCCGCCCGGGCGAGGTCCGCTCCGGCGAGGACGACGAGCGGCGACTTCCCCCCGAGCTCCGTGACGCACGGGACGAGACGTTCCCCGCAGCGCGCCGCGACCTTTCGGCCGGTCGCGACGGCGCCCGTGAACATGACGCCGTCGACGAGGTCGACGAGCGCCGCCCCGGCGTCGCCCCTGCCCGCGACGACGCGGAAGACGTCGGGCGGGTTCCCCGCTCTCCGCCAGAGCTCCGCCATCCGGAGCGAGGTCAGCGGCGTCACCTCGGACGGCTTCAGGACGACCGTGTTCCCGGCGGCGAGGGGCGCGAGGGCGTCGGCGGCGTTGTTCAGGATCGGGAAGTTCCAGGGCCCGATCACCCCGACGACGCCGACCGGGACGCGATGGACCTTCGTCCCGCGGACGGCGAAGAGGAGCGTGCCGCGCCGCTCCGGCGCGAGCGCCCGCCGGGCCGCGGCGGCGACGAACCGGGCGAGCTCGCAGAAATAGAGGAGCTCCACCCCTTCGGCCTCGTGCCGCGGCTTCCCGCTCTCGCGGACGAGCGTCCGGAGGAGCTCGCCGTCGTCGACGACGGCCCGTCGCCAGCGCTTCAGCGCGGCGATCCGCTCCGGGAGCGGCGTCGCGGCCCAGGCGGGGGCGGCCGCGCGCGCCAGGTCGACGGCCGCGGCGACCTCGGCCCGGCCGGCGGCGGGAACGTCCGCGAGGAGCTCGCCCGTCGCGGGCGACACGATCCGCAGGGAGGCTTCGGCGCTCATCGGCGCATGCTACTGCCGGGACCGTCTCCCGGCTCTCCGACCCCCCTTCACGGGGTCCGGATACAATCCCCCCGGATGTCCTCTTCTCCGCCGGGCACCGGCGACTACCTCAGCGACGTCTTCTTCACCGACCTTCCCCTCCCGCATGCGGTCCGGGCCGGGATCGCCGCCTGTGGCTTCGTCCGGGCGACGCCGGTCCAGGCGAGCACCCTGCCGCTCCTCCTCGCCGGCAAGGACGTGGCCGCGCAGGCCCAGACGGGGACCGGCAAGACGGCGGCGTACCTC
>JAKLER010000531.1 GCA_022711615.1 Acidobacteriota bacterium
TCTTCGAGGCGGTCGAGCGGGCCCAGCTCGCCGGACTCCTCGAGGACGCCTTCCGCGGGCGTCCGACGCGCGAGGTCGCGCTCAACGCCGCGAACCCGGCGGGAGCGGTCGCCGTTCGCGTCTCGGCGGCGGGGCGGTTCGGCCCGGACCGAAAGCTGACGCAGGTCGTCTGGACGGTGCGGGAGGCGGGCGTGAACCCGGCCGCGCTGGAGGTCCACGTCCACAGCGGCAAGCAGGAGCTCCTCGCTGAGCTCGGCATGGAGCTGGGGCGCGAGGTGAACCCGCTCCTCGTTCGCCTCACGGAATCTCTCGTGTCGGTCCAGCGCGTCCTCTCCTCCGGCGGCGACGAGCCGCCCGCGGAGCGCGAGGCGATCCGCGTGAAGATCGCCGACGCGCTTTCGGGGCTCCTCCGCCTCTCCGAGGTCGTCACGGAGCTCGAGCGCTTCTCGGCGACGGCGCCCCTGAAGATCGAGGCCGTCGACCCGTCGGAGATCCTGGAGCGGGCGCAGAAGCTCCTCGGCCGCCGGCTCAAGGGGGCGAAGCTCCGGGTGCGGAACGACATGGACGAGCCGGCGCCGAAGGTCCTCGCCGACGCGCCCCGGACGGTCGAGATCTTCGTCAACCTCCTCCGGAACGCGCGGAACGCGATCCTTCGCCGCTTCGAAGGGGCCGATCCGGAGGCGAGCGCGGCGATGAAGCGCCTCGTCGTCGTCCAGGCGTTCGTCCGCGACTCCTACGTCGCCCTCGTCTTCACGAACAACGGCGTGCCGGTCCCGCAGGCGGACCACGAGCGGATCTTCCTCCCCTCGTTCCAGGCCCGCGACCCGGAGCGGAGCGGCCTCGGCCTCCCCGAGACGGCGGCCCTCATCAAACAGATGGGGGGCGCGATCCGCTGCGAGCCGCTCGGGGAGCAGGGGACCCGCTTCATCCTGACGCTGCCGAAGGCGTCGTAGCGCCGGCCGGCCCGGCGGTCCGGGTCCCCCCGGAAGACGCTCGGCGGCGCGGAGGTCCGCTCCGCGCGGAGGGGGATCGGGGGAACCCGGCGGTGCGGGTTCCCCCGGAAGACGTCAGACCCCGAGGACCCTCCGCCCTTCCGGTGAGGCCATCTCGGCGCTCCAGGGCGGGTCCCAGACGAGCGAGACCTCGGCGTCGACGACGCCGGGGACCGCGAGGAGGCGCGCGCGCGCGTCACCGGCGATCGCGGGCCCCATCCCGCACCCGGGGGCGGTGAGCGTCATCTTCACGGCGACCTGCGTCCCGCGTCCCTTCGCCGGCGAAAGCGTCAGGTCGTAGACGAGGCCGAGATCGACGATGTTCACCGGGATCTCCGGGTCGTAGCACTGCCGGAGCGCTGCCCAGACCTCCTGCTCGGAGGCGGGACCCTTCGGCGCGCGCTTCGGAGGCGGATCGGCCGAGGAGGGAACGAGGCCGAGCGCGTCCGCGTCTTCCGGTCCGATCCGGAAGAGGCCGCCGACGGTCGGCGCCTGGATGGTGAACGAGCCGCCGAGCGACTGGACGAGGTAGACGGGCACTCCTTCGGGCAGGAGCGCCCCCTCGCCGCTCGGCACGCGCACCGCCGCGCAGTCGCGCCGGAGGAGGATCGCGGGCGTCCGGCTCACGCGGGCCTCG
>JAKLER010000532.1 GCA_022711615.1 Acidobacteriota bacterium
TCCTCGTCGCCGACGTGGAGTTCGAGGACGGCCTCGCGGCGACGGCGGTGGCGAGCCTCGGGGGAGAGAAGCTCGACGAGGCGCTCGAGGAGCTGACGGCGGTGGCGATCCGCCTCGGCCGCGGCGCGCGGCTCCCGAAGGACGGTCGGCTCGAAGGGTGGTTCCGGGCGGGAGAGAAGCCGTTGAAGGTCGCCGCGGTGGAAGAAGGGCCGTCGGAAGTGGTCTTCGTCGTGGCCGGCGAGGCCCTCGACGACCTGCGCCGCCTCATGCCCGAGAGCAGCCTCGATCGCGCCGCGAGGCGCAACGAGATGCCCGGCGGCCGCGGCCCCAACGTGGCGAAGGCGGTGGAGTCGCAGGCCGACCTCCCGCGCGGAGCTCGTTACCGCTTTCTCCTGCCGACCCCGCGCATCGCCGAGAACCCGGTCGAGGTCGCCTTCCTCTTCCTGGCCTCGGAGGACTTCACTCCGGCCGACGGCTCGTTCTTCCGCATCGTCGGCAACATCGGGGGCGCCTTCCGGCCCGGGACTCCCCGGGTCGGAGAGGCGGTCGCGGTGGCCGGCCTGTCGGCCGCTGCGAGGAGCCGGCGGCGGGCCGTCGTCCTCCTCCTCGGCAGCGACGCCGTCGAGGGCGGCTCGATCGCGGCCGAGCACGCCCGGCGCTACCTGACGAGGCTCGGAGTTTCCCTCCACGTCTGGGACGTCTCCCGGCCCTCCGTGGAGGCCGAGCGCGAGCGCGCACCCCTCGCCGAGGGGCTGATTGACGCGCGACCCCACTGGCCGGAGGCGGTCCGCGCCTCCAGCCGGTCGTCCCTCGTCGCCGCATTTCGCGCGCTCGAGAAGGAGCTCTCGTCCCAGCGGATCGTCTGGCTGCACGGTCGCCTGAACCCGGCGAAGATCGAGCTGACAGAGGGCGCGGCGCCGGGAGTCGCGTTCGTCCCGTGAGAGCCGCCAGCTCGATCCTCGCCGCGCTCTTCGCCACCGACGCGGAGGTCTCCACGATCGATCAGGGCTCCGACGGGCGCCCGAGGTCTTCGCGAAAGAGGGAGGAGTCCGCATGATCGCCTTCGTCACGCTCTTCCTGGGCCTCGTCTACGGGCCCGTCAACGTGGAGCTCTCCGCCGCGCCGGGCGTCGCACGGATCGAGCTCTCGGTCGACGGCGAGTTGGTCTCGGAGCTTGCGGCTCCCTGGACCGCCCGGCTCGACCTCGGGCCTGAGATCGCCCCGCGCGAGCTCGTCGCCGTGGCGAAGGACGCCGAGGGGCGCCGGGTCGGAGAGGTCCGCCAGTGGATCAACCGCCCGCGGCCCGGCGCGGAGGCGAGCTTCGTCGTCGAGAGGGGGTCGAGCGGCACGGGCCGCGCGGCGCGCCTTCACTGGCACAGCGTGACCGGCTCCCGGCCGAAATCGATCCGGGTCTCCTTCGACGGCCAGCCGCTCGCGGTCCCCGACCCGGCCCGCATCCCGCTTCCGGCCCACTCTCCGGGGACGACGCACATCCTCGTCGCCGACGTGGAGTTCGAGGACGGCCTCGCGGCGACGGCGGTGGCGAGCCTCGGGGGAGAGAAGCTCGACGAGGCGCTCGAGGAGCTGACGGCGGTGGCGATCCG
>JAKLER010000533.1 GCA_022711615.1 Acidobacteriota bacterium
GAGACGACCGACTCGACGAGGATCCGCTTCCGGGCGTGGACGAAGACGTCCTTCACGAAGACGCTGTCGAGCTTCACGAAGTCGGGGGCGAGGTCGGTGATCATCCGGAGGTTCGTGTAGCCGGCGCCGAAGTCGTCGATGGCGATCCGGAACCCCTCCGCGCGATACGGCTCGAGGGCACGTGCGAGCGCGGGGAAGTCGACGATCCGGCTGATCTGGCCGAGCTCCAGGATGAGCTGCGCGGGGACGCGCCCGTGAGCCACCGCCCGCTCGACGAGCCAGCGTGCTCCGAGGCGGGGGTCCGCGAGGGAAGTCGCGAGGAGGTTCAGGAAGACGAGGCGGTCGCCGGCGAACGGCTCCGCATCCCGGAGGGCACGCTGGATCGCGGCGGCCTCGAGGTCGCCGCCCAGCCCCTCCGCGAGCGCGGCGCCGAACGCCTCTCCCGGGCCCGCGAAGCCGGAGCCGGCGGGAACGCGCAGGAGGGCCTCGCACCCCTCGAGCTCCCCGGTCCGGGCGCGGAAGACCGGCTGGAAGACCGTCTCGAGCCGGTCGGGATCGCACAGGGCCCGGAGGAGCCCGCGGGCCGCCACCGACCGTGGCGGCTCCGTGGTCGGGACGTTTACCCAGGAGAACGGAGGGCGGCTCTCTTCCGGCATTGTCCTGCGCCTTTCCCGGCGTCCCCGTCGCCGATGGGGAATTCTAGGACGGCCGAACCGTCCCCGACGCGCGCCGCCCGCGACCGGCCCCTCCCGTCCGTGTAATCTCCGCCCGTGCCCGCGATTCCGATCCGCCTCCAGGGCGAGACGCTCCCGATGACGACGGAGCTCCTGGACAAGTACAACGTCCAGGGCCCCCGCTACACCTCTTACCCGACGGCGCCCGAGTGGACGGACGCGATCGGGCCCGCCGACTTCGAGGCCGCCTGCGAGCGCGCCAACGCAGCCGGCCGCCCGATCTCGCTCTACGTCCACCTCCCGTTCTGCGACGAGCAGTGCTGGTTCTGCGGCTGCTTCATGAAGGTCGTCCCGAAGCCCGACCGGCAGGGGGAGGAGCGGGGGGAGGGCGAGGGGTACCTCGCCGACCTCCACCGCGAGATCGACCTCCTCGCCGCGCGGGTCGACAAGGGCCGCCCCGTCGTCCAGGTCCACTGGGGAGGCGGGACGCCGACCTACCTGACGCCGAAGCAGGCCGACGCCCTCGCGGAGCACCTCCTCGCGGCGTTCCGGCCGGCGCCCGGGGCGGAGATCTCGGTCGAGATCGACCCGCGCGTCACGACGCCCGAGCACCTCGCGGTCCTCCGCCGGCACGGCTGGAACCGGGTCTCGATGGGCGTCCAGGACTTCGACCCCGAGGTCCAGGAGCTCGTCAACCGCGTCCAGCCGTTCGAGATGACGAAGGCGCTCGTCGACGCCTCGCGCGAGCTCGGCTACGAGTCGCTCAACCTCGACCTCATCTACGGCCTGCCGGGCCAGAAGCTCGCCGGCTTCTCGCGAAGCGTCGAGCAGGTGCTGACGCTCCGGCCCGACCGGATCGCGATGTACTCCTACGCCCACGTCCCGTGGCTGAAGAAGCCGCAGCGCGTCCTCGCCGCGCACCTCCC
>JAKLER010000534.1 GCA_022711615.1 Acidobacteriota bacterium
TTCACCCACGAAGCCATCTCGCGCCGCGACGCGACCTGCGAGAGGACGAGGCGGCCCACGAGGTCCGGCCGCCTCGCCGCGAGGTCCACCGCCGCGAACGCGCCGACGCAGGCGAGCGAGAGTGTCGCGCCCCGGAAGCCGAAGCGCACGAGGAGCTCCTCGAGCGCGGCCGAAAGCTCCTCGACGCGGTAGCGCCCTCCGGCCCGGGGCGCCGAGAAGCCGAAGCCGGGGGCCTCGACGACCGCCACGGGGCCGCCGGCCGCGAGGGCGCCGAAGGCGCCGTCGTAGTGCTCGGCGACGTTCGGCGGGTCGGGGACGACGACGACGGGGACGCCGTCGGGTCCGCCGCCTCGGCGAACGCGGAGGCGCCCGCCCGGGACCTCGATCTCCTCTCCGTTCGGCGGGCGCGCCGATCGCGCCCAACGGCGGTCGAGCGCGGCGCCGAGGCGCCGGAGCGCCCCTGCGCCGCGCTCCGCCTTCACGCCGCCTGCCCCTCCGCCTGCGGGCGAAGCTCCTCGAGGCGCGGCTCGACCGGCTTCAGGTGCCGGAAGGCGCGGATCGACTCGAGGATCCCCTCCCACCAGCCGAGCGTCCGATACGGGTAGCCGTTCTCCTCGCAGAAGCGCTTCAGCTCCACCGAGAGCCGCGGGTAGTGGACGTGCGAGATCCCCGGGAAGAGGTGGTGCTCGATCTGGTACTCCACGCCGAGGCAGAGGAGGCGGCCGAGGGGACCGGTCCGGAAGTTCACCGTCGTCGCCGTCTGGAGGAGGATGAAGTCCTTCGACTTCTTGTAGGCGAGCCGGTTCGTTTCCCCCTCCGCCGAGACGAAGCTGGCCCGCGCCGGGAAGTGGGCCGGGGCGAAGACGGCGAACATCCCGTAGCCGAGCAGGAACATCCGGACGACGTAGAAGAGGAGGACCTCGCCGAGCGGGAAGAAGAGCGCCGGGAGGCCGATCCAGAAGGCGTAGTGCCCGAGGAGGAGGACGAGATCGAGCGCATGCGCCCCGCGCTTCGCCCCGGGACCGCGGAGGGTCCGGACCCAGTACGACCAGCCGGTCTTCTGGATGTTGAAGCAGTTGAGGGCGAGGATCGGGACGATCGCGATCCCCTGGACCCGGAACCAGAGCTTCAGCAGCGGTCCGCCGCGGGCGGCCTCCTCCCGCGTGAGGGCGAAGAAGGGCATCAGGTCGACGTCGTCGTCGAGGCCGATGATGTTGGGCGTCGGGTGGTGGACATGGACGTGCTTGTTCCACCAGTAGAGCGCCGAGACGCCGCAGAGGAACGGGAAGCCGAGGTGGACGAGCGCCCGATTCGGCAGAGTCGCGTCGAAGATCGCGTTGTGCGAGGAGGTGTGCGCGTGCGTCGAGATGCCGATCATCCCGTAGGAGGAGACGAGGAGGCCGAGCACCTTCGCCGCGAGACCCGGCACGAGGAAGTAGAGCGCGGTGCCCCCGAGCGCGAAGGCGACGTGGGCCGCGAGCTGGAGGAGGTGGACGGCGACGGGCTTGCGCGTGTAGCCGGCCTCGACCCACCGCTGGTTCAGGACGGAGAGGGCGTTCACGGTCTCGGCCTCCTCAGACGCGGTGGAGGGGCAT
>JAKLER010000535.1 GCA_022711615.1 Acidobacteriota bacterium
CGCCTCCACCTCGAGGAGGCGCGAACGGAGCGACCCGTCGGCGAGCAGCGAGAGCCGGACGGCGCTCTCGGGCGTGAGGGGATCGACCGTGGCCCGTCGAGCGGCCTTGCCGGAGGGCTCGGGCGCGCCGAGGCGCCCGGCTCCGCCCGCAGTCGGGAGTTCCTCGGCGAGCGATGCGGAGCCGGAGCTCGCGAGGAGGATCGGAAGGAAGATCGAGCGGAGCGTCCGTCGCGGGACTCGAAGCATGTCGTCGGCCTCCGGGAGCGGAGACGCGGGGTCGCCCGGGGCCTTACAGGGGGCCGGCGTGGGGAACGAGGGAGGCCCTGTAAGGTCCGGCGAGGCCCGTCGTCTCCTCTTGCGACCGACGAAAGGAGACCGACATGAGCTTCACCGACAGCATCCGCAATTTCCTGGGCACGGGACCCGGCGCCCGGCCGGCCGAAGCGGGGCCTTCCTGCTGCAGCGGCGGCGACGCCTGCGAGCGCCCGTCCTCCGAGGGATCGAAAGCCCCCGCGTCCACAGCCGCGGGAGCTGCGTCGCCCGCAGGCTCCCTCCCCGCGCCGGCGCAGCGGCTCGAGGTGACCGTGGAGAAAGGCTACCGTCCCGCGAGGCTCACGGCCCGCGCCGGCTCTCCCCTGCGCGTCACGTTCCTCCGGAACGAGACCTCCGGCTGCTCGAAGGAGGTCGTCTTTCCCGGGCTCGGCATTCGCCGGGCGCTCCCGACGGGGGAGAGGGTCTCGATCGACCTCCCCCCGCTGGCCGCCGGAATCGTCCCGTTCACCTGCGGGATGGGGATGATGAAGGGGGGGATCGACGTGCGCTGACGACGGACCTTGTCAGAATGCGCGGGTGACCCGCCCCGACCCGGTCGTCGCCCTCGCGGAAGAGTACCCGCGTTTCCTCGCGTTCCTCGCGAAGCGGACGGGGGACCGGGCCGTGGCCGAGGAGATCCTCCAGGAGGCATTCGCGCGGGCCGTGACGAAGGCGCACGGCCTGCGCGAGGACTCCTCCGCCGTGGCCTGGTTCTACCAGGTCCTCCGCAACGCTCTCGTCGACCACCATCGGCGGAGCGCGTCCGAGGGGCGCGCGATGGCTGCGTTCGCCGCGGAGCAGGAAGGGGAGGCGAGGGACGAGGAGCTGGAACGAGAGGTGTGTCGCTGCGTCGGGCGGATCGCCGAAGACCTGAAGCCCGAGTACGCCGAGGTGTTGCGGGGCGTCGAGGTCGAAGGGCTTTCCCTGAAGGACTTCGCCGGGAAGGCCGGAATCACGCCGAACAACGCGGCGGTCCGCGTCCACCGGGCGCGCGAGGCGCTCCGAAGGCGGCTCGTCGCGACCTGCTCGACCTGCGCGGCGAAGGGCTGCACCGACTGCACCTGCCAGAGCCACGAACGGCGCGAAGAAAGCGAGGGACACGCGGGACGCAGCTGAAGCGCCCGCAGGCCCCGGCTACGCGGCCCGGGTCGCGGAGCCCCCCTTCATGAGCCCGCGGATCGCGTCCCGCTCCTCCTCCGTCGGGAGGCCCCAGCCGGACTGGTAGCCGAACACCTCGCGCGCAGGCCTCGAGGAGAGGCCGTCCAGGATGTCGAT
>JAKLER010000536.1 GCA_022711615.1 Acidobacteriota bacterium
CCGCAGACGTGCTCGTTCAGATCGAGGAGCGAAGGGACGAAGGCCCCGGCCCCCGCGCAGACGACGCGCCGGGGGCGCAGCTTCCGGAGGAACGCGTGAAGGAGCGCCACGTCGGCCCGGCCGTAGGCGGGGTCGTCGGCGTCGCTCCTCCTCCCCTCGCCCGGCGGCGGGAGGGACGGGTCGGCTCCCCACCGCTTCATCTCGCGGACGAACGTCAGCTGCGGCTCGACGAGCAGGTCGATCCCCGGCAGCTCGTCGGGCGGGCGGCCGAAGAGCTCGCTCTCGCGCCGGCGCAGGTCGTCGAGGTCGGGGATCGGCGAGCGCGGGTCGCCGGGCGGTACCCAGAGCTTGCGCGTCGTCTCCCGCGCCCGGACGAGCTCCTCGCGCTGCGTCGCGACGGTCCGCCGGAGCTCGTCCCGCTCCGCCTCGAGCGCGAGGATGTAGCGGTGGATCTCCTTCAGCAACGGCAGCCGCCGCCCCACCCTCTTCAGGAAGCGGATCAACGAGACCTCCTTGCGGCGAGGGGCCCAGTCTAGCGCGTCGCCCCTATACTCGAGCCCACCAAAGGTCGAGGAGGTCCCCGCCGATGTCGAAGCCGTTCTCCTTCGGTGCGATCGACGTCCGTCTCGAATCCGGCGCCGAGCCCCGCCCCGCGCGCGCGGAGGACGACGCTCCGTTCCGGATCCTCCTCGCCGGGGACTTCTCGGGACGGGGAGCGCGCGGTCTCGTCGAGGCGGGCGCCGCGCTCGGAGAGAGGAAGGTGTACCGCGTCGACCTCGACTCGCTCGACGCGACGATCGCCCGGCTCGAGCCGCAGGTACGGCTCAGGGACGGAGACGTCCTCCGCTTCCGAGAGCTGGACGACTTCCTCCCGGACACGCTCTTCTCGCGCGTCGCGCGCTTCGGCGCGCTGAAGGACGCCGCCGCGGCAGAGTCGCGCCGGCGGGAGGCGGCGCGCCCGGCCGCGGGCCTCCTCGACCGGATCCTCGAC
Organism: Acidobacteriota bacterium; assembly: GCA_022711615.1. Taxonomy (GTDB): domain Bacteria; phylum Acidobacteriota; class Thermoanaerobaculia; order UBA5066; family UBA5066; genus UBA5066. The sequence goes on from JAKLER010000536.1 coordinate 992, forward strand.
GGAGCGCCGCAGGACGAGGCGCCGCTCGCCGAGGCCGGCCCCGACGGACCGACCGAGCTGATGCGGACGATCCTCGGGAACGGCGCGTTCCGAGGACTGGAGGCGAGCTGGCGCGGCGTCGACTTCCTCGTCCGGCGGCTCGACGTCGACGGCCCGCTCACGCTCCACCTCGTCGACCTCTCGACGGAGGAGCTCCGCGCCGACCTCCTCGCGGGAGACGACCTCGGGCGGACCGGTCTCCACCGCCTCCTGGTCGAGAAGACCATCGGCACGCCCGGCGGGCAGGCGTGGGCCGCCTTCGCCCTCCTCGATTCGTTCGGGCCGTCGCGTCAGGACGCCGAGGCGCTCGGGCGCCTCGCTCGGATCGCGGCGAAGGCGGGGACGGCCGTCCTCGCCGGAGCCGAGCCGGCACTCGTCGGCTGCGCCTCGCTCGCCGAGACGCCCGACCCGGACGGCTGGGTCGACCCCTCCGGCGAGGGCGCCGACGCCTGGGAGGCGCTCCGACGGCTCCCCGAGGCGCGCTCCGTCGGCCTCGCGCTGCCGCGCCTCCTGCTCAGGCTCCCTTACGGGAAGGAGACGAACGCCGTCGACG
>JAKLER010000537.1 GCA_022711615.1 Acidobacteriota bacterium
ACCCGGCCTCGTTCCTCCTCCGCCTGCCGCCGGACGGGTCGGTCGACCGGTTCGAGGTGGACTGGAGCGAGGTCCGCTCCTACGCCCGCCGGACCGCGGAAACGCGTTAGCCCGGCCCCGCCCTACCCTGCCCCGACGATCAGGAGCGTCGCGGCGAAGACGAGGCCCGACGCGAGGAGCGTGACCGTCGTGTAGGCGAGGATGTCGCGCACCTTCAGCCCCGCGATCGCGAGGAGCGGAAGCGCCCAGAACGGCTGGACCATGTTCGTCCACTGGTCGCCGTAGGCGAGCGCCATGATCGCGACCTCGGGGGCGACGCCGATCCGCGCGGCCGCGTCGAGGAGGATCGGCCCCTGGACGGCGAACTGCCCTCCGCCCGACGGGACGAAGAAGTTCACGAGGCCGGCGGAGAGGAGCGAGAGGAAGCCGAACGTGCGCGGCGACGCGAGGCCGACGAAGGCGTCGGAGAGGACGGCGATGAGCCCCGTCGTCGTCATGATCCCGAGGATCCCGGCGTAGAGCGGGAACTGCAGGAGGATGTCGCCCACCGTCGAGGCCGCTCCCTTCACGAGCGCGATCAGCTCGAAGGGGCTCCTCACGAGGAGGCAGACGAGGGCGAGGAACGTCCAGTTCACGGTGTCGAGCGTCAGCGAGCCGCCGCGCGCGAAGTGGAGCGCGAGCCAGGCCGCGAGCGCGAGCCCGACCGCCGAGGTGACGATGCGGCTCGCGTCGAGCCGGTCGGCCGGCGTGACGACCACCTCTTCGACCCGCGGCCCGGCGTCGCGCAAGTCCGCTTCGACCTCGCGGACCGGGTCGCCTTCGCGGGGCGCCGCGAGGGCGAGGGCCGCCGCGACGGCCGCGATCGTCGCGACCGTGGCGAGGAGGTTCCAGGGGGCGAACGTCGTCGCCGAGACCGGCACGGTCCGGCCGAGCTGCGTCGCGATGAAGGACCCCTCCGTCGCCGCGGTGAGCGGTCCGGAGCCCGAGGAGCCCATGTGCCAGACGACGAAGCCGGAGAAGCCCGCGGCGACGAGGAGCGGGAAGTGGAGCCTCAGGCCGCGCGCCCTCCCCTGCGCCGCCACCTCGCGGGCGAGGAGCGCCCCGACGACGAGGCCGAGGCCCCACGTCACGAGCGAGGCGGCCGCCGCGACGAGGAAGACCGAGACGTAGGCCTGGCGCGGCGTCCGCGGAAGGCTCCCGAGCCGGGCGAGGAGCGCCCGCACGGGGCGCGTGTTCGCGAGCGCGTGCCCGAGCATCAGGATCAGCGCCATCTGCGTCGTGAACGCGAGGAGGCCCGAGAGCCCGTCGCCCCAGCCGCGGAGGACCTCCGCGGGGCCGGCGTCGGTCAGGAGGAGGGCGAGGAGGGCGACGACCGCCGTCAGGACGACGGCGAAGACGAGGGCGCTCGGAAGGTAGCGCTCGACGAGCGCGTTCAGCGGTCGCATGAGGGCCGCGCCCCCGCCGGGCCGCGGAGCGCCCGACGGGCTCATGCCTCGCGCCGCCCCGGGACGAGGAGCGAGGCTCCGAGGACGACCCAGGAGGCGAGGAGCCCCCACGTCGCGAGGACGGCCGGGTTGT
>JAKLER010000538.1 GCA_022711615.1 Acidobacteriota bacterium
AAGGACGACCTCCTGAAGCTCGCGCCCGGCCTCGACGCGAACGGGCTCCTCGGCGGGACCCTCTCCCCGGAGGACGGCTCGGCCTCGCCGATGCTCTCCTCCGCGGCGTTCCACCGTCGCGCCGTCGATCTGGGCGTCGAGTGCCGGTTCAACGAGCGCGTCACCGCGATCATGCGAAGGAAGGGCGCCGTCGTCGGCGTGAGGACCGACAAGGGGGGCTACGCCACCTCCTGCGTCGTGAACGCCGCGGGGGCCTGGGCGCGAAGCCTCGCGCACCTCGGCGGGCAGGACGTGCCGGTAAACCCCGACTGTCACGAGGCGGGGATCACCGAACCGGCCCGGCGGTTCCTCGAGCCGATGGTCGTCGACATCCGGCGGACGCCGGGCGCGGCGAACTACTACTTCTACCAGGCGCACTCGGGGCAGGTGATCTTCTGCGTCACGCCCGACCCGCCGCTCCTCGGGACGGACCGGCGCGAGACGTCGGAGTTCCTGCCGCTCATCGCGCGGCGGATGGTCGGCCTGATGCCGAAGCTCGCGAACCTGAAGGTCCGCCGCACGTGGCGCGGCCTCTACCCGATGACGCCCGACGGCTCGCCGGTCGTCGGGAAGAGCGAGTCGCTCCGCGGCTACGTCGACGCCGTCGGGATGTGCGGGCAGGGCTACATGCTCGGCCCGGGCGTCGGCGCGCTCGTCGCGCGGATGGTGACGGAGACGACGACAGGGGAGGACGCGGCGATCCTCCACGAGCTGCGGCCCGAGAGGGAGTTCGCGGGGGTCGAGAAGCTGAAGTAGGGGGAGCCGTGCGGGCGCGAGCGGCGGGCTGGGGGGTTCGAGGGAGCGACCCGTTCGGGTCGCTCCCCGGACGCGCTCCCTCTCGCCGATAATCGGCCCGTGAACGCGTCCGTGGCCGAGCGGTTTCCGCTCAGCGAGAGCGAGATCGAGGCCTTCTGCAGGAGGCACCACATTCGGTCGCTGGCCCTGTTCGGCTCGGTGCTCCGGGAGGACTTCGGGCCGGAAAGCGACGTCGACGTCCTCGTGGAGTTCGAGGAGGGGCGAGTCCCCGGATTCGACTTCGTCCGGATCCAGGACGAGCTCTCCCGGCTCCTGGGAGGACGAAAGGTGGACCTCGTGACGCCCCGGGCGCTCAGCCCATTCCTGAGGGAGAGGGTCCTTCGATCCGCCGTCACCCGCTATGCGGCATGACGACCAGGTCTACCTCGAGCACATGCTCGACGTGGCCGTCCGGGCGCACGCGAAGGTCACGGGCCTGTCCGAGGAGGCGTGGGAGGCAGACGAGGATGTCCGCCTCGCGGTGACCCATCTCGTTCAGACCCTCGGCGAGGCCGCGCGAAACGTCTCGGACGAAGGACGATCGGCGAATCCCGAGATACCCTGGCGAGAGGCGGTCGGGATGCGGAACGTGATCGTCCACGACTATCTCGGCGTAGACGACCGAATCGTCCGCGCCGTCGCGCTCCGGGACCTGCCCGCGCTGATCGAGGCGCTCCGCAGAATCCTCGGAGCGTGACGACTCGGTCCGTCCCACCCCGCCCCTCGACCCCGTCT
>JAKLER010000539.1 GCA_022711615.1 Acidobacteriota bacterium
CCAGCAGGACGACGTGAGGATCGACGACATCGCGGCCCGGATCCGCAAGCGGCAGAGCCAGGGGCAGGTCTACAACATGATCTTCATGCTCGCCGGGATCCTCTCCCTCATCGGGGGCGGGATGGTCAACGTGAACATCCAGCTCGCGAGCCTCGGCGAGAGGGTCCGCGAGGTCGGCGTGCGGATGGCGATCGGCGCCTCGGGCCGCGAGGTCTTCAAGAGCTTCATGACAGAAGCGCTCCTCCTGACGGGCCTCGGCAGCCTCGTCGGCCTCCTCCTCGGCATCGCGTTCTCGAAGGGGATCTGCGTCTTCCTCGACATCCCGCTCTTCCTCGCGCCGGGGAGCTTCGCCGCGGCCTTCTTCGTGGCGAGCGCCTTCGGCTTCCTGTTCGCCCTCTACCCGGCCTGGAAGGCCTCCCGGCTGTCGCCCATGGAGGCGCTGCGGTATGAGTAGCACCACCCTCGGGCTCCCCCTGGCCGTCGCGCCGTCCCGCCGCAGCCGGAGGGACTCTATCCCCGCCCGCCTCGAGCTCGGGCTCGAGGTCGTCCGGGGCGGGCTCCTCGAGCTCTGGTCCCACAAGCTGCGCTCGATCCTCACGCTGACGCTCCTGATGCTCGGCGTCTTCACCCTCGTCGTCCTGACGTCCGTCATCGACGGGGTCCTCGACAAGGTCTCGACCGGCTTCGCCGGGATGGCGTGGGACGGAACGGCCGTCCTGCAGCCGCGCGAGCCGAAGACGACGGAGGACCAGAAGCGGTTCGCGATGTCGCCGGGGCTCCGCTTCGACGACCTCTCGCGCCTCACCGTTCCTCACCCGAAGGTCGCCGCGTTCCTCCCGCGGGCGACGAAGCGGACGACGGTCCGCGTCGCGGGCGGGACGGAGCGGGTCTTCGTCACCGGCCTGACGCCCGACTACGCCGTCTTCATGAACCGCCCCGTCTCCCTCGGGCGCGGCCTGACGGCCGACGACGCCCGGAGGAGGAGCACGGTCGCCGTCGTCGGCGCGACGCTCGCCTCGAAGCTCTTCGGCGGGGCGGACCCCGTCGGGAGGGACGTCGTCCTCGAGGGCGTCCCCTGGCGGATCGTCGGCGTCCTGGCGCCGCTGATGGTCTTCAACGAGGAGCTCTACTACGACGCGAACGGGCTCATGGTCCCGCTCGAGACCTACGTCGTCCGCCTCGACCCGGACCGGAAGCTGACGCACGTCGCCGTGAAGCTCCGCGACAAGCGGGACCTCGAGGAGGTCTCCTCGCTCGTCCTCTCCCGAGCGCGCCAGGCGCACCACGGCATCGAGGACACCGAGATCAAGGACCTGGACGCGGAAGCCGCGAAGGCCTACTCGCAGTTCCTGGAAGAGATGCGCTCCTGGCGGGTCATCCTCTCCGCCCTCGCGGGGACCGTCCTCCTCGTCGGAGGCGTCGGCGTCCTCTCGGTCATGCTCATCTCGTACGCATCCCGGCGGTACGAGATCGGGCTGAGGAAGGCGATGGGAGCCTCCGACACCGAGATCCTCGTCCAGTTCCTCCTCGAGGCCCTCGTCCTCGCCTCGCTCGGCGCGCTCCT
>JAKLER010000054.1 GCA_022711615.1 Acidobacteriota bacterium
GCTGCGTCTCGGTGACGTCCTCAGCCTGGGCGCGCTTCGTCGACTTCAGGTCGACGATCGTCGTCTCGTCGGTGTCGAGGCGGCGGACGAGGTCGACCCGCCCTTTCACCGAGACGCCCTCGCCGAGGTGGATCTCGACGCCCTTCTCCGTCATCTCGATGTTCGGGAAGTCGGCCCGGTTCGTCTCGATGTAGGCCGCGACGACCTTCTCCGCCTCCCTCGTGAGAGCCTGCTTCAGACTCGCGTAGGCGTACGGCGTCCGGAGGTGGCGAGCAACGAGGTCCGAGGCCTGCTCGGGGCCGGCGAAGTCGCCGCGGAGCGCGCGGGCGTGCACCTCCGCGAGGGCGTCGTGGAGGGACTTCCCGTAGCCGATCGCCTCGTCGAGCGGCGCGTTGAAGCCGTAGAGGACGCGCAGCTTGAACTGGTAGGGGCACTCGAAGAAGTACTTCACGTCGGAGAACGAGAGGACGACGTTCGCGACGCTCTTCTTCGCCCGTGGGGGAAGGCGCCTGCGGCCCGAGTAGTTCTGCCCGCGGCGCTTGACGTACTTCGAGACCCAGACGTCGTCGAGGAACTCGGACCGTCTCCGGGACTGCTGGTTGCCGGGGACGGGCGCCCACGTGAGGAAGAGACACTTCTGGCTCCGCGTCATGGCGACGTAGAAGAGCCTCCGCTCGTCCTCGACCGAGCCGCGGAAGCGGGCGGCGCCCGTTATGGCCGGGGCCGGGAGGAGATGCCAGACGCTCTTTCCACCCTGCGCCCGGGCGGGGAAGCGGTTCCGGATGAGGGCCGGGACGAAGACGACCGGCCATTGCATCCCCTTGGCCTGGTGGACGGTCATCACCCGCACGGCGTTCGGGTTGGCGTACTGGTTCTCCTGCCATCCCTCGGGGTAGGCGTCCTCCGCGCCGTGCTCGAGGAAGTCGGCGAACGCCGGGTACTTGTCGCGCGGCGGCGAGTGGAAGTGGATGCTCTCGAAGTCGGAGATGAGCTGGCTGAACTTCCCGAGGTTGTAGAAGAGGACCTCGCCGCGCCCGCCGGGGACGGACTCTTCGCGGAGGCCGAGGTCTTCGAGGAAGGCGAGGAAGACTCGCTGGACGTTGTAGACGTTCCAGCGCTCCTCGCTCTCGCCAAGCATCCGGTCCCGCGACGCCTCCGCCCCGCGAACGGCCTCCTCGAGGACGGGCCGGGAGACGCCGGTGTCCGCCTTCTCCCACGCGGCGACGACGTCGCCCGGCGCCGCCCGCGACGCCATCATGCGGAAGAGCTGCCGCGCGGCCGCGGCCTCGGGCGTCTCGAAGAGGTTGTTCATGCCGGCCACGATGAAGGGGATGCCGGCCTCCTGGAGAGCTCGGGTGATCGGCGCGCCGTTGCGCTTCACGCTCCGCAGGAGGATCGCCATGTCGGACCAGTCGAGTCCGCGCTCCTCTCCGTCCTCCCGGAACGCCAGGCCGCGGAGCTCGGCGATGGTCTCGGCGATGAACCGCGCCTCGGCCTCAGGGTCCGGGAATTCCTGCGACACGACGTCGCCCGGCTCGAAGACCTGCTCCGACGCCGGCTTCATCTCCTTCTCGAGGCGTGACGGGTTCTGCCGGATGAAGTCGCGGGCCGTGGCGACGATCCCCTCGCTCGACCGGAAGTTCTCCTCCAGCCTCTTCTGCGCCGCTCCGTCGTAGCGGTCGGGGAAGGTCAGGATGTTTCCGACATCGCTCCCCCGCCACTGGTAGATCGTCTGGTCGTCGTCGCCCACGACGGTCAGCTCCGCGCCGAGGTCCCGGAGGAGCCAGACGAGCGCCTCCTGGACCGGGTTGACGTCCTGGTACTCGTCGACGACGACGTGCTTCACGCGTGCCGCGACGCGGGCCCGGACCTCCGCGTTCGTCGAGAGGACTTCGACGGCCCGGTGGAGGATCTCGGAGTAGTCGAGGTAGCCCTTCTCGTCGAGGAGGCTTCGGTACGTCTCGAGGTTGTCGTAGACGGAGTTCCCGGAGAGCTGCGCCTCGTCGAATTCCGCTTCGCGAAGGATCGACATCGCCTCGACGAAGCGTCCGGTGTCGACGTATCGGCGGAGCGCGCTCCCGTTGAGGTCGGTGGACGCCGTCAGCCCCGACCTCCGCGAGTTCCTGTCGATGAGGAGGGTCTGCTGGACCTGGTTCAGGACCTCCAGCTTCAGGCACTCCGGGACCTCGGTCTTCAGGAGCTCGAGACAAAAGGCGTGGATCGTCCCGACGAACATCTCGGCGAGACCGACGATCTCGCCGTGCTCCTCGCGGCAGCGGCTGACGATCCGCTCCTTCAGCTCCCCGGCCGCCTTCTCGGTGAAGGTGAAGGCGACGACGTTCGCCGGGAGGAGGCCGCCCCTCGGTGGCGGCCCGAGGAGCGATGCGATCCGGCGCGCGACGACCTCCGTCTTTCCGGACCCGGCGCAGGCGATGAGCTGGAGGTGACCGCCTCGGTGCTCGACGGCTTCCCGCTGGCTGTCGGTGAGCTGCATGTCGTCCCGTGCCCCTCGGCGATTATGGACGGGCCCCGAGCAGTGTCCACGCGACAGGACGATTCAAGGGCGCCCCACACGCTCGATGCCCGCCACAGGTTTCAGCACCGATGGGCCGGACGAGACCCTCGATGCCCTTGGTGGCTACCTCGGCCTCGGCCGGGCTCGTACGGGCACCGGAGCTTCGCCGCGGGCCCTGTCGAGGCGCGCGAGACGGAAGAAGCCGCGGCGCGCCAAGCCGGCGGGCTCGCGGCCCTCGGCGTCAGCTTCCTCGAGAATCAAGGAGCTATACTCCGCAGCGGAGGCTAACCCGTCCTCGAGGGCGGTTCAGGTCTCCCCTGCCCCCGGTCTCTGACCGGGGTTTTTTCGTCTCAGGGGAGCGGCGGGCGAATGACGACTCCCGGCGGGGCCGATGGCGTGAGCCGGTTGACAGCGGCGAGACGTGCGGTCCCGAGTTCGTCCCACATCGTCGTGGGCACGATCTGGACGGGTCGGCAAGGCGGCGGATAGACCCTACGGAAGGCGGCGTAGGCGACGAGGTCTGCGAGCTGGACGAAGTAGGACTCGTGAGAAGCCCTGGAGACAGGATCCTCGACCAAGTGGCGCACCGGCACGGAAAGGGATCCCTGCCCATACTTCTGGCCAGCACTCTGGAACCGACGGGCCTTTCGCGCTGCTTTCCTCACGTATGGGCCGTCCCCTTCGTCGTGAACGAGAAGGAGCGGTGTCGGCTCCGGGCCGTGCTTGTTCGTGAACCGCTCAAATCGCTGGAAGATGGTCTCCCACGCGAGGTCTCGAGGATCTCTCGTGCCGGGCGCGAAGGAGAGCTTTTCCTTCCGGATGACCACCGCGAAAGCCTGCAAGTCGAGCTTCGAGAGGAGCCTCATGAACCCGCGGTAAATACCGAAGCGCGTGGCCTCGCTCAGCCCCAGCGGCCTCAGCGGGCCTCCGTTCGAAAGGAGGAAGTTCGCCTTGAGCTCAGCACGGACGGGGATACCGTGCTTCTCGCGAAGGAACCGTCGGAAGCCGAGAACCTGGTCGAAGACATCGGGCCAGCGCTTCGCCTCGACGAGGACGCATCCGAGGGCGTAGCTCTTCGAGCCCTTCTTCCCCGTGTCGCCCGATTCGTCCACGTACGCGAAGAACACCCTGGCGTCCCCCTTCCCGCCTTCCGCTCTAGGCCTCTGGCGGCGTCTCTTTCCCTTCTACACCATCAGTGAAATCGACGCTCAGCGCGTACGGGGAATCGAGTACGGCTACGTGCGGCCCGGGCAGGTCGTCGTCGGCACCGACTCGCACACGACGAGCCACGGCGCCCTCGGCGCCTTCTCGTTCGGCATCGGCGCCACCGAGATGGCCTCCGTCTGGACGCTCGGCGTCGCCCTCAACGTCGAGGTGCCGCCGACGATCAAGGTCGAGGTGACGGGCGAGTTCCCGCCGCACGTCGGCCCGAAGGACCTGATCCTCCACCTCGTCGGGAAGCTCACCGCCCAGGGGGCGAACTTCCGCGTCCTCGAGTACCACGGCGAGACGATGCGGAGGATGTCCACGTCCGGCCGCCTCGCCGTCTGCAACATGTCGGTCGAGGCGGGCGCGACGTCGGGCATCGTCCCGGCCGACGAGGAGACGGTCCGCTACCTCCGCGAGGAGGCGGGCGTCACCGACCCGATCGAGCTCGTCGTCCCCGACCCCGACGCCGTCTACGAACGGGTCGTGACGGTCGACGTCTCGGCCCTCGAGCCGCAGATCGCCTGCCCGCACACCGTCGACAACGTCAAGCCGATCTCGGAGGTCGCGGGCGTCAAGGTCCACCAGGTCGTCATCGGCTCCTGCACGAACGGGAGGATCGACGACCTCGAGGCGGCCGCCGCCGTCGTCCGCGGGAAGAAAGTCGCGAAGGGGACCCGGATGCTCGTCTTCCCCGCCTCGGGGCGGGTCTTCCAGGAGGCGCTCGACCGCGGCTACGTCGCCGACTTCATGAAGGCCGGCGCCGTCGTCATGAACGCCGGCTGCGGGCCCTGCCTCGGCGTCCACGAGGGGGCGCTCGGCGACAACGAGGTCGCCGTCTCCACCACGAACCGCAACTTCAAGGGGCGGATGGGGAACCCGAAGTCGGAGGTCTACCTCTGCTCGCCCGCCGTCGCGGCCGCCTCGGCCGTCGCGGGCGTCCTCGCCGACCCGCGGAAGGGGAGCTGAAATGGGCAAGGTCGCATTCGTCGTCGGCGACGACGTCTCCACCGACGTCATCTACCCGGGCCGGTACATGGCCACCGTCCTCCCGACCGAGACGCCGCAGTACGCGTTCGCGAACGACCCGGCTCTCAACGCGAAGCTGAACGCGAAGGAGGTCCCGCCCGGCTCCGTCCTCGTCGGCGGGAAGAACTTCGGCTGCGGCTCCTCGCGCGAGCAGGCCGTCTCCTGCCTCAAGGGGTGGGAGCTGACGATCGTCGCGAGCGACGTCGCGCGGATCTTCCTCCAGAACTCGATCAACCTCGGCCTCAACATCATCACGGCGCCCGGCGTTACGGCCTCGATCGGCGACGAGGTCGTCGTCGAGGGGGCGAAGGTGGTCAACCGGACGACCGGAAAGTCCTGGGACGTCGTCCCGCTCCCGCCGGCCCGCCAGGCGATCATCGACGCCGGCGGCCTCATCGCCTACACGCGGAAGAAGATGCTGGAGGCGCAGGCGAAGGGCTGAGGACGGCGTCCTTCCCGCTCGGAGACCCGAAGGGCCGCGCGATCGCGCGGCCCTTCGTTCGTCCGTGTCGCCCCCCGTGCCGAAGGGGCCCGTCTCGCCCGGGGATCGCGGGAACCCTCCTCTCGTCTTACTCCCAGGCGGTGACGACGAGGACGTTGCCGACGTAGGAGCCGCCGGTCGCGCCGGCGCCGATCTCGACGTTGCCGCCGAGCGCGACGGCGACCGCACCGCCGAGCTCCGGCCGCGCGTCGCCGGCCTGCAGCGTGAGGCCGCTGACCGTGAGCTCGGCGTCGCCGTTGCGGACGACCGCTTCGCTCGGGACCTGCATGGTGCGGGCGGCGTTGCGGCCGCCGCGGACGAGCCACTGCGCGGCGCCGGAGTCCGCCCTGCGGGGGGAGACGTTGACCGCGACGGCCTGCCCGTTCCTAAGCTCGGGAGTGCCGGTCCACTCGAGGGAGGAGAGGCCGGAGACGGCGACCGCGCCCGAGGCGATCGCGACGTCGGCCGGGGCGAGGATCCGGACGCCGATCGAGGCCGAGGCGGTGGCGGCGGCCTGCGCCGGGTTCGAGAGAGAAGCCGTGGCGACGAGAGCGAGAGCGATCGCTGCGACCGTCCAACCCGTCCTGCCGTTGAAGCTCTTCTCGTTCATGCCTCCCGTGATTGCAGGACTCCGGCCAGAGCACAGGACACCACAAAACCATTGTTATCAATCATTTAAGAATCGGATGCCACCTCCGCTCCGTCTCCGGACACACCCCTGGTGTGTCACGGACACACGCGGGATCAGGCCGGGTCTTCGGCCCGGGGCGCGACCGGGGCGGCCGGCCGGACCTCGAGGAGGAGATCGACGCCGTCGAGGATCGAGCCGGAGGGGAGGATCTCGACCGCCTTCTCGAGCTCTCCCGAGAGCCCGAGCCTCTCGACCTGCGCCGGGTCGACCCTCAGGACGTAGCGGCCCGGGGGAATTCTCGGCAGGTCGTAGAAGCCGTCGTAGGCGCTCCGCGTCTCGGCGACGACCTCTCCGCCGGGCGAGACGAGCTGGAGGCGAATTCCGGCCGACTCGCGCTCCTGCTCCCCGCGGCGGGTCCGGATCGTCCCGGTGATCTCCCCCGTGACCGTCACCGGGAAGTCGAGCTCGGTCACGACCCCGGGCCTCGGGACGAAGCTCCAGCCGCGCTGCTTCGCCACCCAGAGCGGGTCCTCGAGAGTCGCGGTCGAAAGTCCCACCTCCGTCCGCGCGAGGGTCGGCAGGGTGGGGAGGAGCGCCAGCCCGTCCGGACCGGTCGTCGTCCGGACGCTCCCGCGGTTGACGAAGAAGCCCGCCCCTTCGACCGGCGGCTCGCCGGCGTTCCACGCCCCGTCCCCGTCCGTGTCGAGGAAGACCCGGGCCGACGCGGCGCCGAGTGCGGCGAACGGGGGGGCCTGCGCGTGGAACCGCCCGCTCCGCGGGTCCCGGCCGAGGCCGATCCCGACGGAGAGCGCCGCGTTGAGCCGGGACGTGCGCCCCCAGCTCGCCTCGAACGAGACGCCGACGACTCCCGTCCGGCGGCTGAGGCCGGCGACGAGGAGCGTCTCCCCTTCGCGTCGGAGGTACGTGAGGCCGCCGCGGCCGAGCAGCCGCGGGCCGATCGGGAACTCCGCGTTCAGGCCCGCGGATCGGAGGGAGGTCCCGGGGTCGAAGTCGTACTGGAGCTCGCCGCGAAGGCTCGTCCGCCGGACGAGGCGGCTCACGAGGACCGTCCCGAACCCGATCGCCTCCCCGGACGAGCCCGGCCTCCGGACGCGCGACCAGCTCCAGAGGGACGAGACGTAGAGGCGGGAGACGTTCGTCGAGAGCTGTCCGGTCGCGCGGACGAGATCGCCACCCCCCTCGAGGGAATCCCGCCGGAGCTGCCCGGAGATCGGGAGCCGGATGCCCGCGCCGAGGTGGGGACGGACGTCGAACCGGAGCTCCAGCCGGCTCGAGACCGTGCCGAACTCCGGCCGGTAGACCTCGCTCTCGAACCCGTCGAGCAGCGAGTAGGCCGCCGAGAATCCGAACGTCGCCGTCCGGGCCTGCAGCTCGCCGCGGACCGCGGTCCCGCTCCCGCCGGAGACCGCGCCGTCCACGCGGGCGAGGAGAATTCCGCGGAGGAGCTGGGCGCCCAGCCGGCCGTACCCGAGCTCCCGTCCGCGTTCGGTCCGCAGGCCGGCGACCCCGCCCGACACGGAGAGCCCCTTCGAAAGGCCGTACTCCGCCAGGAGGTGGCCGCGCCGGCCCACCTGCCGCGGGTCGTTCGCGACGGCCCTCCAGCGGAGCTCCCCGGTCGGCGTGAACGTCTCGGCCGCGTTGATCCGCCTCACCTCTTCCTGGCGCTGGCCCTGCGGACCGTAGAAGACGAGGCGCAGCTCGTTCGCGCCCGGGAGGAGCGGGACGTCGGCAAACTCGTAGAGGCCGTCGGCGCGCGAGGCCTGGTAGCCGAGGAGCGAGTCGTTCCCGTAGAGCTCGACCTCCCACCCGGGGAGGAGCGGCCCCGAGAGCGAGGTCCGGCCCCACTCGGCCGGCCGCTGCAGCGGGAAGCTCGACAGGAGCAGCCCCGGGCCCGTCTGCGCGTCCGAGACGAGCTCGAAGCCCGGCGACGCGACCTCGCCCAGGACCGCCTCCCTCAGGCCGAGCTTCCCGAGAAGCCTCCCCTCCGGGTCGCGCCGGGCGAGGGAGCCCCAGGCGTCGGAGACCGCCTCGCTGTCGTTGCCGTTCAGGAAGAGGCTCGCCTCGGCCCCGAGGAGGTCGCCCGTCAGGAGGGCGGAGTGCTGGAAGCCGAGCCGCTGCCCTCCCCCGTCGTCCGGCGAGACGAGGAGGCGGAGGTTCGCGTCGATGGATGGTACGGAGGCGAGGCGGTGGGGGTTCGGCGCGTCGGGGAACCCTTCCGGCGCGCGCCGGGCGGTCGCGAGCCGGGCCGCGACTCTCTCCCGCTCGGCTCTCTGCTGGACCGGCAGCGGCTCGCGCGGGCGAACGGTGAGGCGCGCGGAGTAGGGGTCGACGAGAAGGTCGACCGGGAACCACTTCGAGAGGAACGCGACGTCGGCGTAGAGGTCGTCCTCGTGGACCTCGACCCGCGTCCTGTCGAACCGGCTCTCCTCGCCGGAGACCGTGACGGACGCCTCCCTCGCACGGAGCGAGAACCGCCGGTTCTCCGCGAGGACGAACCCCTCCGCCGTGCCGCGCGCCACGTCCACCTCCACGGCGAGGGAGAGGAGGCGGGCGAGCTCACCCAGGGGGACGAGGAAGGTCCCGTCGAGGCGGTAGGCCGGGAACGCGTCGGCGAGGACGAGGTCGCCGAGCCGGACCTCCAGGAGGAGGACGTCCTCCTCGGGGCGCGTGACGAACTCCTGGGGCCCGCCCCCTCTCGAGGCCCCGGCGGCCGGCTCGGCGACGGAGACCGCCACGAGGGCCGCGAGGAGGAGCGCCGGGAGGGCGCGCCGAAGGCTCATCCGGTCAGCGCAGTTCGCGCGTCGTCTCCGCCAGGAGCTTCCCGTCCTCTTCCGCTTCCCGGTAGACGGCGCGGAGGGTGCCCGCGCCGACCTTCACGCCCGGCGGCGGCCGGAGCGGCACGGTGAGGCGACGCTCCGGGATCTCGGTGTAGACGCCGACGCCGTTCACCTCGCCCACGACGGTCTCGGTGCCGCCGGGCGGCGCATAGCGGACCGTCAGGTTCCCGTAGAGCGAGGAGCTCCCGGTCCGGCCGATCGTGACGCGCGCCGCGGCGCTCCCCTCGGGTCCGTCCACGAGCTCGAGGCCCGAGAGGGAGGCCTGCGTCGACACCGGCCCGTGCCGGACGATGACCGGGATCGTCACGCCGAAGACGGGGATCAGGCGGATCTGGAACGTCCGCTCCTCGCCTTCCCCCTCGGGCTTCGGCTCCTCCGCGGCCGGCACGGCCCGAAGGAGCAGGTGCGAGCGGTACTCCCCCGTCGCGAGGTCGGCCGGCTTTCGGACCTGCAGGCGGATCGTCTGCGAGACGCCGGGCTCGAGGAGGACCTCGCGCGGCGCGTAGCGGATCAGCTTCGAGGCGAGCTTCTTCTCCGCGGGCGGCGACGGCAGCTCTTTCAGCTCCCCCTCGGGCGTCATCTCCATCTCGAGGAAGCTGATTCGATAGGTCGCGGGCTTCGACCCGACGTTCAGGAGCGTGAGCTCGGCCCCGCGCTTCGTCCCCTCGAGGACGACGCGCGTCGGCGCGACGAGGAGGTCGCCGGCTCCGCCCGAGCCGGGCAGCGCGGGCTTCGCCGGTTCAGCGGCCGGCGGCGCCTGCGGCGCGGCCAGGACCGGGGAGGCGCCCAAGGAGAGCGCGAGTGCAAGGGCGCCGAGTCGGGACCTCATCGGGAAGCCACCTCAACGGGGAGTGTCGGGCACTCGCCCGCGGCGCGGCAAGCGCCCATTCAGAACTGATTAGCGGTGACGGCGAACGTCCCGGAGTAGACGCCCGGAGCCTGGTTCGCTCCGACGTTCAGCCGGGCGCCGACCGAGAAGTCGAACGGAGTCTTGGGGCAAGCGTTCGGCTTTGGATTGGGGCCGTAGCAGGACGAATCCAGGTTCGAACTGAACGTGTCGACCGTCATTGAGGCGCCGCCGCCCACCCGCAGAAGCGTGACCGTCCCCGACGGTAGCGAGATGCCGACGTGCTTGTTCCCGGATCCAGTCCGATCGACGTGGAAAGTCGCGGCCGAGAAGGTCGTTCCAGACAGGCTCGCGCCGGCGGCTGCCGTCCGTTCAGCGGCAGGAGTCAAGATCACCGAGACCGAGCCCGGCGCCGCGCTCGGGATGACGTCTCCGAAATTGAGGGGGGCCGTGTTCGTGATCAGGATCGAGCCTGCGATGGAGGCTGAAACGGTAGATGTGAAGGTCGCCGAACCCTGCGCCTCGAGGCGCGCAGCCGCGAGGAGGCCAAGCAGGACGATCGCGAGGGCGCCCGGCCGGAGTATCGGCAGTCCGACGGCAGGGGAAGCGCCTCCGGTCCGCATCAGTTGCCCAGATTGACCGTCACGAGAAACGGCGCCGAATAAGATCCAGCTGGTTGATTCGGCCCGACGTGAAGCGTCGCGCCGACGGCGAGCAGTCCGTCTCTCCGTTGCGGATCGACCTTCCCGGTGCCGGCCGGGTCGCTGACGAACGTATCGACCCTCATCGTGGCACCGGCAGGGCTCTCAAGGTCGACGAAGGCAGGGAGAATGATCGAGTAATGGGGATTGCCTTTGTCTCCGATTCGAATTGTGTAGGAAGCGGGTCCAACACCGCCCGGGCTCGGCAGCAGAAC
Source organism: Acidobacteriota bacterium (assembly GCA_022711615.1). Lineage (GTDB taxonomy): Bacteria > Acidobacteriota > Thermoanaerobaculia > UBA5066 > UBA5066 > UBA5066. The sequence goes on from JAKLER010000054.1 coordinate 10,484, forward strand.
GACGCCTGCCGCGGTCCGTCCCCCGGTCGGAGGGACTGTCACGGTGCCGCCCGCCGGGCCCGGGGCGATCGACCCGAACGCGAGGTCCTTGTCCGCCGTTACTTCGATCGAAGCGGCTTTTTGCCCCAGCGCCGGCGCCGAAAGGCACACGGCTGCGAACAAGCCGGCCCCGACGATCTGGATCAGGCGGAATCGCATGGGTGTATCTCCTCCGGTCCGCCCACGCGCGGCGAATCGCCGCGCGTGGGCGTGGGGGAGTGAACCGGACTTAGTTGTAGGTGACCGTGACGTCGAAAGTGCCGGTGTAGTCCCCGGCGGTCTGGTTCGCGCCCACGTTCAGCGTTGCGCCCACTTTCAGCACGGAAGACCCGGTACCGCCGATTGTGGCGGTCAAGCCAAGGCTCGAGGTGAAGGCATCGACCGTCATGGAGCCCCCTCCAACGCGATTGATCGTCGTCGAGGTGGGAAGCACGATGCCGAACTGTCGGCTGGGTGTGCCGGTAATGGTGAACTGCGCTGCCCGGGCGTTGCCGGGGTTGAGGCCTGCCAGCCCGGCTCCTACCGTCCGGGTGCCACCAGTCGAAACGACAACAGTCCCTGCCGCAGCACCGGCGACGATATCGCTGAACGCGAGGTCAAAGTCACTCTGGATCGCGATCGGGCTGACGATCGTCGCCGTCGCGTTCGCGGTGGCCGTGTCAGAGGCCTGGGCCATCGCGCTCCCGGCCGGAACGAGCAGAGCGATCGCGGCGAGGGCGGTCAGGGCGATTAGGATGGTCTTCTTCATTTCTTCACTCCCCCTGTTCCGTCCTATTCCGGGACGAAACGTGTCAGTTCGGATCATCCGTGATTCGTATTGGGCCGTGTGTCAGGTGTCTCAGGGCACACGATGACACACACGCAATTCGGATGCCGGCCGGGGCGGCTGGTATCGACGAGTCCGTTTCGAAGGAGATGAGGCCGCCAGGACGGGCACACTGGGCATCTCGGCCGCCCGGCGCGTGCGAGTTGTCCGTCTCGGGGTGGGCTCTCAGGGATTATGGGCCGTTACGTCAAACGTCCCCGAGTAGACACCCGGAAGCTGGTTCGCGGCGACGTTGAGCCGGGCACCGACCCTGAGCGTGGAAGGCATGACGCAGAAGGGAAATACGAGGGAGCAGCTCCCGCGAAAGTCGTCGGCCGTCATCGTCGCGCCGCCGCCAGTTCGGGTGAGCGTAACCGGGCCCGACGGAAGCGTGACCCAGACCCAAGGCCACCCTCTCCCGGTTTGTTGAATGGAGAAGGTCGCGGGCGAAAAGGGCGATACCGAAAGCTGGGCCCCTCCAGTCGCCACTCGCGTCGCGGCTGGCGTCACGTTAACCCGGACGGTCCCGGCGGATGGTCCGGAAATGACGTCTCCGAATGCAAGATCCCCGGTGTTCGTGATCAGTACCGCCCCGGCGATCCCGGCCGTCGCCGAGGCCACGGTCGTCGCGGAACTCTGGGCGACGAGAGGGCCGGCCACAAGAAGAAGAGTGCCGAGCAGGCCGAGGGCGCGGGCGCACGTATCCCATCCCGGGACACGGTGTTCCGCTATGAGCCACGCGAGTCGTATTTCGCGCCACTTCTCCGGCCTGAACGGGCGCACGCAGGGGCAACAGCAAGACCGATGCCAAATCGCGGTCGCCTCTCTTTTCAGTTCGCTCGGCGCGGCGAAACGGGCCGGGGCCTTCGACCTACGCCCGCGAGAGGCGCCCGGCCCTCCGACCCCGCGTCCTGCTCGGTCTCGGCCGCCTCGTCCCTCACCTGCTCGACGAGCGTGTCGACGCGCCGATCGGCCTGGAGGTGCTTCTGGAGCTCCAGGAGGCCCGCTCCGGCGAGGTTCGGACGGGCGCTGGGCGGGCCGTAGATCCGCGCCTGCCTCTTCCCCTCGAGGTAGACGAGGAGGACGAGGAGCGGAACTGCGACGACGAGGACGAGGCCGAAGGTCGTCATCGGCCGCATTCTGACCCCGTGAGCGGCCTCCTCCCTAGAATCGAGCGCATGCCCGAGCCGCCCGTGATTCCCTCCCCCCGCGACGAGCGCCCCCGCCGTTCCGTCCTCTACGTCCCCGGCTCGAACGCGAAGGCTCTCGCGAAGGCGCGGACGCTCCCCTGCGACGGCCTGATCCTCGACCTGGAGGACTCGGTCGCCCCGGAAGCGAAGGAGCCCGCCCGCCGCGCCGTCGTCGAGGCCGCCACGGCGGGCGGCTTCGCACCCCGCGAGCTCCTCGTCCGCGTGAACGCGCGCGGGACGCCGTGGCACCGGGACGACCTCGCCTCCTTCTCCCGCCTTCCGGTGGACGGGATCGTCCTGCCGAAGGTGGAGACGCCCGAGGACGTCCGGGAGGCTGCCGGCGTTCTCGCCGCATCCGGCGCGCCGTCGCCGCTGGCGCTCTGGCTGACGATCGAGACGCCCCGCGGCGTCCTCGCCGCCGATCAGGTCACGGGCGCGCACCCGTCGGTCGCCGGCCTCGTCGCCGGGACCTCCGACCTGACGAAGGAGCTGCGAGCCCGGCACGTCTCGGGGCGGGAGCCGCTCCTGCACGCCCTCTCCGCGATCGTCCTCGCGGCCCGGGCGCATTCCCTTCCGGCGCTCGACGGCGTCCACCTCGCCCTCGAGGACGAGGAGGGGTTCGCGGCGGCCTGCCGGCAGGGGCGGGACCTCGGCTTCGACGGCAAGACGCTGATCCACCCGCGCACGATCCCCGCCGCGAACCGCGCGTTCGCCCCCGACCCGGCCGAAGTGGACGACGCCCGCAGGCTCCTCGCGGCGTGGCGCGCCGCGCGGGCGGAAGGGCGGGGCGTCGTCGTCCACGAGCGGCGCCTCGTCGAGGAGCTCCACGCGAAGGAGGCCGAGCGACTCGTCGCGCTCGCGCAGGCGATCGCCGCGCGAGACGCCGGGGGCTGACGGCGCCGGGAGTCAGGGCATCGTGACGCCGCCGTCGACCGGGAGCCAGACGCCGGTGACGTGGCGCGACGCGTCGCTGACGAGCGCGAGGATCGCGCCGGCGACGTCCTCGGGGGCCGCGTTCCTCCGGAGAGACGTCGCCTGCGCCGCCGCCGCCTTAGCCGGCTCCGGGAGGAAGGCCGTCGCGTCGGTCAGCGTCAGCCCGGGCGCCACGGTGTTGACGCGGATACCGCGCGGCCCGAGCTCGAGGGCGAGGGCCCGGACGAAGCCGTCGAGGGCCGCCTTGGCGGCGCTGTGAGCGACGAAGCCCTCGCCCGGGCGGCGGGAGAGGGTGCTCGAGACGACGACGATCGCGCCTCCGCCCCGCGCGGCCATCGACGGCGCGACGGCCTGAGCCGCGAAGAAGGCGGCCTTGACCTCCCCCACGAGCTTCGCCTCGAGCTCCTCCCACGGGTAGCCGAGGAAGGGCGCGAGGTGGACCCGCATCCCGGCGTTCGCGACGAGGATGTCGATCGGCCCGAGCTCCCTCTCGGCCGTCGCGACCATGCGCTCCACGGCGTCCCGGTCGGTCACGTCGGCCCGGACGGCGAGCGCCGTTCCGCCCTCCGCCTCGATGCCCGCGACGACGCTGCGCGCGGCCTCCTCGTTCGTGGCGTAGTTCACGCAGACTTTCGCGCCGCTCCGGGCGAGGAGGCTCGCCGTCGCCGCGCCGATGCCCCTGCTCGCGCCCGTCACGAGCGCAACCCCGCCGTCGATTCTCACGTCCGTTACCTCCGCTCGCGGCTTCGCCGCCAGCCCCCGCGAGTGTACCAGCCGGGTCAGCGGCTCTTCGCGCAGGGCGCGGCGGCGCGGATCGACGCCACCCGATCGACCCACGCGTGCCACACGGCGGGAGCGACGGTCCCGTCGCCGGGAGGTATGGCGTGGCTCCGCCAGGAGGAGAGGTCGGCATGCGCCGCGTCGAGGAACGTGATGCAGGCCTGGTGCCTCGGCGTCCGCACGTAGTACCCGACGCCGCCGAGGATCGCGGCGGCTCCGCCGGCGCCGACCAGGGATGCCTTGGCGGCGTCGCCGGAGCCGGCGATGCTCCCGGACGACGCGGCCAGGACTCCGAGCGCCGCCCCGCCGACGAACGTCGCCCGCCAGACCTTCGCCTCCCGCTCGATGCGCTGCACGGCCCTTTTCCGCAGGAGCGGAAGCTCGTTCTCGAGAAAGGAGTCGACCTCGAGCCGGAGCTCGGCCGCGGTGGGCGGCGGCTGCTCCCGCCGGAGCTTGCGGCCCGCCTCGACGAGGGTCGGATCGGTCCCTCCTCCCGAGGCGCAGGAGCCGAGGACGAGCATGGCGAGGAGGGCCGGTGCGGAGGCGCGGCGGTTCATGGCGGCTCGGCTCCCGAGGATACGCTTCGCACCGCTCGTTCCGGGGTGCGTAAGATGCCGCCCCGTGAGCCGCGTCCTCTCCCTCCACGACGTCGTGAAGCACTACGGTTCGGTGAAAGCCGTCGACGGCGTCTCCTTCGAAGTGAACGCCGGAAAGATCACCGGGCTCCTCGGCCGGAACGGCGCCGGCAAGACGACGACGCTCCGTATGATCACGGGCGTCCTGCGGCCCGATCGCGGCCGGGTGGAGCTCTTCGGCGCGGCGGTCGAGGGGGCTCGCGACCGGCTCGGCTACCTCCCGGAGGAGCGCGGCCTCTACCGAAAGATGCGCGTCCTCGACCACCTCCTCTTCCTCGCCGAGATCAAGGGGCGCTCTCCGGCCTCGATGAGGCCCGCCGCCGAGCGGTGGCTGAAGCGCTTCGAGCTGTCCGAGAAGAAGGACAGCAAGGTGGAAGAGCTCTCGAAGGGGAACCAGCAGAAGGTCCAGCTCGCGGGCGCGCTCCTCTTCGACCCGGAGCTCGTCGTCCTGGACGAGCCCGGCTCGGGTCTCGACCCGGTGAACGTCGTCCTCGTGAGGCGGCTCCTCCGCGAGCTGGCCGCGGAGGGGCGCGCCATCCTCCTCTCGACGCACCAGATGGGCGAGGCGGAGAAGCTCTGCGACGAGATCGTCCTCGTCCACGCCGGGATGGTCGTCCGCTCGGGGCCGCTCGCCGAGGTGAAAGCCTCGGGCGGGCGGGACGCCGTCCACCTGGAGTTCACGGGAGACGGCGCGTTCCTCGCGGAGCACCCCGCCGTCGCGTCCGCCCGGATCGACACGAACCGGGCCGAGCTGAGCCTCGCCCCCGGCGCCGACGCGCAGGAGCTCCTCGCCGCTGCCGCGGTGCGCCTCAGGGTCCTCCGCTTCGAGGTCGTCGCCCCCTCCTTGGAGGAGGTCTTCCTCGAGGCGGTGGGAGAGGCCGCGCCTCCGGAGGTGGCGGCGTGAGGAAGCTCTGGGCCGTCCTGAAGCGCGAGTACCGCGAGACCGTCCGCAAGCCCTCGTTCCTGATCATGACCGTCCTCGCCCCGTTCCTCATGGGGGCGCTGATGCTCGTCCCCGCGTTCCTCGCCTCGCGCGGGATGGGCGAACGGCGGGTCGCGGTCCTCGACGGCACGGGGCGGCTGCGCGCCGCCGTCGAGGGGCTCGCGGGGGAGGCGCCCGGCGAGCGGTCGGCCTTCGCCCGAGGCCGGGGGACGAACGTCCCGACCGGCCGGATCGTCCCCGAGTACGTCGACCTCTTCACGGTCGACCCGAAGAACGCGGTCGGTCCCTACCTCGAGCGACTCTCCGTCGAGCGGACGCCGAAGGAGCGGCGCCTCGACGGGGTCCTCCTCGTCCCGGCCGACGCCTTCGAGCGGCCCCTCACCCACCTCACCTACTTCAGCCGCTCCGCGGCCGACCTCCTCGCCCAGGAGCGCCTCGGGCGCGCCGTGAACCGCGCCCTCCAGCGGGAACGCCTCGCCGCGCGCGGAGTTGCGCCGGCGGAGCTGGAGCTGATCCTCGCGCCGCTGCCGGTCGAGACCGTCCAGGTGACGAAGTCGGGGCAGGAGCGCCGGGGCGGAGAGGGGAGCTTCGTCCTCGCGATGCTCTTCCTCGCCCTCCTCTTCATCCCATCGCTCGTCTATGGGCAGGAGGTGATGCGGGGCGTCATCCAGGAGAAGACGGACCGCGTCGTCGAGCTCCTCGTCTCGTCGATGACGCCGATGGAGCTCCTCTCCGGGAAGATCCTCGGGATGGCGGCGATCGGCCTGACGCAGATGGCCGTCTGGGTGGCGATGGGAGGCGCCGTCGCCGCCGCCGGCCTTTCCGAGGCGCGCTCCGCGGGCTTCGACCTCTCGAGCGTCCTCCGCCCTTCGATCGCCGTCTGGTTCGTCGTCTTCTTCCTTCTCTCCTACCTCGTCACCGTCGGCGTCTACGCCGCCGGCGGGGCGATCGTCAGCTCGGAGAAGGAGGCCCAGCAGGTCCTCACGCCGGTGATGTTCGTCTTCCTCGTTCCGTGGTTCCTGATGATGCCGATCCTGACGAACCCCGACTCGACGCTCTCCGTCGTCCTCTCGCTCGTCCCGATCTACACGCCGATGACGATGTTCATCCGGCTCCTCGTCTCCGAGCCGCCGGCGTGGCAGGTCGCCCTCTCGCTCGTCCTCTCGGTCGCGACGATCGCGGGCCTGCTGAAGGCCTCCGCCAAGGTCTTCCGGGCAGGCCTTCTCGCGACCGGCAAGCGGCCGACGATCCCCGAGCTCTGGCGCTGGCTGAAGGAAGCGTGAGCTGAAGTCGGAACGGGCGCGTCGGGAACTCCGACGCGCCCGTCGGGAAATCCGGCACTCGCGGACCACGTCGCACGCTCGCCCATCCGGGGCATCCAGAGCAAATACAACTATACGAGTCGTTTACGCTCGTCGGCCTGACTCCGGAGGGAGTCGGCATGCCTCCTGCACCTCCCATGTCGCGTCGACTTCCCAGCGAGGGAAATCCCGACGCGAGGAGGTTTCCCATGCAGCCCACCGACTCCGAGATCCTCTGGCTCAACCTGACGAACGCCGGACTCGGCCTCGCTACCCTGGGCGGGATCGTCGCTCTCGGCTGGGCGGCCGTCCGCGAGCTCCGCGAGCGCGCGAAGGGCCGCGTCGCCGTTCACGACCTCGACCCGCACGCCGCCTTCATCCCCGAGCTCGGCCTGACGATGGCCGACGGCGGCGAGAAGGTCGACGAGAACGAGGAGAAGAAGTAGCCCCGGGGCTGCGAAAGGCGAAGCCGTGCGTTGCCCCTTCCTTCGCGAGGCGCACGTCCAGTCGTGCCAGGCCTCCCCGATCCGCAAGCAGATCGTGCGGACGGGGAGCGCATCGGACGAGCGCTGCGCGACGGCAGCCTGGCACGAGTGCCCCGTCGTCCGCGAGCTGAACGAGGAGCACCCGAGCGCGAGCTCCTGTCCGTTCCGGACGGAGTCGCTCGCCCAGTACTGCTCCGCGGCGCCGGTGACGAAGCTGATCCCCTGGAGCGACCAGGCCTTCTCCCGCTGCGGAAGCGAGGCGCACCGCTACTGCGACCTCTACCTGGCGCTCGCGAGGACCCCCGCCCCGACCGCGGCCCCCGGCGAGGCCCCGCCCCGGACCGACGACGCCGACGGCATCCCGGTCCCGGAGTGGCTCTGGTTCGCGCCGGGGCACACCTGGCTCTCGGTCGCGTCCGACGGCGTCTGCCACATCGGGGTCGACGCGTTCCTCGCGCGGACGCTGGGCGGGATCGACCGGGTGCAGTTCGTCACGACGAAGGGGCTCGAGAGGCCGGCGGCCGTCCTCACCGTCCGCGACGTGGACGTGACCGTCTCCTTCCCGAACCCGGTCTTCATCACCGCCGTCAACGGCGCGCTCCGCGCGGATCCCGCGCGCCTCGCCCGCGATCCCTACGGCCTCGGCTGGCTCTTCGAGGGGATCGTCCGAGACCGGGCCGCCGTCCCTCACGGCGCCCCGCGGATCACCGACGGTCTCCTTCGCGGCGAGGCCGCGACCTCCTGGATGCGCCGCGAGACGCTGCGCCTGCGCGGGCTCGCCGAGGACGCCGCGGAGCGGATCTCGGGCGTGCGCCT
>JAKLER010000540.1 GCA_022711615.1 Acidobacteriota bacterium
CTCGGGGCCGAGGTCATCAAGGTCGAGAACCCGACGGACGGCGACCTGGCGCGCAAGCTCGGCAACGTCCCGAAGCTCAACAAGGAGCTGATGGGGACGAGCTTCCTCGCGCAGAACGCGAACAAGAAGTCGCTCACCCTGAACCTCAAGAAGCCCGAGGCGAAGGAGATCTTCAAGAAGCTCGCGGCGACCGCCGACGTCGTCGTCGAGAACTTCCGCCCCGGCGTCATGACGCGGCTCGGCGTCGGCTGGGAGACGCTGCGCGAGATCAACCCGCGGCTCGTCTACTGCGCCATCTCCGGCTTCGGCCAGGACGGCCCCGACGCCGACAAGCCCGCCTACGACCAGATCATCCAGGGCCTCTCGGGAGAGATGGACGTGAACGGCGACGAGCGGCTCCACCCGCTCCGGGCCGGCTTCCCGGTCTGCGACACGGTCGGCGGGATGAACGCCGCGTTCGCGATCCTGGCGGCGCTCTACCACCGCCAGCGGACGGGCGAGGGGCAGGCGATCGACGTCGCGCTCCTCGACTCGATCATGCCGCTCATGGGGTGGGTCGCCGCGAACCTCCTCATCGGGGGCGCCCCGCCCGTCGCGATCGGCAACGACAACTTCACCGCCGCCCCGTCGGGAATGTTCAAGACGAAGGACGGGCACATCAACATCGCCGCGAACAAGCAGGAGCAGTGGGAGTCGGTCTGCGACGTCCTCGGCGTCCCGGAGCTGAAGGCCGACCCGCGCTTCGCCGAGCGCGACACGCGGAAGAAGAACCGCCACGCGCTGACGCCGCTCCTCGAGGCGAAGCTGGCCGAGCGCCCCACGTCCGAGTGGGTCGACCTCCTGAACGCGAAGGACGTCCCCTCGGGCGACATCCTGACGCTCGAAGCCGCGCTGAAGCAGCCGCAGGTCGTCCACCGGAAGACCCTGGAGAGCGTCGAGACCCCGGGCGTCGGGACGCTCCCCCTCTTCAACCTGACGGCGAAGCTCGAGAAGACCCCCGGGTCGATCGACGCGCCGCCGCCGCGCCTCGGCGCGCACACTGCAGAGATCCTGGGCCGGATCGGCTACGCGGCGGAGGACGTCGCGCGGCTGAAGGCCGAGGGAGTCGTCTAGGAGGCCCCATGGGCAAGACCGTCGTCGAGAAGATCCTGGCGCGCGCCGCGGGCCTCCCCGAGGTGACCGCCGGGGACGTCGTCGAGCCGCGCGTCGACGTGGCGATGAGCCACGAGAACGCCGCGCTCGTCATCAACCAGTTCCTCGAGATCTACGAGGGGACGGGCGTGACCCCGCACCCCTGGGACGTCTCGAAGATCGCGATCATCTTCGACCACCGCGTCCCGGCCGAGTCGCCGAAGACGGCGTCGAACCAGAAGAAGATCCGCGAGTTCGTCGACGCCCACGGCATCGCCCGCTTCCACGACGTGCGGGGCGACGTCGGCGGCATCTGCCACCAGATCCTCCCCGAGTACGGCTACGTGCGGCCCGGGCAGGTCGTCGTCGGCACCGACTCGCACACGACGAGCCACGGCGCCCTCGGCGCCTTCTCGTTCGGCATCGGCGCC
>JAKLER010000541.1 GCA_022711615.1 Acidobacteriota bacterium
CGCGCCCCCGCCGGGCCGCGGAGCGCCCGACGGGCTCATGCCTCGCGCCGCCCCGGGACGAGGAGCGAGGCTCCGAGGACGACCCAGGAGGCGAGGAGCCCCCACGTCGCGAGGACGGCCGGGTTGTTCGAGAGGACCCCGAGCTTCAGCGTCCCGGCGGCGACGTAGACGACGACCGCCGCCGCGGCCGCGAGGGCGACGCCGCCGCGCCGCGCCCGCGGCAGGAACATCCCGGCGACGAGCGGGACGGAGGAGGCGGTAAAGAGGAGGTAGATGCCGTACTGAGCGAAGATCGCGACGGACCCCCCGGTCGGGTGGGCGATCTGCCAGCGGGCGAGGAGGAGGCAGACGAGGGCGACCGCCGCGAGGCCGAGCCGCCCGAAGCGGAGCGCCTTCTCCGGCTTCGCCCCCGGCAGGAGCGGGTGGACGTCGACCGAGAGGATGCTCGCGAGGGCGAGGAAGATCCCCTCGAGCGTCGAGAGCCCGGCGCAGACGATTCCGATCGCGACGACGACGCTCAGGCCGGGGCCGAAGGAGGCGCCGATCCAGCTCGGGACGACGAGGTCGATCCGCGGGAGCGTCGGCAGCGAGAGGCGCGCCGCGAGGCCGACCCAGAGGACCGCCATGAAGACGAGCCCGGCGCCGATCGCGACGGCGAGGTACCGGCGCACCTGCTTCCCGTCGGAGAGGTAGAGCGCCTTCGAGAGGATGTGCGGCTGCCCGACGATCGCGAGGCCGACGAGGAAGTTGCAGAAGAAGACCTCGAAGAGGCTCCGGAAGTAGGGGGAGGCCGGGTTCACGGCGGTCGCGAGCGAGGGCTGGATCGTCGCGAGCCGCTCGAGGACGCCGCCCAACGGGGGCGCCTGGCCGAACGCCGTCCCGACGAGAAGGAGCGCGACGACGATCATGATGAGGGCCTGGACCGCGTTGATCCACGCGTGCGCCGTCGCGCCCCCCATGGCCATCGCGAGGAGGACGTAGACGAGGACGGCCGCGGCGACGGCCACGGCCGGGACGCCGAGGAGGCTCGCGAGGACGAGCGCGAGGGCGACGACGATGAGCGTCGCGAAGGCGAGGAGGCCGGCCGACAGGACGACGAACGCGAGGCGCAGCCCCTTCGACTCCCAGCGGGTCCCGATCCACTGCGGGATCGTCAGCGCCATCACGCGGGCCCCCGTCTCCCGGAACGGCCCCGAGAGGACGGCGAGGCCGATCGTGATCCCGCTCCCCGCGGCGACGCCGTAGCCGAGGAGCGCGGCGAGGCCGAAGTGCGCGACGAGGCCGGGGTTGACGACGAACGTCGCGACGCTCGTCAGCTGGGCCGAAAGGGAGAGGCCGACGACCCACGCCGGGAGGTCCCGGCTCCCGACGGCGTACGAGGCGACGCTTCCGGACTTGCGCGCCCCCCGGATCGCGAATCCCGCCGCCACGAGCACGTAGAGACCCAGACCGATCCAGGTCAGCGTCGCCGTCGTCATCACTCGCTCCTCCCGCGGCGCGCCGGAGGCGCGCCGCCCGCGGGCGGATGATAGATG
>JAKLER010000542.1 GCA_022711615.1 Acidobacteriota bacterium
CCGGCCGTTTCCGCTTTACAACGGCGGGGCAGAGTCCCGATCATCGGCCGATGCCGAGCGAATCGGAGCCGGACGACCCCGTCGGCGAAGCGGAAGCTTCCGCGGAGCGGGTCCGCGTGGACGAGCGGCGCGCCGGATACTGGGACCCGACCGCGTCGGGACGTCACCAGATCAGCCGGCCGATCGCCATCGACGGGCTCCGGGCCGAGAGGGCCCGGATCGAGCTCGCTCCTCGCGTCGTCCGGCGCGGCGCGACGTACTACGACGACTCGTACCACGTCGTCGACGCCGCGGCGCGGCAGCTCGCGTCGATCTTCACCCTGGAGCAGCTCGTCATGGCGACGGTCGCCCTCCGCGTCCACATGCGCCGCGGGCGGGAGCACATCGGCCGGAAGAAGGAGCTTCAGGAGCGTTGGACCGTCCTCGCCCACCGGCTCATGAAGCTGCGCGCCGAGGAGCGGCACCTCGCCCTGCGGGAGCAGCGGATCACCGAGGAGCACGCCAGCCTCGCGGGCGCCGACTCGGAGCGGCCGGGCCGGGCCGAGCTCCTCGCCCTCGAGGAGGCCGAGGTCGCCCAGGCGCGCCAGTCCTGGCGGGACGAGAGCCGGCGGGCCTGGGAGGCGTGGACCCGCCTCGAGTCCGAGGAGGGCGCCCTCCTGGCGGGAGCGCCCGGCCTCGAGCAGACGGAAGACCTGAAGCAGCCGTACATCCTCCTCCTCGTCGCCGCGCGACGGGCGGCGCCGCGGAGCGTCGCGGCGGCGATGCACACGCTCGTCGACGCCCTCCAGCGCCCCCTGTCGCGGACCGATCAGATGCTCCTCGAGATCGCGTTCCGCCGCTGCATCCGAGCGGGCTCGCCCGAGGACGAGCGGGACCTCGAGCGCTGGGAGCACGCCCTCCTGGCCGACGCCGAGCGGGAGTTCGCCTCGGAGTTCCCGTGGGCGCGGCCGTACCTCGGGAACGGCTGACGGGCCGGCGAGAGGAAAGACGGCCTCTCCGCGAGGCCGCCGGCCCGAAGGACGCTCGATGTGCCTGATCGTCCTCGCTCTCCACGCGCACGCTCGCCATCCGCTCGTCGTCGCGGCGAACCGGGACGAGGACCTCGACCGACCCACCGCGCCGGCGGCCTTCTGGCCGGGCGAGGCCGGGCTCCTCGCGGGCCGGGACCTCCGGTCCGGCGGGACCTGGATGGGTGTCACGCGCACGGGCCGCTTCTCCGCGCTCACGAACGTTCGCGACCCGCGCGCGCACGATCCCGTCGCCCCGTCGCGAGGCGGGCTCGTCGTCCGATTCCTCGCGGGCGGGGCCGAGCCCCTCGCGCATGCCCGGGCGGTGGCCGCCGAGCGCGCCCGGGCGAACGGCTTCAACCTCCTCGCCGGGGCCGGCGGGCGGCTCGCCTGGGTCTCGAACGCCGGGGGCGAGCCGACCGAGGTGACGCCGGGAGTCCACGCCGTCTCGAACGCGGCCCTCGACACGCCCTGGCCCAAGGCGCTCCGGGCCGCCGCCGGCCTGAGGCGCGCCCTCGCGGCCGGGG
>JAKLER010000543.1 GCA_022711615.1 Acidobacteriota bacterium
CCTCTACGACGCCGGCGCCGGCTCGCCGGAAAGGTTCGCCGAGCCGGGCCTCTGCGACGAGCCCGTCCCGGCCGAGGCCCTCGCCGAGGGGGCCGACCTCGTCTGCTTCTCGGGCGACAAGACGCTCGGAGGGCCGCAGGCGGGGATCCTCCTCGGCCGGGAAGACCTCGTCCGGAGCTGCGCGCGCAGCCCGCTCGCCCGCGCGCTCCGCCCCGACAAGCTCGTCCTCGCCGCCCTCGCGGCGACGCTCGACCTCCACCTCTCGGGGCGCGCGGCCGAGGTGCCGTTCCACGCGATGCTCGCGGCGCCGCTCGCCGATCTCGAGGCGCGCGCGCGGCGCCTCGCGGCCGTGGCCGCCGCCGCCGGCTGGAGCGCCGAGGCCGCGCCGCTCGTCGCGATCGCCGGCGGCGGCGCCGGCACGGAGTCGACGCTTCCGTCGTGGGGCGTCCTCCTCCGGCACCCGTCCCTCGGCGAAGGCGACGCGGCCGCCCGCCTCCGCGCCCGCGAGCTCCCCGTCCTCGCCCGCGTCGCCGACGGCCGCCTCGTCCTCGACCTCCGGAGCGTCTCCCCCGACGAGGACGCCGACCTCGCCTCCGCCCTTCGCGAGGCGGGGAGCGAGGTCTAGAGCTTCAGGTCGCGGAGGCGCTGGGCGAGGCGCTTGAGCGGGATGTCGAGGGCGGCGGCGGCGGCGGCTCGGTCGCCCCCGGCTTCCTCGAGAGCGCGGCGGATGCGCGCGGCTTCGCCCGCGCGCTTCCAGCGCTCCCCGGCCTCCTCGAGCGTCCCGTCGAGCGTCGGCGTGGTCGGCGCGTCCTCGCCCGGAGCGCCGAGGACGACGTCGGCCGGCCGGATGACGGACCCCTCCGCGAGAAGGACGGCCCGCTCGACGACGTTCTTCAGCTCCCGCACGTTCCCCGGCCAGTTCCACGCCGCGAGCTTCTCGGCCGCGCCGGCGCCGATCTCGAACGCCCTCCCGCGCGCCCCTTCGCCGCAGCTCCGCGCGAACGCCCGCGCCAGCTCCGGGACGTCCTCCCTGCGGGCGCGCAGCGGCGGCAGCTTCACCGGGAAGACGTCGAGGCGGTAGTAGAGGTCCTCGCGGAACGCCCCCGCCTTCACCCGCTGGGCGAGGTCCCGGTTCGTGGCGACGACGAGCCTCACGTCGACGGAGAGCGGGACGGTCCCGCCGACGCGGAGGAACGTCCGCTCCTCGACCGCCCGCAGGAGCTTCGTCTGAGCGCCGAGCGGCAGCTCGCCGATCTCGTCGAGGAAGAGCGTCCCGCCGTCGGCCAGCTCGAAGCGCCCGGCGCGCCGCTCTCCGGCCCCCGTGTACGCCCCCTTCTCGTGGCCGAAGAGCTCGTTCTCGACGAGACCCTCGGGGAGCGCGGCGACGTTCACGGCGACGAACGGCCCGGCGCGGCGCGGCGAGAGCGCGTGGAGCGCCCGGGCGAAGAGCTCCTTGCCGGTCCCCGATTCCCCCGTCAGGAGGACCGTCACGTCGCTCGGGGCGGCGCGCCGGAGGCGGTCGAGAGCGTC
>JAKLER010000544.1 GCA_022711615.1 Acidobacteriota bacterium
ACTGGGTCGGCGACGTCGTCATCTCCCTCCCGGCCCTTCGTGCCCTGCGCGCGCACCACCGCGGCGACCACCTCGCCGTCCTCGCCCGACCCTGGGTGGCCGACCTCTACCGCCTCCTGCCGGAAGTTGACGAGCTCCTCGTCGAGGAGCCGAGGGGGCGCCACGCCGGACGCGAGGGACGGCGCCTCCTCGCCGACGAGCTCCGGGAGAAGGCTTTCGACCGGGCGATCCTCCTGCCGCGGAGCTTCGCGACGGCCCGGACCGTCTCTCGGGCCGGCATTCCCGAGCGATGGGGATTCCGCGGCGAGCTCCGGTCGCCCCTCCTCACCCACCCCGTTCCGTTCTCTCCCCGTCCGGGCGAGCACGAGCTGCATCGGCACCTCCGCCTCGTGGAGGCAACGGGCGTGCCGGGTCCGGAGATCCCCGACGCGACGATCGCGGTCCCCGACGCCGTCCGGCGCGGCGCCCGCGCCAAGCTCGCCGAGGCGGGGCTCGCCTCGGGCCCCTTCGCCGCGGCCCACGTCGCCTCCTTCGCCCACGAAGCGAAGCGCTGGCCCGAGGAGCGGTTCGCCGCCCTCTTCGCGCGCCTCCACGAAGAGCGCGGCCTCCCCGTCGTCCTCCTCGGCAGCGCCGCCGAGGCCGGCATGAACGCCCGCGTCGCCGCGCTGGCCGCCCCGGCGCGGGTCGTCGACCTTGCGGGGAGGACGTCCCTCGCCGAGGTCCTCGGCGTCGTCGCGGAGGCGGAGCTCTTCGTGGGGAACGACTCGGGCCTCGCGCACCTCTCGAACGCGGCCGGAACGCCGACGACCGTCGTCTTCGGCCCGACCGACCCCGACGCCACCCGCCCCTGGGACGGCCCGCGCCCCGACGGGAAGCCCGTCCGGCTGCGGATCGTCCGCAACCGCGTCCCCTGCGCCCCCTGCCGCTTCACGCGCTGCCCCCTCGACCACGCCTGCATGACCGGCCTGACGTTCGAGCTCCCCGCGTAACGCCCCGGGGGTCTCGCCTCGGGGGTCTGGTCTACACTTTACAGTCTGCGCGGCGGGCGAGGCTGCGCCGCGAGCCCCGGCCTCCGCACCGGCTTCCCGTCAGGCGTCGAGCGGCGCGCAGAGGAGGTGGAGGACGGCGAGCGTCACCTCCTGGACGTGCGCGGTCTCGGCCGTCGGCACGACGAGGCCGTGGTCCCACCTCGCCGCTTCGGCGGCGCCGCGCGTCCCGGTGACGAGGATCGTCACCATGCCGCGCGCGCGGGCGGCCTCGAGCGCCTTGACGACGCTCGGGCTCGTGCCCGACGTGGAGAGCGCGAGGGCCACGTCGCCCGGGCGGCCGAGCGCCTCGACCTGCCGCGCGAAGACGTAGTCGTAGGAGTAGTCGTTCGCACAGGCGGTCAGGATCGCACCGTCGCAGACGAGGGCGACGGCGGGCAGGCCCGGCCGGTCGCCCTTGTAGCGGACGACGAGCTCGGCGGCGAAGTGCTGGGCCTGGGTTGCGCTCCCGCCGTTGCCGAACGCGAGGGCCTTGTTCC
>JAKLER010000545.1 GCA_022711615.1 Acidobacteriota bacterium
CACCGGACGCGCCTGATGGAGGGGGTGAAGGCGGGCCTCGCGGCCTCCCCCGCCCGCGACGCCGCCGCTCGCCGCGCCGCGCTCGCGTCGGGAGCGCGACGGATCGCCCAGGCGATCCGCGACCATTGGCGCTTCGAGGACGTCGCGTTCGAGGTGGGCGGCCTCGTCGCGGAGGTGGCGCTCCTCTGCGGGCCGCCCGGTCCCGAGCCGTTCGACGGCGACCTCGTCTACTTCGCCTCCGAGCGTTCGGTCTTCCGCGGCTTCACCGCCCGCCCGTTCGACGCGCCGGAGACGCTCGTCGCCGCGCCGCTCCGGACCGACAACCCGCGCGAGGCGTACGACTCCGGGGTGACGCTCGCAACGCGCCTCCTCGCCTGGATCTGGAACGCGGCCGGAGGCGACGCCTCGCTCGCCCTCGCCCGCCCCGAGTCGAAAGGACCGTACCCCGTCCGATGAGCACGAAGCGCGCCCTCCTCTCCGTCTCCGACCGCAGCGGCCTCCTCGACCTGGCGAACGCCCTCCTCCGGCACGGCTTCGAGCTCGTTTCGACCGGCGGCACCGGGAAGGTCCTCTCCGACGCCGGCCTCCCCGTGACGCAGGTCTCCGACGTGACCGGCTTCCCCGAGGTCTTCGACGGGCGCGTCAAGACGCTCCACCCCGCTCTCTTCGGCGGCATTCTCTACGACCGTTCGGTCGGGAAGCACGTGGAGCAGGCGGAGGCGAACGGCGTCGGGCCGATCGACGTCGTCGTCGTGAACCTCTACCCGTTCGAGGAGACGGTCGCGGCCGTCGAGACGACGTTCGCGCAGGGGATCGAGAAGATCGACGTCGGCGGGCCCTCGCTCCTGCGTGCCGCCGCGAAGAACCACGCGCACGTCGCGGTCCTCTGCGACCCGGCCGACTACGCCGCGTTCGCCGCCGAGCTCGACGCGAACGCCGGCGCCTCGACCCTCGGCACGAGGAAGCGCCTCGCGGCGAAGGTCTTCCGCCGGACCGCCGCCTACGACGCGGCGATCTCGACCTGGCTCTCGGCCCGGACGGAGGAGGCTCCTTTCGCCGAGCGGCTGACGCTCTCGTTCGAGCTGGGCGGGACGCTCCGCTACGGCGAGAACCCCCACCAGGCCGCCGCCTTCTACCGCGACCCGGCGGCGCCGCCGTCGGCCCTCGCCGGCTTCGTCCTCCACCAGGGGAAGGAGCTCTCCTACACGAACCTCCTCGACGCCGACTCGGCGCTCCACGCCTCGCGCCTCCTCCCGCGCGGGGCGATGACGATCGTCAAGCACCGGATTCCGTGCGGCATCGCGCGCGAGGAGAGCGCCGCCGCCTCGTTCGAGGCGGCGTGGGCCTCCGACCCGGTCTCGGGCTTCGGCGGCGTCCTCGCGTACACCGGCGTCCTCGACCGGGCCGTCGCGGAGGCGATGACGTCGAAGTTCCTCGAGGTCGTCGTCTGCGAAGGGGTCACCGACGAGGCGCGCGCCGAGTTCGCGAAGAAGCCGAACCTCCGC
>JAKLER010000546.1 GCA_022711615.1 Acidobacteriota bacterium
CGGCGTCTCGGGGTCGGGCAAGTCGTCGCTCGCGTTCGACACGCTCCTCCGCGAGGGGCAGCGCCGCTTCCTCGAGCTGATGCCTTCGTACGCGCGGCAGTTCGCGGGCGGCTTCCGCCGCCCCGACCTCCTCGGCGCCGAGGGGCTCGGCCCGGCGGTCGCCGTCGCGCAGGACGTCTCCTCCTCGAACCCGCGCTCCACGGTCGGGACGCTCACGGAGGTCCACGACCTCCTCCGCCTCCTCTTCGCGCGCCTCGGCGACGCCCCGGCCGGCCTGAAGCCGGCTCGCGGCCTCTTCTCCTGGAACGGCTCCGGGGCCTGCCCCGCCTGTCGCGGCCTCGGCCTCGAGGACCGCCTCGACCCGGCGCTCCTCGTCGCGGACGGGACGAAGACGATCCGCGAGGGGGCCCTCCGCGTCTCGACGCCGAACGGCTACCTCATGTACTCGCAGGTGACGCTCGCCGTTCTCGACGACGTCCTCCGCGCGCACGGCGGCTCCGTCGACGTGCCGTGGCGCGACCTGACGGACGAGGTGAGGGAGGTCGTCCTCCGCGGCTCCGACCGCGTCCTCGTCCCGTTCGGCAAGCACCCGCTCGAGAACCGGCTGAAGTGGAAGGGGATCACCGCGCGGCCGCGGCAGGAGGGGCACTACCGGGGCCTCCTCCCGGTCATGGAGGAGATCCTCCGCGGGAAGCGTAACGACTCGATCCTCCGCTTCGTCCGCTCGACGCCGTGCGCGGCCTGCGGCGGGACGCGCCTCTCGAAGGAGGCGCTCTCCGTCACCTGGCGCGGAAGGACGATCGCGGGGCTTTCGGGCCGGACCGCGCGCGAGCTGCGCGCCGTCTTCGAGGAGGCGGGTGACGGAGAGGTTCTCGGGCCGATCCGCGACGAGGTCGTCGCGCGCTGCGCGCTCCTGGAAGACCTCGGCCTCGGCTATCTCTCCTTCGACCGCGCCGCGCCCACGCTCTCTCCCGGCGAGGCGCGCCGTCTCCGGCTCCTCTCGCTCGCGCTCGGCGAGCTGCGCGGCCTCGTCGTCGTCCTCGACGAGCCGAGCGCCGGCCTCCACCCGCACGACACCGCCCGCCTCCTTGGCGTCCTGCGCCGGCTGACCGCGCGCGGGCAGACGGTCGTCGTCGTCGACCACGAGCCGCTCCTCGCCCGGAACGCGGACTTCCTCGTCGACCTCGGGCCGGGTCCGGCGAAGGAGGGCGGCCGTCTCCTCTTCGCCGGCGCGCCGGCGGACCTCCTCGGCCCCGACGGCCCCGATACGCCGACGCGCCGCGCGCTGCACGGCGAGGGTGCGGCCCTTCCCGTGGCGGCGCGGGAGGCGGACGAGGGCGAGGACGTCGTCCTCGAGGGCCTCGCCCGGCACAACGCCGCCGGGGCGACGCTCCGCATCCGCCCCCGCGCCCTCAACGTCGTCACGGGCGTCGCGGGCGCGGGGAAGACGTCGCTCCTTCACGCGGCCGTCGCCCGGCTCCGCGAGAGCGGGTCGTTCGCGCGC
>JAKLER010000055.1 GCA_022711615.1 Acidobacteriota bacterium
GGATGACGAACCGCTTGCCGTTCAGGGCGTTCGTGATCCCGAGGATGATGACGACGAGGTAGCCGAGCCAGAGGGGGATCTGGAGCATTCCGAAGAAGCCGACGACGAAGCTCGCGATCATGATGCCGACCATCAGGACGAGGTAGGCGACGAGCAGCACGAGCCCGTGCTTGGCATGCCACTGCACCTCGCGGTCGTTCTTCTCCGTGAGGAGCGGGATCAGGGCCAGGATCCCGAGGTACGAGAGGACGAGCATTACGGACCGGTTCGAGCTCGCCGGCGGGACGGACGGGGGAGGAGGCGGGGGCGGCGGAGCCGGAGCTCCGACTTCTTCCGGCATCGAGATCTCCTTTCGGTGATGGCCGGAGTGTACGGGAATCCGCCCTCTCAGCGGGCCGCCGCGTCCCCGGAAAGGACGCGGACCTCGCCGTTGACCGTCTCGACGGTCAGCCGCTCACGGCCCCCGGCGATCTCGCCGCGGGCTTCCTTCGGGCCCCATTTCCCCTCGACGGTCACGTCGGGGAAGTCGGACCGGATCTTCCCGTTGACCGTCTGAAGGTCGAACCGGAAGGAGGAGTCGCGCGCGCAGGTGACGGTCACGGAGCCGTTCACGGTCTCGAGGTCGGCCGTCTGGAGCGAGCCCGAGAAGACGACCTCGACGGAGCCGTTCACCGTGTTGACGTGCAGCGGCCCGCCCTGCTCCTCGACGCGTACGGAGCCGTTCACCGTGTTCAGCGTCACCGGCCCGAGCCGCTTCTCGGCCGTGACCCGCCCGTTGACGGTCTCGACGTCGACCGGAAGAGCAGCCGGGAGGAGGAGCTCGTAGGCGACCTCGGCTCCGCCCCGGTTCCCCCAGCTGAAGAACCCCCAGGACCGCGTCGGCTTCGGAAGGACCGTTTCGATCTCGATCGCTCCGGCCCGCTTCGTCACCCGGATCTCGGTCTGGGCGATCGCCTCCTCCGCGCGCGAGCCCTTCGCCCGCTTCACGGCCGAGACGCGGACATGCCCTCTCTCCCATGTGCCGACCCGGACGGGACCGTTCACGTTCTGGAGCCGGACGCGCTCGATGCCGTTCCCGTCGTAGGTCTTCTCGAACGGCTCCTCGAGCGCCTGGCCGGCGAGCGCCCCGCCCGTCAGGGCGAGGGCCGCCACGGCGAGGGCCGCGAGCGGGAGGAAGTGGCGAGGGAGTCTCGGGAAGCGGTCCATGGCGACCTCCACCAGCAGAAACGAACGAAACCGGCCGGAAGTTTCGCGCCGGTCACGATTCCCCGACCGCGGTCCCGGCCAGCCGGTCGCCGAGGCGGCGGGAATCGGGCCGGCGGACGACCGAGAGGGCCTCGAGGAGGTTCAGGCCCGGAACGAGGAGGGGGAGGTTCCGGAGGACCGAATCGCGCGCCCGGAGCGGGCCGCGGTCGGTCCGGACGACCGCAAGCCCCAGGAGCGCCTTCCCGGGGCTCGCGCCGCGGACGTCGCGGAAGAGGAAGAGGAGGACGAAGAGCGCCTGCGCCGCCCGGAAGACGAGAGGCAGGCCGGCCGGGGGGTCGGGGGCGATCAGGCCGACGAGGAAGACGACGACGGTCGCGAGAAGGAGCGGACCGCCGGCGAGGCAGATCAGATCGAGGCCGAACGCCGCCGCCCGCAGCCAGAGACGCTCGGACGGGACGGCCGTCGGCTCGGCCGCCGTCCTCCCGTAGGATGCGGGCTCGTGGCCGTCGCCGACGCCCTCCGCGCGCTCGCCCTCCGCCCCAAGGCCGAGCTCCACCTCCACCTCGAAGGGGCCGTCCGTCCCGCGACGCTCGTCCGCCTCGCCCGCCGCGCCGCCTCGCCCCTCTTCCCCGACCTCGCGGCCGTCCGCGCCCGGGGGCGCCCCGGCTCGCTCGCTGGCTTTCTCTCGCTCTACCGCGACGTCTGTCGCCTCCTGCGCGAGCCGGACGACTTCGCCCTCCTCGCGCGCGACCTGACGGCCCGCCTCCGCCGCGGCCGGATCGTCTACGCCGAGGTCTACGTCTCGCCGGCCGTCGTCGAGCGCGTCGGCTTTCCGTGGCCCGCCGTCCGCGATGTCGTCGAGCGGGTCTTCGCCGCCCACGAGCGGGCGGGACATGGCCGCATCCGCGTCCTCCTCGACGCGGTCCGGCATTTCGGCCCCGACGCGGCGCACCGGGTCCTCGACCTTCAGTCGCTCCACCCCTGGCCGCGCGCGGTCGGCTTCGGCCTCGGGGGGGACGAGCTCGCCGTCCCGGCGCGGGACTTCGTCTCCGTCTACCGTCGCCTCGCCGGCCTCGGCCTCGCCCCCGTCGTACATGCCGGCGAGACGGGCGGTCCCGACTCCGTCGCCGAGGCGCTCCGCTGGCTGAGGCCGCGACGGATCGCCCACGGCGTCGGCGCCGCGGCCGACCCGTCGCTCGTCCGACGCCTCGCCCGGTCGGGCGTCGCGCTGGACGTCTGCCTTACCTCGAACGCGGCGACCGGCACCCATCCGCTGGCGGGGCATCCGGTCCTCCGGCTGCTCCGGTCCGGCGTCGCGGTGACCCTCTCGACCGACGACCCCGGCCTCTTCGGGACGACGCTCCTCGGCGAGTACCGGCTCCTCGCCCGCCTCGGGGCGACCGAGCGGGAGCTGACCGGGATCCTGCGCGCCGGCTTTCGGGCGGCGCTTTCGCCGGCCGGCCGCCATCAGCCCCCGGATTCGGCGAGGACCCTCTCGTAGAGGGCGAGGTAGCGTTCGACGATCGTGTCGGCGTCGAAGAGCCCGACGGCTCGGGCGCGGGCGGCGCGCGAGGCCTCGCGGTACGCGCGCTCGTCCCGCAGAAGGGCCACGCCGTCCGCGGCGAGGCCGGCGACGTCCCCGACCGGCCGCAGGAAGCCGGTCGTGCCGCTCTCGATGACCTCCGGCAGGCCGCCGGCCCGGTAGCCGAGGACCGGGACGCCGCTCGCCTGGGCCTCGAGGGCGGAGAGGCCGAACGACTCCATGTCGGTCGTCAGGACGTAGAGGTCCGCCGTCGGCATCACCTCCTCGACCGCCGGCGTGTTTCCGAGGAAGTGGACGATCCCGGCGAGCCCGCGCGCCCGGCAGAGCTCCTCGGCCGCGGGACGGTCGGGGCCGTCGCCGATCATCAGGAGCCGGGCGGGCAGCTCCCGGCGGACGCGGTCGAAGACCTCGACGACGTCGAGGACCCGCTTGACGGGCCGGAAGTTCGAGACGTGGAGGAGGAGCCTTTCGCCCTCCTTCGCGAAGCAGCTCCGGCGGCGCGAGCCTTCGGCCGGGCGCCAGCGCTCCGGGTCGATGAAGTTCGGGAGGACCTCGATCTCCTTGACCGGGTCGAAGACCTCGCGGGTGACCCGGGCGAGGTACTCGGAGACGGCGGTGACGGCGTCGGACCGCTCGATCCCGAAGCGGGTGATCGGGAGGTAGGAGCGGTCCTGCCCGACGATCGTGACGTCGGTCCCGTGGAGCGTCGTGACGACGGCGAGACGCCGCGGGAGGAGCATCTCCCGCGCGAGGTGCGCCGAGATCGCGTGCGGGAGCGCGTAGTGCGCATGGAGGACGTCGAGCCCTTCGTGGAGCGCCACGTCGACGATCCGCGTGGCGAGCGCGAGGTCGTACGGCGGGTAGTTGAAGAGCGGGTAGGTGGGGACCGCGACCTCGTGGTACGAGACCCCGCGCTGGAAGAGGTTCAGGCGCGACGGGAGGGCGTAGCTGATGAAGTGGACGTCGTGCCCGCGGCTCGCGAGCTCGTGCCCCAGCTCGGTCGCGACGACGCCGGAGCCGCCGAAGGTCGGGTAGCAGGCGATTCCGATCTTCACGCCGTCAGAACCCCTTCTCGAAGCCGTCGAACGCGGCGAGCGGGTCGGCGAGGAGGGGCGGCCGCGGCGAGACGAAGCCCTCGGCCGCCCCGACGTTCGCGAGCCGCCCGAACGCGCGGGCCCGGGCCGTCACCCCGTCGAGGAACTCGGGAGACGAGATGAACGTCGCCGGCTCCTTCGAGGCCGGGTCGAAGAACTGGCTCCGGAACGCGCGGACCGCGGCGAGCTTCACCTCGAGCGTCCCGGTCACGTCGACGAGGAACGTCGGCTCGGCCAGAAATGTCGAGGGGAAGTAGACGACCTGCTGCGGGCGGTGCGGCGGGAGGCCCGTCTCGAGGGCACGCAGGCCGGCGTAGAACGCGGCGTCGGCGACGAGGCGTCCCGCGCGGACGTGATCCGGGTGCCGGTCGTTCGGGAGCGGCGCGAAGACGAGGCGCGGCCTTCGGCGGCGGACGACCTCGATCACCTCGAGCTCCGCCGCCCGGTCCGTCCGGAGGTTCCCGTCGCCGAGGTCGAGCCGGTCGCGGAACCGCGCGCCGAGGAGGTGCGCCGCTTCGTCGGCCTCCGCCGCCCGCGTCTCGGGCGTGCCGCGGGTCCCCGCTTCGCCGCGCGTCAGGTCGAGGATCCCGACGCTCCGCCCGGCGCGGGCGAGGAGGGCGAGCGTCCCCCCGCAGCCCAGCTCGACGTCGTCCGGGTGGGCCCCGACGGCCAGGATCTCCACGGTCTCGTTCACAGGTCGATCTCCTGCAGCCCCGCGACGTCCCAGCGGAGCTGCTCCTTCAGCGGGCCGACGAGGCCGGCCCGGCCGTGCCGGAGGAGCCACGGAAGCGGCGGATAGAGGCGCTCGGCGGGACGCCCGCCCGGCGCGAGCGACGCCGCCAGGCGGCGGAGCTGGCGCGCCTCGGCCTCGTCGGCGCGCCCGGCGGCGGCCCGCGCCCGGTCGGCGAGCTTCTCGAACGCGAACCGGACGTTCTCGCGCGTGGCGGCGACGTTCTTCCCGAGCCCCGCCTCGACGGCGGCGAGCCGCGGCGCGAGCGCGTCGAGCCCCGAGAGCGCCCCGTCGCGTAGCGCGACGAGCTCGTCGAGGAGCTCCCCGGCCCGGACGGCGCCGCGCCTCGCGAGGAGGGCGTCGACGCCGGCGAGGAGGTCGGCGAGGCCGAGGCCGAGCCGGCCGAGCGCCCGGCGTTCGGCGGCCGTCACGGGAGCGGCCATCGGCCGCGGCACGAGGATCGGCGGCACGAGCCCGGCCCACTCGAAGAGCGGCAGCATCTGGGCCCAGTAGGCGAGCTCCGCCGGCCCGAGGACGGTCGCCGCGACGGGATAGAGCGTCGACGCGGCGAGCGGGCGCGAGAGCGCGGAGAAGGAGGGGAGCCATTCGCCCGCCTCGAAGCGGGCGACGACGTCCTCCTCCGCGAAGCGCTCGCCGTCCCGGCCCTTCAGCTCGAGAGCCCCCTCCCGTTCGCGGAGGAGGAGCCGTTCCCCGTCGACGAGCGCGAAGAGCGGGAGCGCCCCGGGCTCCGAGACCACCTGGAGCGGGTGGCCCGCGGCGGCCAGCTCCGCCGCGCGCGTCTCGAGACGCCGACGCACGACCTCCCGCTCCCGCACGAGGCGGACGGCGAGAGGGACGAGGAACGGCTTCTCCTCGGCCCGCGCGGCGTCCGCGAAGAGAAGCGCCGGCTCGCCGAGGAGCCACGAGAGGGACGTCACGAAGGCGCTCCGGTACGTCGCTCCGGCGTGCGCCGCGCGCAGCGCCTCGACGCACTCCCCGTCGGCGAGAGCCCCGGCGTCGGCGCGCGCCCGCTCGAGGATCGCCGCGACGTCCACGTCGACCGCGAGCTCGCCGACGGGCCGGCGGTTGCGCGCGAGCGGCTCTGGGTCGGGGCCGGCCTCGACGGGACCTTCCGGACCCGGGAGAGGGACGCGCGTCACCTCGACGAGGTCGTGGTCCTCGGATGCGCACCAGAAGACCGGCGCGAGCGGCGTCCCCGCGGCCGTCAGCGCCTCCGCCACCTTCACGGTCGCGAGGGCCTTCACCGCCGTCAGGAGCGGCCCGGTGAGGAGGCCGACCTGCTGTCCGGTCAGGACCGCGGCCCGCTCCCCCGAGGCGAGCGCCGCGAGCGAAGCGTCGGCGCCGGCCCGGGGCCGGAAGGCGTGGAGGACCTCCGCAGCCCGGGCCGCGATCGAGTCGGCCGAGGCCCGCGCCCCGAGGAATCGCGAGACGTCGGGTGCGCCGGTCGCGTGACCGCGGGCGAGGAGCGGGATTCCGGGAAGCGTCTCGAGCGGGATCGTCACCGGCTCCCTCCGGAGACGGCGAGGAGGATCAGGCGAGGCGAGCGCCGCACGTCGAAGGGGGAGCCGTCGAAGTCGCCGAACGAGGCGACGACCCGCAGCCCGGCGCTCCGGTGGATCGACTCCAGCTCGTCCCTCAGGTAGACGCGCACCCTCTCGCGGAAGGTGCGCGCCGCGGAGCCGCTTCCCATGGTGATCTCCTTCTCGAGCCGCCGCGTCCCCGCGTCGAACCGTCGCCGGATGGAGACCCTCTCCCCCGCCACCGTCTTCTCCTCGTGCGAGACGAGCGTCGCGAGGACGCGCGGAGAGTTGAAGACGTCGGAGAGGAAGGCCCCTCCCGTCGCCAGCACCCGCCCCACCTCGGCGACGACGTGGAGGTCGTCGGCCGGGTCGTCGAAATAGCCGAACGAGGTGAAGAAGTTGACGACGGCGCCGAAGCTCCCGCTCCCGAACGGGAGGCGGCGCATGTCGGCGCGGACGAAGCCCGCGTCCGGCTCGGCCCGCCTGGCCCGCGCGCGAGACAGGAGGGGTGCCGAGAGGTCGACGCCCGTCACCGGGAAGCCGCCCCGCGAGAGGACGACGGCGTGCCGCCCCGTGCCGCAGGCGAGGTCGAGGATCCCGCCCTTCCCCTTCGCCGCGTACGGCGAGAGGAGCCCGTAGGCGAACTGGGCCTGGCGCGCCGCCTCCAGGTCGTCCCGGTTCGGGTAGAGGGCGAGGTACTCCTCTCCGAACCAGCTCGCGTACCAGGGGTCCCGGTCGTCGGAGGTGCTCAACCTTCCGATGATACGGCCCCCGTTCGGAGCCTCCGCCGCCCCCGCAGGGCCAGCGCGACGCAGGCGGCGAGGCCGCAGGCGCCGAGCGCGAGGCCGGCCGTTACGGCCGGGTCCTCGTACCGGAGGACGACCTCGTGCCGACCCGGAGGGACGACGAGGCCCGAGAGCGAGAGGTCCGTCCGCAGGAGCCGCACCGGCCGGCCGTCGACGGTCGCCCGCCAGCCGGGGTCCCACGTCTGGTTCACCGCGAGAAGGGCCGGCTCCGGCCCCACGGCGGCGACCTCGATCCGGATCCGCCCCGGCCGGCGCTCGATCACGGCGGCTCCGCCCCCCGAGAGGCGCGACGGCAGCGCCCCGGCGTAAGCCGCGTCGACGCACGCGGTCGTCGCAGCCCCCTCGCCCAGGGCGACGACGGTCCGGCTCCACTCCGCCGCGTCGCGCACGGGGCGGGCCTCCGTCGCGAGGAACGCGAAGGGGAGCGGGTCGCGGAGCGCGAGGAGCTCGAGGAGCTCCGCCCGCGGGATGCGGTCGGCCTCTTTCCGCGAACGCGGAGCGCCGGGCCGGAAGCGGATGACGCCCGCGACCGATCTCCGCCGCAGGACCGGGCCCGCCGCGTCGGGCGCGCGGGCGATCGTGGAGAAGATCGTCTCCGTCGCGCGCGCGCTCCAGGCGAGCTCCGTCATTCCGAAGTCGTAGTCGAGCGCCGACGCGATCCCGAAGCGCGCCATCGCGGGCGGCTCGCCGATCGCCTCGACCTTCCAGAGCTCCGGCGTCCAGGCGGCCGCGTGGACGAGGTAGCCGCGCGGCGGATTCCGGCGAAGCGCCTCGAACTGAGGCGGGAGCTCCACGAGGTGCCGGGGGGATCCCGTCCGGAGAACCGGCCGCCCACGAAGGACGAGGTCGGCGCCGAGCAGCACGAGGAGGAGGCCGACGAGCGCCGTGCGTCCTCTTCCGGTCTCCGGGACCAGGAGAAGAAGCGCGGCGGCCGCGGCCGCGAGCGCGGCCTGCGGGAGCGCCTGCTCCGCGAGGAGCTGCGCCGGGTACGCTCCATCGGACCGCGTGCCGAGCCCCCATCCGGCCAGGAGCAGGAGGGCGAGGGCGGCCGCGGACAGGCCGAGGGCGCGCCGCGTGCGCGCCGGCGCCTCGACCAGGGCGGCGAGGCCGAGCGCCGCCGAGACCGCCACCCCGGACGCGGCGGCGAGGAGGAGCTTCTCCGGGTAACGGATGCCATCCAGCAGGGGAAGCTCGCGAAGATGCGCCCAGAGCGGACCGTGGCGGCCCGCGGCCACCAGCGCGGCGAGAAGGCCGGCGCCGCCCCAGGCCCGGGCTCCGGGGGCGCCGCGCCCCCAGGCGAATGCGGCGAGGAGCGTCGCGACGAGGCCCGGGTAGACGGATGCGAGGTACGGCTCGCCGCGCCCCGGGTAGAGCCGGTCCCGCCACGTGTCGCGAGCAGCTTCGCCGCCGGCCGGATCGGATTCCCGGCCGAGGACGCTCGGGACGAGGAGCTCCCCCGCTCTCCAGGGCGTCGCCGACCAGTAGGACGCCACGTGCTCCGGGAGCCCGTCGGCCCGGACCGTCTTGCGTGCGTGAAACGCGCCCGGGAGAAGCGTCGGCGCCGCGATCAGGGCGCCGAGGGCGAGGCCGGCCGCGAGGCCCGCCGCCCTCGCCGCGACGGGCCGCCAGGCACGGGGCGGCGCGTCGGCTTCGGCGTACGCTCGGAGCGCGTGCCACGCGGCGAGGATCGCGAGCGGTCCGGAGAGGAGCATCTGGGTCGGCTCGCCGGTCGCACAGAGGAAGGCCTCCGCGACGGCGAGGCCGGCGACGGCAGACGGCCCCCCGCCGCGCGCCACCCGGGCGGCGAAACCGAGGACCCAGGGGAGGGCTGCGCCCGCGAAGAGGGCCGGGAAGTAGTGGGTCGACGAGAGGAACGCCCCTCCCGCTCCCCAGGCCAGGGCGAGGGCCCCGGCCGCTGCGGGCGGAAGCCGCAGGGCTCGCCCCAGAAAGGCCGCACCCGCCATCGCGGCCGCTACGGGAACGAGGACCTGCAGGCGGAAGGCGAGGGTGGGCGGGAAGACGAGGAAGAGCCACGTCAACGGGTGGAAGGCCGCCTGCTCGGGGTTCGCGGCCCACGGCTGCCCCGCAGCGAGAAGCGGGTTCCAGAGGGGGAGCCCCCCCTCGAGGCTCCAGAGCGGCCGGACGAGGCTCAGCAGGGGAAAGTGGTGGCGGGCCGGGTCACTTCCGAGGAACGTCTGCCCCCGGACGAGGACGTCGAAGAAGAGCGTCGCGAAGGCGGCGACGAGAATCGCGGCCGGAGCCGCTCCCGCGAGAGCCTCCCTCGCCCGCCCGCGAAGCGCCATCCCTCGATGCTACCCGAGGCGCGGAACGCGCCGGCTCGGGCCTCAGAACCCCCAGAGCGCGAGCTCGTCGATGACGGCGGCCAGGCCCGGGTGCTTCACGAGCTCCTCGTGGAGCCAGCCGTGCCGCTCCTTCACCGCGGCGAGCTCCTCGCGGGCGCGGACGGCGTCGCCCTCGGCCGCGGCGTCTCGGAGGCGCTCGACGGCGGCGCGCTCCTCGACGCCGAGGCGGTCGTCGAGGTCGCGCCGGACGGCGTCGAACGCCTCGTGGACTCTTTCGTTCGTCTCGTCGGCCACGGCGTCAGCCCCCCTGCGCGACGGCGAGCTTCGCCTCGGCGAAGGCGACGTCGGCGTTCACCGCGTCGAGCTGCTCCTGCCCGACGACGGCGAGGCGCCGCGCATCGCCCGCTCCGAGCTCCTCGCGCGCCTCGGCGGCGTCGATCGCGTCCTTCTCGGCCGCGAGGTCCGCAAGGACCCGGACCGAGTCGTCCGCGACCTCGGCGAAGCCGCCGCGGACCGCGACGGAGGTCTTCCGCCCCGCATCGGTCCAGACGACCCGGCCGACGGCGAGGAGGGAGACGAGCGGCGTGTGGCCCGGGAGGATGCCGAGCTCGCCGAGCTCGCCCGGGAGCGACACGGCGTCGCACGCGGCGCGCTCGACGACGGAGCGCTCCGGCGTGACGACCGTCAGCGTAAGGCGGCCCGGCGCGGACATCGGGTCAGGCCTCGCCCGCCTTCTTCATCCGCTCGTAGCGCTCGAGGACGTCGTCGATCGTCCCCTGGAGGAGGAACGCCTGCTCGGGCACCTCGTCGTGCTTGCCCTCGACGATCTCCTTGAACGAGCGGATGGTGTCGGCGATCTTGACGTACTTGCCCGGGATGCCGGTGAACTGCTCGGCGACGTGGAACGGCTGCGAGAGGAAGCGCTGGATCTTCCGGGCGCGGGCGACGACGAGCTTGTCGTCCTCGGAGAGCTCGTCGATGCCGAGGATCGCGATGATGTCCTGGAGGTCCTTGTACTTCTGGAGGATCTGCTGGACCTGCCGCGCGACGGCGTAGTGCTCCTCGCCGACGACCATCGGGGAGAGGATCTTCGAGGTCGAGGCGAGCGGGTCGACGGCCGGGTAGATGCCGAGCTCGGCAATCTGCCGCGAGAGGACGGTCGTCGCGTCGAGGTGGGCGAACGCGGTCGCCGGAGCCGGGTCGGTCAGGTCGTCGGCCGGGACGTAGATCGCCTGGACCGACGTGATCGACCCCTTCTTCGTCGACGTGATCCGCTCCTGCAGCTCGCCCATCTCCGTCGCCAGGTTCGGCTGGTAGCCGACGGCGGAGGGCATGCGGCCGAGGAGCGCGGAGACCTCGGAGCCCGCCTGCGTGAAGCGGAAGATGTTGTCGATGAAGAGGAGGACGTCCTTCCCTTCCGTGTCGCGGAACCACTCGGCGACCGTAAGGCCCGTCAGGCCGACGCGCAGGCGCGCGCCCGGGGGCTCCGTCATCTGGCCGTAGATGAGCGAGGCCTTCGACTTCTTCCAGTCGTGCGGGTCGATGACGCCCGACTCGGTCATCTCGAGCCAGAGGTCGTTCCCCTCGCGGGTCCGTTCGCCGACGCCCGCGAAGACCGAGTAGCCGCCCGCGGCCTTCGCGACGTTGTTGATGAGCTCCATGATGAGGACGGTCTTGCCGACGCCCGCGCCGCCGAAGAGGCCCGTCTTGCCCCCCTTCGTGTACGGCTCGAGGAGGTCGATGACTTTGATCCCCGTCTCGAACATCTCGACCGCGGTCGTCTGCTCGTCGTACGGCGGGGCGTGCCGGTGGATCGGCCAGCGCTCCTTCGTGGCGACCTCTCCGAGGCCGTCGACCGGCTCGCCGATGACGTTCAGGATGCGCCCGAGCGTCTCGGGTCCGACGGGGACCGAGATCGGCGCGCCGAGGTCGACCGCCTTCATGCCCCGCACGAGGCCGTCGGCCGGCTTCATCGCGATGCAGCGGACCCGGTTCTCGCCGAGGTGCTGGGCGACCTCGGTCATCAGGTCGATCCCGACCGTGGAGAGGCCGTCCGGGTCGGTGACGTGGACGGCGTTCAGGATGGCGGGCAGGTGCCCGCCCGGGAACTCCACGTCGACGACGGGGCCGATGACCTGGACGATCTTGCCTTCGATGGCCATGTGCTACCTCTGCGGCCCTCGGGGCCGGGAGTACTCGTGGGACGGGGAGACGGGGGAGGGCCTCACTTCAGGGCCTCGGCGCCGGAGACGATCTCGATGAGCTCCTTCGTGATCTTCGCCTGGCGCGCGCGGTTGTAGGTGAGGGTCAGCGAGTCGATCATCTCGCCCGCGTTCTTCGTCGCCGATTCCATCGCCGTCATGCGCGCGGCGTTCTCCGCGGCGTTCGACTCGAGGAGGACGCGGAAGAGCTGGAACTCGACGTGCCGCGGGAGGAGGCGCCCGAGGATGACGTCCGGGCCGGGCTCGAAGAGGTAGTCCGTCCCCGCGCCTTCGGCCGCGCCGAGCTCCCCGAGCTCGATCGGGAGGAGCCGCTTCGTTCCGACGACCTGGGAGATGACGCTGCGGAACTCGTTGTGGACGACGTAGACGGCGTCGACCTCGCCTCCGGTGAAGCGGGCGGCGAGGGACCGGGCCACCTCGGCGGCCGTCTCGTAGCCGAACCGCTGGAAGAGGCCGGGACGCGCGTCGAGGACGGGGACCGTCCGGCGCTTCCAGAAGTCGACGGCCTTGCGGCCGAGCGTCACGAGCGAAACCTCGACGCCCGCGGCCCGCTTCTCCCGGAGGAAGCCGCCGGCGACGCGGTTCACGTTCGTGTTGAAGGCCCCGCAGAGGCCCTTGTCGCCCGTCACGACGACGAGGATCACCTTCTTCTCCTCGCGCTGCGCGAGGAGCGGATGGGCGGGCGCGCCGTCGTCCCGCGCCGGGAGCCGGCCCGCGACCGAGGCCAGCGTCGCGCCGAGCGTGCGCGCGTAGGGGCGTGCCGCCAGGACCCGCTCCTGCGACCGGCGGAGCTTCGACGCGGCGACCATCTTCATCGCCTTCGTGATCTGCTGCGTCGACTTGACGCTGCGGATCCGCCGCCGGATGTCGATCAGGTTCGGCATCGCGTCTCCGGCGTCAGGCCTTCGCGCTCGGGTTGTCGGCGAGGAAGAGCTTCTTGGCCTCCGTCACGGCGGCCGCGAGCGCCTCCTCGAGCTCCTTCGTCATCTTCTTCGCCGTCCGGACCTCGTCGAGGAGGGCGGCCTTCTCGGAGACGAGGGTCCGGTGGAGCGTCTTCTCGAACGGCAGGACCGCCTCGACGCGCAGGTCGTCGAGGAAGCCCTTCGTCCCGGCGAAGACCGAGGCGACCTGAAGGGCGACGTCCATCGGGACGAAGACGTTCTGCTTGAGGATCTCCGTGAGGCGCTTGCCGCGGTTCAGCTGGCTCTGGGTCGCCTTGTCGAGGTCGGAGCCGAACTGGGCGAAGGCGGCGAGCTCGCGGTACTGGGCGAGGTCGAGGCGGAGCGTGCCGGAGACGGTCCGCATCGTCCGGACCTGCGCCGACCCGCCGACGCGGGAGACCGAGATGCCGACGTTGATGGCGGGACGCTGGCCCGAGTAGAAGAGGTCCGACTCGAGGAAGATCTGCCCGTCCGTGATCGAGATGACGTTCGTCGGGATGTAGGCGGAGACGTCGTTCGCCTGGGTCTCGATGATCGGGAGGGCCGTCAGCGAGCCGCCGCCGAGCTCGTCGCTCAGCTTCGCGGCGCGCTCGAGCAGGCGGCTGTGAAGGTAGAAGACGTCGCCCGGGTACGCCTCGCGGCCCGGCGGCCGGCGGAGGAGGAGCGAGATCTCGCGGTAGGAGGCCGCCTGCTTCGAGAGGTCGTCGTAGATCACCAGGACGTGGCCGCCGGGGTTGTCCTTGCTCGCGGGCTTCCCGTCCTTGCCCGTGAACTGGAAGTACTCCCCCATCGCGCAGCCGGCGTAGGGGGCAATGTACTGGAGGGGGGCCGGGTCCGACGCGCTCGCGGCGACGACGATGGTGTGCTCCATCGCGCCGTGGGTCTCGAGCGTCTGGACGACCTGCGCGACCGTCGAGTTCTTCTGCCCGATCGCGACGTAGATGCAGACGACGCCCTTCCCCTTCTGGTTGATGATGGCGTCGAGGGCGACCGAGGTCTTCCCCGTCTGGCGGTCGCCGATGATCAGCTCGCGCTGGCCGCGGCCGATCGGGATCATCGCGTCGATCGCCTTCAGCCCGGTCTGCATCGGCTCCTTGACCGGCTGGCGCGCGACGACGCCGGGAGCGATCCGCTCGATCGGGTAGTACTCCTTCGCCTCGATCGGCCCCTTGCCGTCGAGCGGCTGTCCGAGCGGGTCGACGACGCGGCCGATGACGGCCGGCCCGACCGGGACGGAGATGATCCGCTTCGTCCGGCGGACCTCGTGCCCCTCGCGGATCTTCGCGGTGTCGCCCATCAGGACGCAGCCGACGTCCTCCTCCTCGAGGTTCAGGGCGAGGCCGAAAACGTCGTTCGGAAACTCGAGCAGCTCGCCCGCCATGACCTTGTCGAGGCCGTAGACGCGGGCGATGCCGTCGCCGACGGAGAGGACCGTCCCGACCTCGGCCGTGTCGATGCCCCGGTCGAGCCCGGCGAGCTGCGCCTTGATGAGCTGCGTGATTTCGCGTGCGCTGATGTCGGTCATTGCGGCGTCTCTTTCCTCGTCCTGTGGTGGGTCACGCGGCCCCGGAGGCCCCCTCCAGAGCCTTCCGCGCCCGAGCGAGCCGGCGCGAAAGGGAGGCGTCGAAGACCTCGCTCCCCAGCCGGACGACGAAGCCCGACAGGAGCGAGGGGTCGAGTTCGGTGCGGAGGCGGACGCGCGTCCCGCTGCGCGCCTCGAGGGCCTCGCGGATCGCCGTCTCGGCGTCCGCGCCGAGCGGCGCGACGGAGCGGACGGTCGCCTCGACGACGCCCCGCGCCTCGTCGAGGCGCTCGCGGATCGCGTCCAGGACGGCGGAGAGCGCCAGGACGCGTCCCCGGTCCAGGAGCGTTCGGAGGAGCCGCCCGGCGAGCTCGGGGGCTCCCGCGTTCCCGGCCAGCGAGGCGACGAGCGCCCGCTTGACCGCGCGCGGGATCGCCGGGTTCGTGGAGAAGGCCCGAAGCTCCTCGGAGGCGTCCAGGGCGCGGGCGACCGTCTCGAGGGACGGGAGGAGCGCCTCTACGGCGTCGGCAGAGCCGGCGACCTCGAAGAGCGCGTCGACGTAGGGGCGCGTGAAGGCGGCTCCGGCCGCTCTCATCGACCCTCTCCGGCGAGGTTCTTCACGCCTTCGGCGACGAGCCGCTTCTCGTCGTCGGGCGTGACGTTCTTCGCGACGAGCTCGCGGGCGAGCTCCACCGCGAGATCGGCGGCGTACGCGGTCAGGTCGTTTCGCGCGGTCCTCACGCGGGCGTCCAGCTCGGCCGCGGTGCGCGCCGAGATCCGGGCCGCTTCCTCGGCGGCGCGGGCCTCGATCTCGGACTCCTCGGCCCGGGCCTGCTCGAGTGCGTTCCGGCGCATCGCCTCGATCTCCGCCTCGATTCGCGTGAGCCGCTCCCCGACCTCCTTCGCGACCGCTTCGGCGCGGTCCCGGTCCGCCTCGGCCCTGGCGAGCGATTCGGCGACCTGCGTGCGCCGGTTCTCGAAGAACTGGACGAGCGGCTTTCGGAGGAGCCAGACGAGAAGCCCGAGGAACCCGAGGAGGTTCAACGTCTGCCAGAAGGGGTACGGGAGGCCGAGGAAGGTGTGGGCTCCCTCCCCTCCGCCGGCGAGGAGAAGCGCGATCGGTCCGGACGACATCAGGCCACCTTCCGGCCGAGGGCGTAGTTCGCGATCTCGGCGGCGATCGCCTTCGCCTCGGCGGCGAGCTGCTCGCGGGCGGCGAGCGCGTCGCGCTCGAGCCGGGCCTGCGCCTGGGCCGCGGCGCTCCGCGCGTTCTCGCGCGCTTCGTCGAGGATCGCCTGCCGGCGCTCGCCGGCGGCGGCGCGGACCGCCTCCCGATGCGCGAGCGCCTCGCGGCGCGCCTCGGTCAGCCGGCGGTCGAGGTCGGCCGCGACCTCGCGCTGGCGCGCGAGCGCCGCCTCGGACGAGGCCCGGGCCTCGTCGACGCGCCGCTCGCGCGCCGCCAGGACGGCGCCGAGCGGCGCGAGCAGGAATCTCCTCAGGACCACGTAGGCGGCCCAGAAGATGACGACGACGAGAATCAGGGAGAGGTCGGGCAGTTGCATCGCTCGTTCCGCTCTCGGGGGCGCGCTGCGGACTCCGCCCCCGGGCGCACCGCGAGCCGGAAGTCCGCACGGGGGCCGCGTTTATGCCACAGACCCGCCGGGGCGGTCAACGCGAGCACGCCGGCCGCGCTACGATTCCCGCCGGGATGACGGCGAAGCGGTGAGAACAGACAAAACAACCGAACGCTTGATTTCGGCTTTCGAAACCGCTTCCCGGCTCTGGGACGAGGCCTCGACCCGGACCGCGCCGGGAGAGGTCGCCTGCCGCGCCGGCTGCTTCGGCTGCTGCATCGGGCTCTTCGAGATCTCCCTTGCCGAGGCGGTGCTCGTCCGATCCGGAGTGGCATCTCTCCCGGACGAGGTCCGCGCGGACGTCCTCTCGCGCGCCCGCCGGATCGTCGCCGAGAGCGCCCGAGCGTTCCCGGGCGACGCGGAGCGGGGGCTGCTCGATCCCGATCGCACCGAAGCGGCCGACGACGCCTATTTCGAGGTGGTCGCCGATCGGGCCTGCCCGATGCTGGAGCTTCCTTCCGGCCGCTGCCGCATCTACGCCGCACGCCCGATCACGTGCCGGACCTACGGGTTCGCCTGGGCGAAGGACGGGGCGATGATCCATCCCCCGTGCGGGCTGAACCTCCCGGGCGCGTCTGCCGGAAGGCAGCTCCAGGCGTCGATCGACATCGGCCGGATCGACGAGGGCCTGGGCGTGGCCGGGGAGATCGCGGAGGAGCTCGACCTCGACCCGGACGTCGAGTCGACGATCGCGCACGCCGTCGTCGGAAGCGCCTTCGGCCCCCGCCTCGGCTGATTCAGCCCTTCTTCGTCGGAGCCGCCACACCAGCGACCGGCAGGGCCGGGTCGGAGGGCGGCCCCGGAGCCCGGCCGACCTGCGGTCCGGTCTGGACGGGACCCTGGATGATCGCCCCGTCCTCGACGAGAAGCGACGGGGTGTGGATCTCGGCCTGAAGACGCGCGCCGGCGTGGACCTCGACCCGCTCCCGGGCATAGACGACGCCCCGAACGTTTCCCGACACGGAGAGGCGTCCGACGTGAATCTCGGCGTCGATCGACGCCCCGTCCCCGATGACGAGCTCGTTCTTCGTCACGACCTTTCCCTTGAAAACGCCGTCGATCCGGAACGTGTCCTCGAAGGAGAGGGTCCCCTCGAATCGGGCCCCCCTGTCGAGGAACCCGTTCAGGACGCCCCCCTTCTTCCCGCCGATCACCCTTCCCCTCCCATGAGGCGCTCGAAGAGGCCGATCAGCTGCTCCTCCGAGTAGAACGAGAGGCGGACCTCGCCCCCCTTCTTCCGGCGGCGGATCTCGACCTTCGTCCCGAGGGCCCGCTGCAGGCGGCGCTCGGCGTCCCTGGTATCGGGATCCCCCTCGGGAGGGGCCGGCTTCTTCGGCCCGCCGGCCAGGAACTCCTGGACGCGGGCCTCGGCCGCGCGGACGGAGAGGCCGCGCCGGAGGAACTCGCGGGCGAGCGTCTCCTGGTCCGCGGCCGAGGAGAGGGCGAGCAGCGGCCGGACGTGGCCCGCGGTGAGGAGACCGTCCTCCACCTGGGTTCGGATCTCGGCCGGGAGCTTCAGGAGGCGCATCGCGTTCGCGACGGTCGTCCTGTCTTTCCCGACCCTCTCCGCGATCTCTTCCTGGGTCATCCCGAACGAGTCCTTGAGATGCTGGTATCCCTCCGCTTCCTCGACGGCCGTCAAGTCGCGCCGCTGGAGGTTCTCGACGAGGGCCAGGAGGAGGTGGTCGCGATCCTCCAACCCTTCCCGGACGAGCACCGGGACGCGGGAGAGGCCGGCCACCCGGGCGGCCCGGGCGCGGCGTTCCCCGGCCAGTATCCGGAACCGCTCCCCGTCCCGGGTTACGAGGATCGGCTGGAGGATCCCGGACTCCTTGATCGAGCGGGCCAGCTCCTCGATGCCGTCGTCGTCGAACCGGCGCCGGGGTTGACGGCGGTTCGCCTCGAGGTGGTCGAGGTCGATCATCTGGACCGAGCTCCCCGGGCGGGGCTCGGCCGGGGCCGGGCGATTCGTGGGGATGAGGGCCGAGAGGCCCTTCCCAAGCGCGGGCTTCTTCGTCACGGCTGCCCTCCGTTCCCGCCGGCCAGGTCCCGCCGCAGGATCTCTCGGGCGATGGCGAGGTAGGCCTCGGCCCCGCGCGAGCGGATGTCGTAAAGGAAGATCGGCTTGCCG
>JAKLER010000056.1 GCA_022711615.1 Acidobacteriota bacterium
ACGACGCCGACGTCGCGTTCCGGCGCGCCCTCAACTTCCTCGAGGCGCGGAGGCTCGACGAGGCGGAGACGGTCCTCCGGGACCTCCGCTCCCAGCTCGTCGCGCGGAAGGGGCCGGCCGGCGGGATCGTCTCCGTCGACGGCCAGCTCGGCTACGTCGCCTACCTCCGGAAGGACTGGGCGGCGGCGCGGGAGGCCGTTCGCCCGCACCTCCTCGAGGAGGACGGGTCGGTGAACATGCAGGCCCTGAACCTCCTGACGCTCGTCGCGCGAGACGCGAAGGAGCCGGCGCAGGGGCTTCAGGCCTGCCGCGAGGCGTTCGCGAAGGCGCCGAAGGACCTCGACGTCCGCGGGCTCCTGGCCGAGTTCCTCCTCCGCTCGGAGAAGGAGAAGGAGCGCGCGGAAGGGGAGGAGATGGTCGCGGCCCTCTCGAGGGAGGGGCGCGAAGGGGCGCTCGCTGCCGCCGACGTCTGGCAGCGGCTCGAGCGGTACGGGCGCGCCGCGGATGCGGCCTCTGCGGGACTCGCGGCCTTTCCCGACGACCCGGACCTCCTCTTCCGGCAGGCGGCGTCGCTCGAGCGGGACAAGAAGGTCCCGGAGTCCATCGCGGCGTTCGAGAAGCTGATCTCGCTGAAGCCGGACCACGGCGCGGCCCTCAACTACCTCGGCTACATGTTCGCGGACCGTAACGAGAACCTGGATCGGGCCCTCGAGCTCGTCACGAGGGCGGTCGCCCTCGAGCCGTCGAACGCGGCCTACCTCGACTCGCTCGGATGGATCCAGTTCCGGCTCGGCAACCTCGACGAAGCGGAGAAGCACCTCCTGACGGCCAAACGCCTTTCGCCGGACGACCCGACGATCGAGGACCACCTCGGGGACCTCGAGGAGAAGAGGGGCGATCTCGCGAAGGCGAGGGAGAGGTGGTCGCGGGCGCTCGCCCTCGGGCCGGAAGACGGCGGAGCTGCGATCCGAGCCAAGCTCGAGAGGACGGCCGCCGCGGCGAAGCAGCCGTGAGGCGGACGGCCGTCGCGGCCGCGCTCCTCGTCCTCGGCGCCTGCCGCTCGGCGGGTCCGGCCGGCGTTCCGGCCGGGCCGGAGGAGACCGCCCGGGCCCTGGCATCGGTCTCCGCGGCGCGGGAGGCGGCCTGGCGGCCTCGCCGGTTTCAGGCGCTCTTTCGCGGCGAGCTCTCACCCAGGGTGGGCGTCGCCGTCCGCGGCTACCTCGCCCTGCAGTGGGACGGGGCCGCGCTCTCCTGGAAGGTGTCGGCGCCGCTCGCCGGCGCGGGACGGGAGGGAGTGCTCCGCAGGGCGGGGGGAGGCGCCGAAGGGCTCCTGCCGGGCCGCCTCTCCGCAGACGACGTCCTCGCCGCGATCTTCGGGGTCCCGGAGGAGGCGCCGTCCGCCGAGGGCGCCTCGCTGCTTCGGAGCGGACGTCTCGTCCTGCCGCTCCCTTCGGGCGAGGGGCGGGCGGTCCTCGTCTCACCCGCGGGAGCGATCACCGGCCTGCTACTGCCCGACGGCGTAAGGGTGGAGCTGACCCCCGGGGCCGGCCTCCCGCGCCGCATCGCGATCCGGGGCCCCGAAGGGAGCGCGGAGCTGACGCTCGAGAGCTTCGCCGCCGTCCCGGAGGCCGGAGGAGCGAACGGATGAGGCTCGTCGCCGAGGCGTTCGCGAAGGTGAATCGCTCGCTCCTCGTCCTCGGGAGGCGGCCCGACGGCTTCCACGAGCTCGACACGGTGTTCCAGGCGGTCGGGCTGACGGACCGGCTCGCCTTCGAGGAGAGCGACGCGCTGTCGCTCCGGGTGGACGACCCCTCGGTCCCCGCCGGCCCGGAGAACCTCGTCCTGCGAGCCGCCCGCCTCCTCGCGGAGGAGGCGGGTGTGAAGGCGCGCGCGGCGATCGGCCTGGAGAAGAGGATCCCTTCCGGCGGCGGGCTCGGAGGCGGCAGCTCGGACGCGGCCGTGACGCTTCTCGGCCTCTCGGCGCTCTGGGGCCTCGACGCCCCGCTCGAGACGCTCGCGGAGATCGGCGCCCGCCTCGGCTCCGACGTCCCGTTCTTCCTCTTCGGAGGGAGCGCCCGCGGGACCGGCCGGGGGGAGCGTATCGCGCCGCTTCCCGACCTGCCGCCGAAAGGGGTCGTCCTCGTGATGCCGCCGTTCCCCGCGGCGACACCCGAGGTCTTCCGTCGCCTCGGGGCGCCCGAGTGGGACGGTCGCCGGGACGATGCCGGTAGCGGACTGCCCGACCGGAACGACCTCGAGCCGGCCGCGGAAGCGCTCTTCCCCCCGCTCCGGGTCGTGCGCGAGGCGCTCGCGGGGGTCGGGGCCGAGCAGGCCCGGCTCTCGGGGAGCGGGTCGACCGTGTTCGGCCTCTTCCCGGACCTCGCGGCGGCCGCGGAGGCCGCGCGGAGGCTCGACGGCCTGCCCGTCGGCTCCGCGATCCGCGTCGTCCCGACGTGGACCCGCGAGGAATGCCGCTTCCGGAGCGGGCCGCGGCGGTCAGAGTAAGATCCGGCCCGGCTTTGGGGAGTCGACAAGTGGTAAGTCAGCGGTCTTTGGAACCGCCATTCGGAGGTTCGAATCCTCCCTCCCCAGCCAGGATGAGAGAGCCATGACGCTGAGGGTTCCGTACGGAGAGCTGAAGGTCTTCGGAGGGCGTGCGCACCCGTCTCTGACCGGCGAAATCTGCCGGGCCCTGGGACGCGAGGCGGGACGGGTGACGCTCTACAACTTCTCGGACGGCGAGAACTACTGCCAGATCGAGGAGAACGTCCGGGGGGCCGACGTCTTCGTCGTTCAGCCGACGTGCCCGCCGGTGAACGCGAACCTCATGGAGCTCCTCATCATGCTCGACGCCTTCAAGCGCTCCTCGGCGTCGCGCGTGACGGCGGTCCTGCCGTACTACGGCTACGCCCGGCAGGACCGGAAGGACAAGCCGCGCGTCCCGATCACCGCCAAGCTCGTCGCCGACCTCCTGACGTCGGCGGGAGCCGACCGCGTCCTCGCGGTCGACCTGCACGCCGCGCAGATCCAGGGCTACTTCGACATCCCGGTCGACCACCTCTTCGCCTCGCCGGTCCTGCTCGACGCGATCCGCGACGCCAAGCTCGACCCCCTCACCGTCGTCTCGCCCGACGCCGGGGGCGTGGAGCGCGCCCGTGCGTTCGGCAAGCGTCTCGGCGTCTCCCTCGCCATCGTCGACAAGCGGCGGAAGGGGAAGAACGAGGTCGAGGTGATGCACGTCATCGGTGACGTGAAGGGCCGGAACGTCCTGATCATCGACGACATCATCGACACGGCCGGGACCCTCATCAACACCGTGGCGGCGCTCAAGGAGGCGGGAGCGGAGCGGGTCTTCTCGGCCTGCGTCCACCCGGTCCTGTCGGGCCCCGCGATCGACCGGCTGAACGCGAGCTCCATCGAGCGCGTCTTCTGCTCGAACTCGCTGCCGATCGACGACAAGCTCGCCCGCTGCCCGATCCTCACGCCGCTCTCGGTGGGCCCGCTCCTCGGCGAGGCGATCCACAGGATCCACGAGGGGACGTCGGTCTCCTCGCTCTTCGTCTGACGGCCGGCAGGCAGGGGGAGCGGGCGGACCGCCGGATCGGGGAGGCGGCGTCCGGGCCGGGCCGCGTTTCCGGGACGGTCGTGTAGAATTCACGGTTCTGCGCCGGACCGGACGCCCGGATTCCGCCGGACCGTCCGCCCGGGGAAAGGTACGAACGAGATGCTCCAGGACAACGTCGTCATCGAGGTCGAGAAGCGGACCGAGACCGGCAAGAACGCCTGTCACCGCCTCCGCGCGAAGGACCTCATCCCCGCCGTCCTCTACGGTGGCCACTCCGGCGCCGAGTCGCTCCCGCTGAGCGTCGCCCGGAAGGACCTCCTCGCCCTCTTCCGGAAGGGGCTGCACCAGAACGCCGTCTTCCGCGTCCACGTCAAGGGGGCCGACGAGCAGCCGCACGTCATGGTCCGCGACGTGATGCTGAGCCCGCTTCGCCGCGAGCTCGTCCACCTCGACTTCGTCCGCGTCCTGCTGGACCGGAAGCTCAAGGTGAAGGTCCCGGTCGAGACCGTCGGCATCGCGGCCGGCGTCAAGCTCGGCGGCCTCCTCGACGTCGTCACGCGGGAGCTCGAGGTCGAGTGCCTCCCGGCCGACATCCCGGCCACCATCAAGGCCGACGTCACCGCGCTCGACGCCGGCGGCGTCCTCCGCGTGGCGGACCTCGCCCTCGGCGAGAAGATCCAGGTCCTCGGCGACCCCGACCGCGTCATCGCGCACGTCGTCACGCACAAGACCGAGGAGGCCGCCGCCGAGGCCGCCGCCCCCGCGACGGCCGAGCCCGAGGTCGTGAAGAAGGGGAAGAAGGAAGAGGAAGGCGCCGCCAAGCCGGCCGCGAAGGCCGCGCCCAAGGCCGAGAAGAAGGAGAAGAAGTAGGCTTGACCGAGCTCACCCTCGTCGTGGGGCTCGGCAACCCGGGCGACCGCTACGTCGGGACGCGGCACAACGTCGGCTGGGAGGTGCTGGACGCGCTCGTCCGGCGGCTCGCGAGCGACCCGCCCCGCCCGACGCGCATCGACCGCCTCGACTGCCGGGCCCTGACGGGACGTGTGAAGATCGGCGCCACGCCGGTCCTCCTCGCGAAGCCGCAGACGTACATGAACCTCTCGGGCGAATCCGTGAAAGGGCTTCTCCTCAAGCACGCCGTCCCGCCGGAGCGGATGCTCGTCGTCTCCGACGACGTCGCCCTCCCGGTCGGCCGGCTGAGGATCCGCCCGTCGGGCTCCTCCGGGGGGCAGAAGGGGCTCCAGAACGTGATCGACTGCCTCGGGAGCGACGGCTTCCCGCGGCTACGGATCGGCATCGCGGGGGACCACTTCCGGCCCGGGGAGGACAAAGCCGACTACGTCCTCGAGCGCTTCTCGAAGGCCGAACGGGCCGCGCTCGTCCCGGTCCTTGCGACCGCCTGCGAGGCGATCGAGACCTTCGTCGCCGAAGGGCTCGACGTCGCCATGAATCGTTTCAACCGCTCGCCGGAGCCCGTTCCGGCGAGCTGAATCCAACCCTTGGCTCGGCCGAAGGGCCGCGCCTCGCGGGCTCGCCCCGCGATCCGCAAGGAGGACAAGTGACCGAAACCCAGAAGCGTCTCTACGACCTGGTTTTCCTGATCGCCCCCGACAAGGACGAGCAGGGAGCCGGGGCCGTCGTCGAGGAGTTCCGCAAGCTCCTGGCCGACCTCGGCGCCGTCATCGACAAGGACGAGTCGATGGGCCGCCGCCGCCTCGCCTACCAGATCAAGAAGCGGAGCGAAGCGACCTACCACAACTTCCTGTTCCGGGCCGACGCGAAGGCCGTGGCCGAGCTGCAGCGGAAGATGAAGCTCTCCGAGAGCATCCTCCGCTTCCTCACGGTCCGCATCGACGAGGAGCTGCGCCACGGCCAGAAGGTGGCGCGCCGGACGAAGACGCGCACGCCGCGCGTCGTCCCCGCTTCGCCGGAGTTCGCTCCCGCCCCCGAGGCCGTCGCGGCCCCGGCCCCCGAGTCCGCCGCCCCTGAGGCGCCGGCCCAGCCCGAGAGCTGAGTCAGGAGAGATCGATGGCTGCTCCGTCCGGTCCCGCCGCCCGCCGCCCCGCGAAGAAGAAGTTCTTCGTCCGCCGCAAGCGCGTCTGCAAGTTCACCGTCGAGAAGATCGGCTACATCGACTTCAAGGACGTGAAGCTCCTCCAGAGCTTCGTCCCCGAGCGGGCCAAGATCCTTCCGCGTCGCATCAGCGGGACCTCGGCCTTCTACCAGCGCAAGCTCGCCGTGGCGATCAAGCGCGCGCGCTATCTGGCGCTCCTGCCCTACGTCGCAGATTAGCGAGGTTTCGTCCGGCTCCGCCCCTCCGGCTCCGCGCCG
Source organism: Acidobacteriota bacterium (assembly GCA_022711615.1). Classification (GTDB taxonomy): domain Bacteria; phylum Acidobacteriota; class Thermoanaerobaculia; order UBA5066; family UBA5066; genus UBA5066. The sequence continues at coordinate 5,897 of JAKLER010000056.1, forward strand.
GAGGGGCGTGCCGTTTCTGGCCCCGCCCCTGGCGGGGCTCTCTGCGGCGCTCGGCGTGGTCCTTCCGCCGCTCGCCCCGTGGCTCCTGCCGTCGGCCGCGGCGCGGCTGGCGCGAGCCGGCCGCGAGCTAGGGACCCCGGCGGCCGCCCTTCCGCTCGCAGTCGCCGTCCTTCCTTTCGCCACGTTCTTCGGCCTCGTCGGAGGCGGCGTCGGATCGACCCTCTCGGCCGCGACGGCGCTCGCCTTCGTCGTCCTTCCCGCCCTCGGACTCCTCGCCGGGGCGACCGCCGGCCGGAGGCGCGAGGAGCTCGCCTGGCTCGCCGCCGCGCTCGCCGGGATCGGGGCGCTCGGGACGGTGCTGGCGTTCACCCTCGCGGAAGGGGTCGACCCGGGCGCGCTTCTCGCCCGGAGGCTCGACGCCGCCCGGCCGGAGCTCCTCGGCTTCTACCGGAACGCGGGGTGGTCCGAGGAGACGCTCGCGGCGACGGGCGCCGCATTCGACCGGCTCCGCGACCTCGTGGCGTGGCAGCTGCCGGGCCTCCTTCTCTCGGCCTGCGTCCTGCACGGAGCGCTCCTCGTCTACGCCTTCGGCCGTCGCGCGGGGCTGGACGCGGCACCGCTCGAGGCCGGCTCGTTCGCGACGTTCCGGACACCTCTCGCCGCCGCCGCGGCTTTCGTCCCGGCGGGCGCGCTGGCCGCCCTGGCCGACGGGGCCGTCGCCCGTGCGGCGACGACGGTCCTGATTCCCCTGGGCGTCTTGTTTTTCCTCCGGGGGATGGCGATAATCCGCGCTCTGCTCGACAGGGGGCGTGTCGGCCTCCTGATCCGAGCGCCGGTGTACGTTCTCGCCGTCCAGATGCCGATACCGGTCCTCGTGGCCATCGGCGGGCTCCTCGACGAGTTCCTCGACTTCCGCGGGAAGTTCCCCCGGAAGGAAGAGAGCGGCGGCGAAACGGGAAGAAGGGAGTAAGCGGAACATGTCCGACGTGAAAGTGATCCTGACCGACGAGGTGCGCGGCCTCGGCAACCGGGGCGAGGTCGTCTCGGTGGCGGCCGGCTACGCCCGCAACTTCCTCCTTCCCAAGGAGCTCGCCTATCTCGCCACGCCCGGCAACGTGAAGCGGCTCGAGCAGGAGCGGAAGCGCTACGACGTGGCCCAGGCGAAGGAGAAGGAGTTCGCGGCGACCATCGCGAAGGCCTTCGAGGGGCTGACGGTCACCATCCGCAAGAAGGCGGGAGAGAACGACGCCCTCTACGGCTCCGTCACCTCCGCCGAGCTGGCCGAGGCGCTCGAGGCGAAGGGGATCACCGTCGACCGCCGCCGGATCGAGCTCGACGAGCCGATCAAGCGGCTCGGCGCGCACACCGTCCACGTCCGTCTGCACCGCGAGGTGATCGCCGAGATGAAGGTCGAGGTCGTCGCGGCCTAGACGTTCCCGCGAACCGCTCCGAAGACGAAAGCCCCGCGAGCGCGGGGCTTTCGTGCGTCTTCGGGGGCGTCGTGCGGGACCGTGGAGTCCCCTCAGCCCGGCGGGCCGCTTTCCCCGAGGGAGCGCGGCAGCTCCCCTTTCCTTGCGGGCGGCGCGTCGTCGACCCGCACCTCGGCGCCGGCCGGCTCTCCCCGCTTTGGGGCGTAGACCGCCCTCTGGAGGTAGTGGGGAAGCGTCGACACGGCGTGCGGCCGCTCGCCGCAAAGCTCGGTCGGCTGCGTGCCGTTCGCGAACGCTCCGAGGACGACGCGACGACAGTCGGGCGTCGCCCGGTAGCCGGTCGCGAGGTCGTACGGGACGAAGACGACGCCCTGGGGGACGTCGAAGTCGTCGGAGGGTTTCACCAGGCCCGCCTCCTTCATCCGGGAGACGATCCCCATCCAGATCGGGAGGGCCGTGTCGCCCCCGGTCGACTTCGCGCCGAGGCTCTTCTTCGCGTCGTGGCCGACCCAGACGCCGATCGTGTGCCGCGGCGTCGCTCCGACGAACCACGCGTCGGTATGGTCGTTGGTCGTCCCGGTCTTTCCGGCCACCTTCAGGCCCAGGGCGCGCGCCCGCGCCGCAGTCCCCCGCTCGGTGACCCCCGTGAGCATGTTCAGGAGGACGTAGGAGGAGGTGGGGGAGGCGGCCTCGCTCGGGTCGGGAGGGTCCTCCTCGAGGAGGACTCCCTCGGCGTCGCGGACCCGCTCGACGAGCCGCGGGGGGAAGAGGAGCCCCTGGTTCGCGAATACGGAGAACGCCGCCGTCATCTCCATCGGCGTCACCTCGAACGAGCCGAGGGCGAGGGACGGGTAGGCGAGGAGGTTCTGCCGGATGCCGAGCCGGCGGGCCGTCTCGATCACCTTCCGCGTCCCGACGAGGAGATCGACCCGGACCGCGGGGACGTTGATCGAGTTCTCCAGCGCATGCTGGTAGGTCAGAATCCCGCCGTAGCTCCGGGTGTAGTTCTGCGGCCGCCACGGCGGCTGCCGCGGGTCGATCGTGATCGAGATCGGCGAGTCGAGGACGGTGTCCGCCGGGGTGAAGCCGGCCTCGACGGCGGTCATGTAGACGATCGGCTTGAACGCCGAGCCGACCTGCCGAAGGGCCTGGACGGCGCGGTTGAACTTCGACCGCGAGAAGTCGTAGCCGCCCACGAGGGCGCGGACCGCGCCGGTGCCGTTCTCCAGGACGACGACGGCTCCCTCGACGGCCGGCTCCTGCCAGACGATCGTCTCCTCGCGCCCCGCCTCGTCCTCGATCCGCTCCACGAGGACGACGTCGCCGCGCTTCACCGCCTTCGCCGGGCTCTCGGCACGGATGAAGCGGAACGCGCGAGCGGGAAGGGTGAAGCGGCGGTCCTTCACGCGGAGCTCCGCTCCGGTCCGCGTCGCCGAAAGGACGACGGCCCGTTCCGCGCGCGGGTCCCGTCCCGGCGCGTCCGGCTCGTCCCACTCGGGGTCCCGGTACCTCTCCGGGTCGATCCCTTCGGCGACGAGGTTCCGGGGCTTCCGGAACGCGAAGCGCCTTTCGTGCCGCCGGAGCCCGCGCCGGAGCTCCTCTTCGGCCCAGGCCTGGATGCGGGGGTCGACGGTCGATTCGACGCGCAGGCCCTGCCGGTAGAGCCCCCGGTCGCCGTAGGTCTTCTCGAGGTACTGCCGGACCTCCTCGCAGAAGTACGGGCCGATCGTCGCCTCGCGCGCGGAGCGGGACAGGACGATCGGCTCCGCCTTCGCGGCGGCGGCCGTCGCCGCGTCGATGTATCCGACCTCGGCCATCCGGCGCAGGACGAGGTCGCGGCGCGATTTCGCTCCCGCGGGGTTCCGGACCGGCGAGAACGCCTCCGGCCGCTGGATGAGCCCGGCCAGGAGCGCCGCCTCCGTCAGCGTGAGCTCCCGCGCCGGGTGGTTGAAGAGCCAGGTCGACGCCGCCTCGACGCCGTAGTTGCCGTGGCCGAGGTAGACCTGATTGAGGTACATCGTCAGGATCTGGTCCTTCGAGAACCGCTTCTCGATCTCGACCGTCAGGAAGACCTCGTTGAGCTTCCGGGCGAAAGACTTCTGCGGCGTCAGGAAGACCGACCGCGCGAGCTGCTGCGTGATCGTCGAGGCGCCCTCGGCGAGCCGGCGCGTCGCGAGGTCGCGGAGCGCGGCGCCGCCGATCCGGATGATGTCGACGCCGCCGTGGTCGTAGAACCGCGCGTCCTCGGCGGCGAGGACCGCCTGGACGAGGACCTCGGGGAGCTGGTCCCGCGTGACGAGGAACCTCCGCTCGATGGCGAAGCGCGCGACGATCGAACCGTCGGCTCCCCGGATCTCGGTGACGATGTCGGGCCGGTAGCTCGCGAGCTGCTCGACCTTCGGGACCCGGATGAGCCGCGACGCCGCCCAGCCGGCACCGACCCCGAGCCCCGCCGCGAGGAGGACCGGGAGGAGGAGGACGAGGAGCGCGGCGGCGCGACGCCCGAGCACGGAGGTATTCTCACATGCACCTCCGGCCCGTTCCCCGGGGCGGAGACACCGCGAGGAGGCAGAGGATGAGCAGCACCCCGCCCCCCCCGATCTCCCCGGGCGGCCCGGACGCGATCCGGGAGGAGAAGGACGCGCGGCCGGCCGGCGTCCTGAAGTGGGGCCTCGTCGGCTGCGCCGGCCTGTCGGTCCTCCTGATCATCGGGATGGTCCTCTTCCTGCGGAAGGCGCCTCAGCTGATGGAGTCGCTCCTCGGCGCCACCGAGAGCCAGGTCGTCGCCGCGATCGCGGCCGAGGTCCCGGCTGCCGACCGGGAGGCTTTCCGAACCGAATACGCGGCCTTCGTCGAGACGGCGAAGGCGGGGAAGGCGAAGCCGGACGACATCCAGGCGCTTCAGAAGAAGATCGTCGCGGCGCTCGAGGACCGGACGGTCTCCCGGGAGGAGCTCAAGGGCCTGACGGAGCACCTCCGCTCCATGCCGAAGAAGTGAGCCTCTTCGAGGTCGTCTCCGAGCTGACGCCGCAGGGGGACCAGCCGGCGGCGATCGAGGCGCTCGTCCGCGGCTTCCGGGAGGGGCGCGAGCAGCAGGTCCTCCTCGGCGTCACCGGGTCGGGAAAGACGTTCACGATGGCGAAGGTCGTCGAGGCGCTCGACCGCCCGACGCTCGTCCTCTCCCACAACAAGACGCTCGCCGCGCAGCTCTACCAGGAGTTCAAGCGCTTCTTCCCGCGGAACCGGGTCGAGTACTTCGTCTCCTACTACGACTACTACCAGCCCGAGGCGTACGTCCCGCAGTCCGACACCTTCATCGAGAAGGAAACCCAGATCAACGAGGAGATCGACAAGCTCCGGATCGCCGCGACGGCCGCTCTCTTCGAGCGGCGCGACGTGCTCATCGTCGCCTCGGTCTCCTGCATCTACGGCCTCGGGAGCCCTGAGTCGTTCGGGCGAATGGCGATCGAGCTGAAGACCGGCGCGCGCTACGGTCTGACCTGGTACCTGAAGCGTCTCGTCGAGGCGCAGTACGAGCGGACGAGCCTCGACCTCGACCGCGGGACGTTCCGCGTCCGCGGGGACGTCCTCGAGATACACCCCTCGTACGAGGACACGGGGGTCCGCGTCGAGTTCTTCGGCGACGAGATCGAGAAGGTCTCCCGGATCGACCTCCTCCGCGGGAAGGTCCTCGAGACGCTCGGGGAGTTCTCGCTCTACCCGAAGTCGCACTACGTGACGCCGGAGGAGGTGCGGCAGCGGGCCCTCGGCTCCATCGAGGCGGAGCTCGTCACGCGGGTGGCCGACCTGACGGCGCAGAAGAAGCTCCTGGAGGCGCAGCGGCTCGAGCAGAGGACACGCTTCGACCTCGAGATGATGCGGGAGATCGGCTACTGCGCCGGCGTCGAGAACTACTCGCGGCACCTCTCCGGGCGGACCGCGGGCGAGCCGCCGCCGACCCTCCTCGACTACTTCCCGGCCGACTACCTGACGATCGTCGACGAGAGCCACCAGACGATCCCGCAGCTCCGCGCGATGTACCACGGCGACCGGTCCCGGAAGGAGACGCTCGTCGAGTACGGCTTCCGCCTCCCGTCCGCGCTCGACAACCGGCCGCTCCGGTTCGAGGAGTGGCTCGAGCGCGTCGGCCCGCGCGTCTACGTCTCGGCGACGCCCGCCTCGTACGAGCTGGAGCAGGCCGGAGGCGAGGTGGTCGAGCAGGTGATCCGCCCGACCGGGCTCGTCGACCCGAGGATCGAGGTCCGCCCGGTGAAGGGACAGGTCGACGACCTCCTGGGGCGCGTCCGCGAGCGGGCGGCGAAGGGCGAGCGGACCCTCGTCACGACGCTGACGAAGAGGATGGCCGAGGACCTCACGAGCTACTTTCTCGAGCTCGGCGTGCGGGCCCGCTACCTCCACTCCGACGTCGAGACGCTGGAGCGGGTCCAGATCCTCGGCGACCTGCGGCGCGGCGTCTTCGACTGCCTCGTCGGGATCAACCTCCTCCGGGAGGGGCTCGACCTGCCGGAGGTCTCGCTCGTGGCGATCCTCGACGCCGACAAGGAGGGGTTCCTCCGCTCGGAGACGGCGCTCGTCCAGACGGCGGGGCGGGCCGCCCGGAACCTGAACGGCCTCGTCGTCTTCTACGCGGACGTCGTGACCGATTCGATGCGGCGGGCGATGGACGAGACCGCGCGCCGCCGGGCGATCCAGGAGGCCTACAACCTCGAGCACGGGATCGTCCCGGAGACGATCGTCAAGTCGCTCGACTCGCCCCTCCTCAAGATGTCGAACCTCGACTACGGCGACTCTCCCGCGCTTCGGGCGGCCGGTAAGGACGCCCTGCGGGACGACCGCTCGATCGAGGAGGAGATCGCCTCCCTCTCGAAGAAGATGAAGGAGGCGGCCCGAGAGCTCGAGTTCGAGACGGCCGCGCAGCTGCGCGACCGGATCCGCGAGCTCCGGGCCATGCAGGTCTTCCGCTGACGGGCGGGGCCTCCGCACCGCGAAGTCGGGAACGGCCGGGCCGCCCCCGCCCCCTCCGCGCCGGCGCGGAGGGGGCCTTCGGACCGTCAGCGCTTCTCGATCTTCGAGGCCTGGACGACGCCGTCCGGGTTCTTCAGCCCCTCGACCTTGACGGTGTCGCCCACCTTCGGCTCGCCCTTCACGACGGTCCGGCTCGTCACGACGACCTTCGTCTCTCCGACGCTCCAGACGCCGGTCGGGTTGCCCGGCGAGATGCTCTTCACGATGCCCTCGAACTCGACCTCGGTTCGCGCCGGGCCGGAGACCATCGCTTTCGCGATGACGACGGCGAGCCAGCTGCCGTCGTCGAGCTTCTTCGCGAGGACGCCGACGGTGTCGCCCACGGCCGGGCTTCCCAGAACCTTCGTCTCCCCGTCGACGGCGAACGTCCGATCGGAGCCGCCGCCCTTCGGGGCGATCGTCCAGGCCGTCGCCCCGATCGCCTTCACGACCCCCTCGAATCGCTCGAGCGTGACGGAAGGCGGCGGAACCGACTTGAAGATCGCGACGGCGAGGAGGGAGCCGTCGGACTGGGGGCGCGCGAGGACGTCGACGGTGTCGCCGACCTTCGGGGCGCCGGTGACCTTCGTCTCCGGTCCGACCTTCACCGTGAGCGTGGAGCCGTCGGGGATCGTGATCGTCCACGCGGCCTCGCCGATCGAGGCGATCGTCCCGTGAATCCGGCGGACCGAGTCCGAAGGCGCGCCGAGCTTCATGACCTTCGTCGCGAGGAGCGCGCCGGCGTCCGCCTTCGCCTCCACGAAGACCATGTCGCCGACGCGGACGTCCTCGAGGCCCTTCGAGCCGACGCCATCGAACGGTCCGCCGAAGACGGTTCGGTCCGTCACCTTCGACGTGAACCCGAGGACCGTGAGAGTCCCGGCGCCGAGGTCGACCGCGTCGACGCGCCCGGAGAACGTGACGTCGGCCCTGTCGGAGAGGATGACGACGGTCGTTGCCCGGAGCGGGGCGGTGGCCGGGTCGAGGAGGGCGAGGACGCGCTGGCCCGCGGCGAGGGTGTCGGCCGTCGCGGAGAGTCCGTTGAAATACCGGACCGTCGCGCCGGTCGCGTCGAACGCGACGAGGCCGTTGAGAAGTGTGACGATCGGCCCTCCGCCCGCGATCGGGACGTTCACGGAGGTGATCGTCCCCTCGATCGTCGCCTGCGGGCGGTCGTCGGGGGCGGGGACGCCCCTCATGTCGGCGGTAGCGGGCATCGCGACGAGGAGGACCAGGGCGGGGATCAGGAGCGACGATCGGAACAGCTTCATCGGCAACCTCGCTTGGGTCGGATAGGGTTCCATCCGCCGGAATCGGTTCGGTCTCCCGCGGAAGTGTCGGCGGCCCCGGAATCCTAACGCCTCGGTCCGGCGGGACGGCGGTCGGCGGCCTGCGCTAGCATCCCCGCCGCGGACGCCGGGTCGCCGCGGGAGCTGCATGACGACCTTCCTCGCCCAGATGTCCTTCACCTGGCTGGCTTTGTTCCCCATCCTCAATCCGCCCGCGATGGCCCCGGTCTTCCTGGGGCTGACGAGCGCCGTGACGGACCGCGAGCGGAACCGCCTCGCCCTCCTGATCGGCGTCTACACGGCCCTCTTCCTGACAGTCCTCCTCCTCGTCGGGGGATGGATCCTGAAGATCCTCGGAATCTCCATCCCGGTCGTCGCGATTGCCGGCGGCATCCTCCTCTTCCACTCCGCCTGGCACATGCTGAACAAGGACCCGCGGGTCTCCGAGGAGGAGCAGGCCGAGATCCGTTCCTCGATGGAGAACAAGGCCTTCTTCCCGCTCACGATGCCGGTCACGGCGGGGCCGGGGGCGATGGCCGTGACCCTCAGCCTCGTCCCGCGCGGGCACATCCTGGAGGCCTCGACGCTCCTCGCCTTCCTCGCGACGGCTTGCGGCATCCTCCTCGCCGGAGCGACGGTCTTCGTCTTCTACCGCTTCAGCGGGCCGGTCATCCGGAGGATGGGCGACACGGGGGCCGCGACGATCAGCCAGATCAGCGCCTTCGTCCTCCTCGCGATCGCCGTCCAGATCGTCTGGGGCGGCGTGAGCGACCTCCTCGTCCAGACGCTCGAAGATCCCGCCCTCGCGGAAGGGCTCAGGCGATTCGCAGATCGTCTGCGCTGAAGGCGACCCGGGTGCAGCTCCGTTTCGCCGCCGTGCGTATGCCGGGGATGTGCCAGAGGCGAAGGGATCCGACACGACGCCGAAAGCGGAAAGGCGTGGCCGCGACCGCGCGGGGAATGGCGGGCCTGGGGGTGACGGGCGCGGACGCGTGCAGGACGTTGCCCGAGGGCGATGGCGCGGGATGCGCGACGAGCATCACCACGGTAGCGCAGCTAACCGCAGCGTCAGCGGCGAGCGGCGCGAAGCGCCGCGAGTCCGCTGGACGCGATGCGATGGACTCCTCCGGAGCGCCTGAACGGCATCAGAGTGCCAAGGCGTCTGATGCTCTGGAAGGAGCACCAGAAAGGAGGAGCCCGTGGAAAAGCATACGACGATCGCGATGGACATCGCCAAGAACGTGTTCGAGGTGGCCGTCTCGGACGAGCCCGGGCGGGTGAAGGAGCGGCGACGGTTCACGAAGAGCCAGATGCTGAGGTTCTTCGCGAACCGCGAACCGGCGCGAGTGGTGATCGAGGCGTGTGGGGCGGCGCACGCGCTGGCGCGGGAACTCGAGTGGTACGGGCACGAGATGGTCCTGCTGCCGCCGGGGCAGGTGAGGCGCTACGTGCTGCGGAACAAGACGGACCGCACGGACACGAAGGGGCTGCTGGAAGCGGACCGCAACGAGGAGATCGTGCCGGTGCCGGTGAAGACGGTGGCGCAACAGGCGCTGGTGGCGGTGCACAGGTTGCGGTCGGGATGGATGGCGACGCGCACGGCGCGGCTGAATGCGATTCGGGGCTTCCTGCGGGAGCTCGGGGTGGCGGTGCCGGTGGGCGCCACGAGGGTCCTGCCGGCCCTGACGGGCGCGATGGAGGCAGGTCGGGTGCCGGGAACACTCGAGGCGTTACTGCGAACGACGGCGGAGGAGGTCCGGGACCTGGACCGTCGGATCGAGGAGGCCGAGAGCACGCTGAAACGGATGTCCCGGGAGATGGCTGCAGCGGTTCGGCTGCAGACGGTCCCGGGCATCGGGCTGTTGACGGCGACGGCGCGGATCGGCTCCGTCGGAGAGCCGGGCCGATTCCCGTCGGGCCGGCACCTGGCGTCGTTCCTGGGCCTGGTTCCGAGAGAGAGCTCCAGCGGTGACCGCAGACGGCTGGGATCGATCACCAAGCGGGGTGACGGATACGTTCGGATGCTGTTCACGCACGGAGCGCGGTCGGTGCTTCGGGCCGCGTCGGTGAAGAGGCAGAACGACCGGCTCAGGACCTGGGCGCTGGAGACGCAGAAGAGGAAGGGCCACAACAAGGCGACGGTGGCACTGGCGAACAAGCTGACCCGAATCGCCTGGGCGGTGTGGCTGAAGGACAGGCCCTACGAGGGCCGAGTGCTCGAGGAGACCCTCTGAGAATGTGAGAACGGGTCGGGCATCCCACCGGCGAACGCTTCGAAACCAACGAGATGATGAGAACGGTCCGACCGTCACGGAGGAAAGCCGATAACCCCGGTGGCTCGAAGAAGCCGTGCTACGCGATTGGCTCTCCGTGCGCGAACCTCATCATGGCCCGGAGACGGCGTGCCGCTCCACATACAGGCCGGAGATACGACTGCTGTCGCGACCTCTCCTCTCTCGTCGCCTTCGACGCCGAGTCCGCGGGAACCACTCCACGAAGCGACCGGGCACCACCCGTTTCCGCTCGACAGGAGGAGTCCAGATACGGGATTAGGCGGGGTCCTTTCGTTTGTGGCTCCGTCGTTCGGTCTCGCGGAGGAGCATTCGGAGCGGGGTAAGGCGCTTGACGCGACCGTCCTTGGTTAGACGCACGGTCATCACAGCGTGGCCCTCGCTGAGGCAGGCCATGACTGCTTTGGCCTCGGCGAGCCGTTTGAAGAGCGTGGCATGGGACAGGTCGTTGAGGGGGTAGGCGCCGTCGAGGACGTTGTAGTAGAGAAGGAACCGTGGGCCGAACGCAGAGACGATTACGTACCGCGTGGGGTCGCGAGCGTCTTTGAGCCTTCGCTTGAGCTCGCGGAGAAACGCTGGAGACACGGGTTCGTCACGCTCGCGGGAGGCATTCAGATGCGCGGACGTCACGCGTGGCGTGTGAGGGCGTTGTGCCACGAGGGGATCGTAGACCGTTGCGAGTCTGCCGAGGGGCGCGTGGAACGGGTGCTGCGCAGGCGGCCCGCATGCGGACGCGAACACGACGCGTGTCGTTCGCGTGCCGCGCCTAACCGTAGCGTCAGCGGCGAGCGAGCGTAGCGAAGCGAAGTCCGCTGCACGCCGGGTTAGGACCGGACGGGACCTTCGGCCCCGACAGAGCCTGAAAGTGTTGGCCAGAAGACGCGCCGCTTACGCCCTTCTTGCGGCTTCTGTAAGTCGTTGATACGACGTGTCTTCCGGCCAACACCTTAGGAGGGCACGGCTCAACTCGCCTTCGAAAGGACCGGGACCTCCTGAGCGATGCGTGCCCCGGCGCGGTCTCGTTCGGTCTCGAGCTCGAAGCGAACCTGAAGGTTGAGCCAGAAGCGTTCGGAGGTACCGAAATACCGCGAGAGCCGAAGCGCCGTGTCAGCGGTGATGCCGCGCTTGCCGAGGACGATCTCGTTGACACGCCGAGCCGGGACACGAATGTCCTTGGCCAGGCGGTATTGGCTGAGCCCGTGGGGCTCAAGGAACTCGGCCAGGAGGACTTCGCCAGGATGGATGGGTGCGAGCTTTGCCACGGCGGTCACCTACGAGTGGTAGTCGACGATCTCGACGTCGAAGGCATCGGTGGCGCGCCAGACGAAGCAGATGCGCCACTGTTCGTTGATGCGGATGCTGTGCTGGCCCGTACGGTCGCCCTTGAGAGGCTCGAGCCTATTGCCGGGCGGGACGCGCAGGTCGGCGAGGGAGTCGGCCGCATCGAGAATGACGAGTTTCCGAAGCGCGACGCGTTGAAGACTGGCAGGTAGACGACGCGAGCGGCGACGTTGAAAGAGCGCTTCCGTGTCTGAGTCGCGGAAGGAGCGGATCACGCACGGGGATAGTAACGGGCGCCGTTACTACGAGTCAAGAGCCTGCCGGGGACCTGTCCGCCGTGGCCTAACCGTAGCGTCAGCGGCGAGCGAAGCGAAGTCCGCTGCACGCCGGGTTAGGCCCGACCGCCGAGGAGCATGAGCATGCGCGGAAGAGCGCTGTGAAGTGGAGCGGGATGTGTGTG
>JAKLER010000057.1 GCA_022711615.1 Acidobacteriota bacterium
AGATCTCCTGCGAGTCGGGCTTGTCCCAGTTCGGCAGCCCGGCCTCGCGTGCGAGCTCCCGGACCTCGGCCTTCGTCAGGTCGCCGAGCGGGAACCGGGCCCCGGCGAGCTGCTCGGGCGTCAGCTCGTAGAGGAAATAGGTCTGGTCCTTCGCCGCGTCGCGGGCCTTGAGCAGCCGAAGCTCTCCCGTCTCCGCGTCCCGTTCGAGGCGCGCGTAATGCCCCGTGGCCACCGCCTCGCATCCCAGCGCCCGCGCTCTCCGGAAAAGCGCGTCGAACTTCACCTCCGTGTTGCAGGCGAGGCACGGCACGGGCGTCTCGCCCTTCAGGTACGACGCGACGAACGGGCGGACGACCGCTTCGAGGAACCGCTCCCTGAGATCGAGCGTGTAGTGCGGGACGCCGATCGCCTCGGCGGCCCGGCGCGCCGTGCGAAGGTCGTCGAGGGTGCAGCAGCGCCCCTCGCCGGACCCGCCGCCCTCGCGGTCGTGGTCCCACAGGTGCATCGAGACCCCGACCACCTCCGCTCCCTCCCTCGCGAGAAGGAGCGCCGCGACCGAGGAGTCGACCCCGCCCGACATGGCGACGGCGATCCGCATACACTCAGGAGTTTACGTGCCGGGGCCACCGCGCCCCGCGGAGGAGCCGATGCCTCGTCCCGCCCCGCTCTCCCCCGGCGAGATCGCCGACCGCCTCGCCTCGCTTCCCGGCTGGACCTTCACGGAAGGCGCGCTCCGCCGCGAGCTCGTCTTCGCCGACTTCCCGGAGGCGTTCGCGTTCATGACGCGGGTCGCGCTCGCGGCAGAGAAGATGGGCCATCACCCCGAGTGGACCAACGTCTGGTCGCGCGTGTCGGTCGCGCTCACGACGCACGATGCGGGCGGGGTCACCGAGCTCGACTTCCAGCTGGCCGGGGTGATGCATCGCCTGATGAGAAATGGGGATTGAAGCTGGTGCATTCGCATCAGATCCGAGGGTAGAATCCGCCCCCGGAATGGAAGCGCCCGACAGCCACGAGGACCTCCTCGAGCTCCTCTCCAAGAGCGGCAAGGCCGTCTTCGCGATCGACTCCTCGGACCGAATCGTCCTCTGGAACACCGGCGCGGAGAGGCTCCTCGGCTACCCCGCCGCCGACGTCCTCGGGCGAAGCTGTCACCAGGCGATGTCGGGCCGGGACGTCTACGGAAACCGCTACTGCTTCGGGGAGTGCCCGATCCTCCGGATGCGCGACCGCGGCGAGACGATCCAGCCCTTCGAGATCGTTCTCGAGTCCCGCGACGCCGGGCCGAAGCGCCTCCGCTGCTCGATCCTCTCGATTCCCGGCCAGCGCCCCGAGCTGACGACCCTCGTCCACATCCTCGCCGAGACGAACGGCGCACATCCCGACCCCGGAGGGTTCTTCCAGCGCTTCTCGGGCCCCGTCCAGCACCCGAGCCTCGCGCCGCTCGTCCCGCCGCGCCCGACGACCTCTCCGCTGACCAAGCGCGAGCAGGAGGTCCTCCGCCTTCTCTCCGAGGGGAAGAAGACCGACGAGATGGGCGAGCAGCTCTTCATCAGCGACGTCACCGTGAGGAACCACATCCAGAACATCCTCCGGAAGCTGAACGTCCACTCGAAGCTCGAGGCCGTCGTCTACGCGTACCAGAACCAGCTGATCTGAGCTGAAGTGTTCCCGGGGGGACCCCGCGCCTGCGGCGCGGCGGCCGGTCCCCCCGGACCCCCTCCGAGCCGCCTCTCCTCTCTTCCCGCACGTCGTTCCGCCGCGGGGACCCCGCGCCTGCGGCGCGGCGGCCGGCCCCCCGGGAAACGCGAAAGCGGCGGCCGGGGCCGCCGCTTTCTTCACCCGCGGGTGTTCTCCGGCACCCCGGAGGTCACTTCCCCTTCTCGAGCGACTTGACGACGTCCTCGAGCCCGTTTTCGATGGCGTCCTTCACCGTGGAGCCGCGGGACTTGTGGCGGATCTGGAAGACGATCTTCCCGGAGGCGTCCTTGCCGATCAGCTCCTGGACCGCTCCCGGGTTCGCGTACCAGCCACCCCAGAAACGCGCCGCGCCGCTCGGCTCCCAGGCGTGCGCGACGTTCCCTTCGATCGTCAGGTCGGCCTTGCCGTCCTTCACGACCTCCCAGCCGAGCTTCTTCGATTCCTGGATCCACTGCTCGGCGTACTCCTTGCCGTACTCGGCGGCGTGGCGCGCCTCCTTGTCCTTCTCGGACGCGGAGAACTCCTTCACGGCCACGCTCTTGAAGCTGCCGGCCGAGTAGCCGTCGAAGAAGACCCAGTCGGCCTCCTTCCCCTCGACGAGCTTGTCGTAGTCCTTGAGCCAGGTCGTCGGCTCGTCCTTCTCGCGGGAGGCGTCGTCGTCCTGGAACCGCTTCCCTGCGGCGAAGGCCGGCAGCGCGACGAGCGCGGCCAGGAAGAGGAGGCCGGTCATCCGAAACGAGTGCACGTGCGTTCTCATGGCGCGAATGCTCCTTCAGTGCGTTCGTGTTTTCCGTGATCTTAGCAACACGTTCGACGCTTTCGGGAATGGGCCCCGCGGCAGGGCGCGGCCCCGGGTCCGGCTCCCGCCCGCGCTTAGAATCGCCTCCGGCGCTCCCTTCCCGGGTCCGCCCCCAGCAGAATGAAGAAGATCCGCGCCTCGACTCTCGCCCTCGGGCTCTCGCTCGTCGTCTCGTTCCTCGCGCTGGCCCAGGCCGCGCGCCGCGAAGCCTCCGCGCCCCCGGCCCGGTCGCCGCGTCTCGCCGTCCTCGTCTCGGTGGACGGCGTCCAGATGAAGCGCCTGCTCGACTACCGGCCCTACTTCGTCGCCGGGCTGAAGCAGCTCCTCGACGAGGGGCACGTCGAGAGGAACGCGCACTACGCCCACCTGAACACCGAGACGGGGCCGGGTCACGCCTCGCTCGGCACGGGCGCCCCGCCTCGCGTCACCGGCATCGTCGCGAACCGCTGGTTCGAGCCGCGCGCCGACGGCTCTCTCCGCCCCGTCTACTGCACCGACCAGCCTTACGTCGACCCGGAGACGGGAGTCGACGCCTTCCGCCCCGGGCCGGGCAACCTGAGGGTCCCGACCCTCGGCGACCGGCTGCTCGAGAAGTACCCGGCCTCGCGCGTCGTCTCGCTCTCGGGCAAGGACCGCGGCGCGATCTTCATGGCCGGGAAGCGGCGGGAGCACGCCGTCTACTGGTGGGACCAGAGGACCGGACGCTTCGTCAGCTCCCCCGCCTACGACGTCCGCTCGCCGGCGGGCGCCGTCGTCTCCGGGATCGTCGAGCGCTACAACCGGACGCGGGCCGGCGGGCACCTGCCGCGGCGGATCGGCCTTTCCTGGCGGAAGATGGCCGACCCCGCCTGCCTCCCGCCGCCGTCGCCGGCGACGGCCCGGCCGGTCCCGGAGCTCGAGATGCGTCCGTTCCAGATCCCCGTGAACGGCCTCGGCTGGGACAAGGACATGTCCCTCGCCTCGAACGGCTACTTCCACGGCCTCTACTACAGCCCGTTCATCGACGAGCTGACGATCGACCTCGCGCTCGAGGTCCTCGCCTCGAAGGAGCTCGAGCTCGGGCACGAGGAGCAGCCCGACCTCCTCTGCCTCTCGCTCTCGGGGCAGGACACCGTCTCCCACGCGTACGGCGCCGAGTCGGAGGAGAACCTCGACGCGCTCCGGCGGCTGGACGTTCAGCTCGGGCGCCTGCTCGAGGCGCTCGGGAGGACGTTTCCCGACGGCAAGGTCGTCCTCGCGCTTTCCGCCGACCACGGCTTCCAGACGATCCCCGAGCGCGAGGCCCGGGTCGACAGGACGTTCACGGGCGGCCGCATCCTGACGGGAAGCGGCGCCGTGACGAACTTCGAGGAGCGCCTCAACCGCTACGTCTGCGAGGAGCTCTGCCTCCCGCCCGGCTCGCGCCCGATCTTCGGGAACGAGGGCTTCGACGTGAAGTACAACCTCCCGGCCCTGCCGGCGATGCGGACCGCCGCCGGCCCGTGCGGCGAGGCCGGGCGGGCCGTGACGCGGGACGACGTCGACCGGGTCCTCCCCGGGGCGATCGCCCGCCTCTGGCACGAAGAGTTCCGGACGGTCCTCCTCGCCTCGAGGAAGGAGAGCTGGGACCGGAACGACCGCGACGTCCGTTTCGCGCTGAACGACTACGACGCGGAGCGGTCGGGCGAGGCGCTCCTGATCCCCCGGCGCGGCGTGATCCTCTACCCCGACGCGCGCGGCGGGACCCACGGCTCCCAATACGTCTACGACACGCACGTCCCGCTCCTCTTCTGGGGCGGCGGCGTGGCAGCCGGGGTCTCCGACGCCGAGCGAACCCCGTACGATTTCGCCCCGACCGTCGGAAAGCTCCTCGGGGTGGCGCTCCCCGACGCCGTCGGGACGGCGATCGAGCTTCCCCGCCCGACCGCGAAGCCCTGAGAGTCCGGTCCGCCGCGACGGGGCCGTCGCGGCGGGCCGGACCGTGACCGTCGCACAATCGACGCGTGGACGAGCCCCGACCCCGCCGGCGCCCGCGCTATCCGGGACGCAACCCGCGCCGCTTCGAGGAGAAGTACAAGGAGCGGGATCCGGCCCGCTTCCCCGAGACGGTCGCGAAGGTCGTCGCGTCGGGCAAGACCCCGGCCGGGACGCACCGTCCCGTCCTCGTCGCGGAGGTCCTCGACGCTCTCCGGCCCGCGCCCGGCCTCGTCGCCGTCGACGCGACGCTCGGATACGGCGCCCACGCCGCGGCGCTCCTGCCGCGACTCCTCCCGGGCGGCCGGCTCGTCGGACTCGACGCGGACCCCGTCGAGCTCCCGAGGACCGAGGCGCGTCTGCGCGACCTCGGGTTCGGCGAGGAGGTCCTCACCGTCCGCCGGTCGAGCTTCGCAGGGCTCTCGAAGGTCCTTTCCGGCCTCGGGCTCGAGACGGTCGACCTCCTCCTCGCGGACCTCGGCGTCTCCTCGATGCAGCTCGACGACCCGGCGCGCGGTTTCACGTTCCGCGAGGACGGGCCGCTCGACATGCGGATGAACCCCGTCCGCGGCCTCTCCGCCGCGCAGCTCCTTGCGCGCGTCTCCGAAGCGCGCCTCGCCGCGCTCCTCGAGGAGAACGCCGACGAGCCGCACGCGGCGGCGATCGCCCGGGCGGTCGTCACCGCACGCGGGCTCCGGCCGGTCGACACGACCGCGGCCCTCGCGGACGCCGTCCGTCGGGCCCTCTCCGCGCTGCCGGAGCGCGTCCGGCAGGAGGAGGGGGACGACCCCGTGCGGCAGACGTTCCAGGCGCTCCGGATCGAGGTGAACGACGAGCTCGGCGCGCTCCGCGCCCTGCTGACGGCGCTCCCCGGGTGCCTCGCGCCCGGCGGGCGCGTCGCGATCCTGACGTTCCACTCCGGCGAGGACCGGCTCGTGAAGAAGGCGTTCCAGGCCGGGGCGAGGGCCGGCGTCTTCTCCGACTGGTCCCGCGAGCCCGTTCGCCCCGGGCCGGAGGAGGTCCGGGCGAACCCGCGCGCCCGTCCCGCGAAGCTGCGATGGGCTCTCCGTGCGGAGACGGGCGATCTCCCCGCGTTCTAAGATCGCGCCATGCTGACTGCAGAGTGCGCGACCTCCAGACCCCTTCTCGGATCGGCCCGCTGGGAATGGTGGGATTGGTGGCTCGAACGGAAGACCCGCTGGGTGCGGGACGAGGTGAAGCAGCTCGACGAGGGGGTCTTCCGGACCCTCGCCGCGGGCACCGGCCTCCCCGCGATCCACCAGCGCTCCACGTTCCCGTTCAAGGACGTCCGCGACGGCGCCGACCGCTTCCTCGGGATGGCCAAGGGAGGCGAGCGCCCCTACGCCCGGATCTACACCCGCCTCGGGAACCCGACGACCGAATACCTCGAGCGGGTCCTCTTCCAGCTCGAGGCCCACCACGTCATCGAGAAGGCCCTCGCGGTGGACGAGAAGGAGCCGACGATCGGCGCCCTGATCTTCGGCTCGGGGATGGGAGCGATCTCGACGCTCGCCCTCGCGGTCTGCCGGGCCGGCGACGCGATCCTCGCGGGGAACGTCTACGGCTGCACCGACAGCCTCTTCCGGGGGCTCGGGAAGTTCGGCGTCGAGGCGGTCTTCTGCGACATGGGGAACGTCGCGGCCGTCGAGGCCGCGCTCGACGCCCACCCGAACGTCGCGATGGTCTTCCTGGAGTCGCCGGAGAACCCGACGCTCCGGATCGCCGACATCGAGGCGATCTCGCGCCTCACCGAGCCGCGCGGAGTCCTCCTCGTCGTCGACAACACGTTCTGCTCGCCCTACCTCCAGCAGCCGTTCCGGCTCGGCGCCGACCTCGTCATGCACTCGCTGACGAAGTTCGTGAACGGCCACTCGACCTCGATCGGCGGCGCGCTCCTCGGACCGTTCCGGTTCATGAAGACCGACTTCTTCCCCTGGTACAAGGACGTCGGCGCCACGCCTTCCCCGTTCGACTCGTGGCTGAACGGCATGACGGTCCAGAGCCTCGCACCGAGGGAGGCCCAGCAGAGCGCGACCGCGCTCGAGATCGCCCGCTTCCTCTCGACGCATCCGAAGGTCGCGTCGGTCGGCTACCCCGGCCTGCCGGACTTCCCCCAGGCGGACCTCGTCCGCCGCCAGATGCGCTCGGGCGGGGCGATCCTGACGTTCGAGGTGAAGGGCGGGGTCTCGGCCGGCGAAACGGTGATGAACTATTTCGGCCGCAAGGACACGCCGATGGAGCTCGCCGTGTCGCTCGGCTCCTGCATCACCTACATCCAGCACCCGGCCTCGATGACGCACGCCGTCGTCCCGGAGGCGGACCGGCTCGCCCGCGGGATCACGCCCGGTCTGATCCGGCTCTCCGTCGGGCTCGAGGGGGCGGAGGTCCTCGTCGAGCATCTCGGGCGAGCGCTCGACCTGACCTGAGCTCGCGATTCGTCCGCCCTGGGGGCGGGAAGGGGGACGCACGATGGCCCGAGTCCGGAACATCGCGATCAACACCGGGGGCGGCGACGCCCCCGGCCTGAACGCCGTCATCTGCGGCGTCGTGAGCGCCGCCCTGAACCGCGGCTGGCGCTGTTTCGGGATCCGCGACGGCTACAACGGCCTCCTCTTCCCCGAGCAGTACCCCGACGGGGGGCTGGTCTCGCTGAGCCGGACGCGGGTCGAGGGAATCGCCTCCCTCGGCGGGACGATCCTCGGGACGACGAACCGAGGGAACCCGTTGCGCTTCCCGGTCCGCCAGCCTGACGGGACGACGATCGAGGTCGATCGGACCGACGAGCTCGTCCGCGCCTTCGCCCTCCACGAGATCGACGCCCTCGTCTCGATCGGCGGCGACGGCTCCCTCGCGATCGCGAACGTCCTCGCGAAGAAGGGGCTCCGGGTCGTCGGCGTCCCGAAGACGATCGACAACGACCTGGACCGGACGGTCATCACGTTCGGGTTCGACACGGCGCGATCCTTCGCGACCGAGGCGATCGACCGCCTCCACTCCACGGCCGAGGCGCACCGCCGGATCATGGTCGTCGAGGTGATGGGGCGCTACGCCGGTTGGATCGCCCTCGACTCGGGCGTCGCCGGGAACGCCGACGCCATCCTGATCCCCGAGATCCCGTACGACCTCGAGAAGGTGGCGGAGCACCTGCGGCGCACCGAGGAGTCGGGCCAGCGCCACGCCATCGTCGTCGTCGCCGAAGGGGCGAAGCCGAAGGGGGGGACGGTCTCCACGCTCGGCCCGCGCGAGGCGGGCGCGATGGAGCGGCTCGCGGGCGCCGGGGAGCGCGTGATGAAGGGGCTCGAGGAGCTGACGGGACGCGAGGTGCGGACCGTCGTCCTCGGCCACCTCCTGCGCGGCGGGACTCCGTCCTCCTTCGACCGTCTCCTCGCGCTCCGCTTCGGCGCGGCCGCCGTCCGCGCGCTCGAGGAGGGGCAGAGCGGCATCATGGTCGCCCTCGCCCCGCCGACGGTGAACTACGTCCCGCTCGAGGACGCGACGAGCCGGATGAAGTCCGTCCCGCTCGACTGCGACACGATCAAGACCGCGCGGGACCTCGCCATCAGCTTCGGAGACTAGGCCGCGGGCGGCAGCGCGGCGGCTCCGTGCCGTCCGCGGCCGGCCCGGGTCACGCTCCCGGAACGCCCCGCTCGATCTCCCGCGTCTCCTCCGCCGCCGCCCATCGGGCCCGGTGGAGGAGGAGCGGCTCCGCCTTCCCCTTGACCGCGACCGGAGGCAGCGGCTCGAGCGCGAACCTCGACGTCGTCAGCCGCCGGCGGGTCGCCTCCGAGATCAGCACCTCCCCCGGCTGCGCCGCCGTGCAGACGCGCGCCGAGACGTTCGTCGTGTCGCCGATCGCCGCGAACTGGACGTACTGCGGCGAGCCGATGTTCCCGAACGCGACCGGGCCGGAGTTCAGGCCGACGTGGATCTCGAGACGCCGCCCCTCGCCCCAGGCGGCGTTCAGCCTCTCGAGCGCGCGGCGCATCTCGAGAGCGGCCGAGAGGGCCCGGTCGGCGTCGTCCGGATGCGGCGCCGGCACCCCCCAGATCGCCATCAGCGCGTCGCCGATGTACTTCTCGAGAGTCCCCTCGTGGCGGAAGACAATGTCGGCCATGACGGGGAAGTAGCGGTTCAGGAGGTCGACGACCTCCCGGGGCGCCAGCTCCGAGGACATCGCCGTGAAGCCGCTGATGTCCGAGAAGAGTACGGTCACGTCGGCGTCGCGCACCCGGGCGCCGAAGTCGGCCGAGCCCATGAGGGGTCCGACGACGGACGGCGGGAAGAAGCGGAGGAGGCTCGAGCGCCGAACGGCCTCCTCCTGGAGCTTCGCCGTCAGGCGCGCGTTCTCGATCGCCTGGGCGGCCTGGCTGCCGAACGCGCCGAGGAACTCGAGGTCCTCCCTCGAGTAGCGGTTCGGGATCGAGCGGTGGTCGACGTAGAGGACGCCGATCACCCGCTCGCCCGCCTTCAGCGGCGCCGCCATCGAGGAGCGGATGGAGTCGCCGGCGACGGTCGCCGAGCCGGCGAAACGCGGGTCGACGAGCGCGTCGTCGCTGACGAGCCCCTCCCCCCGCTCGAAGACGTGCCGCACGATGCTCCGGCTGAAGAACGAATCGCTCTCCGCCATCGTCTTCCGCGACCGCACGACCTTCGCGACCGGCTCGTCCGACCCGTCCTCCTGGAGGAGGAGCGCGACGCGGTGGACGTCGAGGATCTGGAGGAGGAGCTCGACGATCCGCGGCAGGACCGCGTCGACCGGCTCGGGCGAGGAGAGGATCTGCGAGACGGTCAGCAGGATCTTCAGCTTCGCCTCGGAGCGCTGCATCGGCAGCGCTCCTCGGAGCTGGATCGCCGACGTCTTGTCGATCTCCGCACCCGCCCCGATCAGGCCGTGGAGCGTCATCTCCGGGG
This sequence comes from Acidobacteriota bacterium, assembly GCA_022711615.1. Taxonomy (GTDB): domain Bacteria; phylum Acidobacteriota; class Thermoanaerobaculia; order UBA5066; family UBA5066; genus UBA5066. The sequence goes on from JAKLER010000057.1 coordinate 9,386, forward strand.
AGGAGTAGCCCAACCGGGCCGGGGACGTCTCCTCCTCGAAACGGAGAGGGAGCTCCCCGAGCTGCAGCGTGTCTCCGTGCTTGAGCCGGCACTGGAGGACGCGGAGCCCGCCGACGAACGTGCCGTTCCGGCTCCCGAGGTCGAGGACGCTCGACCCGTCCGGCTCGACGTCGACCCGGGCGTGGACCCGCGACAGGCTCGCGTCGAGGAGGACAACGTCGTTCTCGCGGGAACGCCCGACGGTGTTGCCGCCCGGCTTCAGCGGAAAGCGCTCGTCAGGAGCACCGGCGCTCGAGGACCGTACGAGATAGGGCATCGCTGCGAGGGATTCTAGCGGCCGGAGGACGGAGCGCCGAAGAGCGTCCGGACGGCCGCTTTCGTCACCTTCCCCATCGCGTTCCGCGGGAGGTCGTCGAGGACGAGCAGGCGCGTCGGGAGCTTGTAGGGAGCGAGCCGCTCGCGGGCGAACGACCGGAGGGAGTCGAGGGAGAGCGGCGCGCCGCCCGTCACGACCGCAGCCGCGACGCGCTCGCCCCACTCCTCGTCGGGGAGGCCCACGACCGCGGCGTCCATCACGACAGGGTGAAGCCGCAGGGCGTCCTCGATCTCGAGCGCCGAGACCTTGTAGCCCCCCGTCTTCAGGATGTCGCTCGAGGCGCGGCCGAGGATCCGGAACCGCCCCGCCTCGCACGCCGCGACGTCGCCCGTGAGGAACCAGCCGTCGGCGAACGCGTTCGCCGTCTCCTCCGGCCGCCCGTGGTACTCCCGGAAGAGCGTCGGCCCCTTCACGCGCAGCTCGCCGGGCGCGCCGTCGGGGCACGCCCCGCCCGACTCGTCCACGAGAGCCACCTCGACGGATGGCATCGGCGCCCCGACCGTCCCCGGGACCCTCTCGCCCCGGAGCGGGTTCCCGAGCGCCATCCCGATCTCGGTCATGCCGTAGCGCTCGAGGAGCCGGTGACCCGAGAGCCTCTCCCACGTCTCGAACAGCGGGACGGGGAGCGCCGCGGAGCCGGAGACCATCAGCCGGAGCCCGCGGCAGGCGTCGCTGCGGCGCGCGCGCGCCGCAGCGTCGGCCGCCTCCCACGCCGCGGCGAGCCTCGCGTAGACGGTCGGGACGGCCATGAAGAGCGTGAGGCCGCCCTCCTCGAGGCGCCGCCAGCACGCCTCCGCGTCGAAGCCGGGGAGCATCTCGACGCGGGCCCCGTTCGCGAGCGCGCAGAGCGTTACGTTCACGAGGCCGTGCGTGTGGTGGAGCGGGAGGACGTTCGGGAGCGCGTCGTCCGCGCTCCACTCCCACGCCGCGGAGAGCGACGCGACCTGCGCCGCGAGGCTCCCGTGCGTGTGAACGGCCCCCTTCGGCTTCCCCGTCGTCCCGCTCGTGTAGAGGATCAGGGCGGCGTCTCCCGGGCTCGGGGAACGCCCCGACCGCCGAAACGCGGCGGGCCGCGCCGCCGCCTCGATCGGGAGGAGCCGGGCTCCCCGCTCCGCCGCGAGGGGCGCGAGGCGTCCCGCGTTCTCGACATCGGCGAGCGCGAGCGTGGCGCCCGAGTCGTCGAGGACGTGCGCGTGCTCGGCCGGCGGGTGCGGGAGCGCGAGCGGGACCGCGACGCCCCCGGCGCGCCAGGCGCCGAGGAGCGCCGCGACGAAGGGGGCGCCGGCCTCGGCGAGGACCGCGACGCGCTCCCCCTCGAGCGAGGCGCGCCCGGCCAGGAGCGCCGAGGCGACGGCGTCCGACGACGCGAGGAGGCCGCCGTACGTCGTCCGCCCGCTGCGGTCGACGACGGCGGCCCGCTCCCCGAGCGCGCCGATCCTCTCGAGGAGGCTCAGCGCTCGAACGTCTCCTTGGCGATGATGAGCCGCTGGATCTGGCTCGTCCCCTCGTAGATCTGGTAGATCTTCGCGTCGCGCATCAGCTTCTCGACCGGGTACTCGTGCGAGTAGCCGTAGCCGCCGTGGACCTGCACGGCGTCCGTCGCGACCTTCATCGCCATGTCGGCGCAGAAGGCCTTCGCCATCGCCGCGTACTTCGTGTTCCGCTTCCCGGCGTCGATCGCCCAGGCAGCGAGGCGGACGAGGTGGCGCCCCGCCTCGATGTTCATCGCCATCTCCGCGATCATGAAGCTGATCGACTGGTAGGCGGCGATCGGGAGCCCGAACGTCTTCCGCTCCTTCGCGTACTTCACCGACTCGTCCATCGCCCGCTGCGCCAGGCCGACGGCCCCGGACGCGACGGGCGGGCGGGTGTGGTCGAACGCCGCCATCGCGATCCGGAAGCCGTCCCCCTCGTTCCCGAGGCGGTACTTCGCGGGGACCTTCACCTCCTCGAACGTCAGGCCGCGCGTGTCGCTCGCCCTCTGCCCGAGGTTCTGCTCCTTCTTGCCGACGGTGATTCCGGGCGTGTCGCGCGGGACGAGGAAGCCGGACATCCCCTTGTGCTTCTTCTCGGGGTCGGTGTACGCGAGGACGAAGTACCAGTTCGCGACGCCGCCGTTCGTGATCCACATCTTCGTCCCGTCGATGACGTAGTCGTCGCCCACCTTCCGCGCCTTCGTCCGGATCCCGGCGACGTCGGAGCCGGCCCCCGGCTCGGTGACGGCGTAGGCGGCGAAGAGAGGCTCGGAGGTGAGCCGGCCGAGGAACTCCTTCTTCTGCTCGTCGTTTCCCGCGACGATGACCGGGGCCGCGGCGAGGGCGTTCGCCTCCATCGCCGTCGCGATCCCGGTGCAGCCCCAGGCGAGCTCCTCGGTGATGATGCAGCCGTCGAGGACGCCGAGCCCCATCCCGCCGTACTCGGGCGGGACGTGGGTGTTCATGAGCCCGAGCTCCCAGGCCTTCCTCGCGATCTCGGCCGGGAACTCGCCCGTCTCGTCGTGGTGCGCCGCCTTCGGAGCCATCTCCTCGCGCGCGAACTTCCGGGCCAGCTCCTGGAGCGCCTGCTGCTCCTCGGTCAGGGAGAAGTCGATCATCGTGCTCTCCTTCATCCGGCCCGGACGGGGCCTCTATTGCGGTGCAGCGTCGGATTCTAGAGCAACGCGGAGGAGCTCGGAGTAGTCGGGTCCGGACGGAGAGAGGTCGCTCCGGAAAAGGACGAGCGATCCGATCGGCAGCGTCCCGAACGGCTCTCCCGGCACCGAGGGGACGACCTGCGCCAGGCGCCGCCCCGAACCCGGGTCCTTCACGCGGGCGAGCGTGAGGTGAGGGGAGAACGGCCGCGCCTCGCGGGGGAAGCCGGCGGCGACGAACGCCTCCTCGACGGCCGTCGCGAGGGAGGCGAGCGACGCCGCGCCGGCTCCGCAGCCGGCCCAGACGACGCGCGCCGAGCCCCTCGGCGGGAAGACGCCGAGCCCCTCGAGCGCGAGCTGGAACGCGCGCGGCGCCGCCTGCGCGGCCGCCGCCGTGGCCTCGCGGGCGTCCCGGACGCGATCCTCCTCGAGATCCCCGAGGAACTTCAGCGTGAAATGGAGCTGACTCTCCGGCACCCATCGCACGCCCCGGAGCTCGGGCAGGAGGCTCCGCGCGCCGGCGAGGCGGCGGCGAACGACCCCGTCCTCGACGGGGACCGCGACGAACGCCCGGATCACGCCGTCAGCATAGCTCCGCTACGATTCCCTCGAGGAACTCATGAGACTCCGCGCCCTGCTCCCCCTCGCCCCCCTCGGGGCGGCCCTCCTCCTCCTCGGCGCCGCGCCCGGGACCGGCGCCGCGCCCTCCCTCCTCGACGACTTCACTCCGCAGACGATGCGCGTCGACCTCCTCCACACGGGAGGGAAGGGGACCGAGATCGTCGTCGTGGACCGCGTCGTGAACGACGGCCCCTGGGCCGGGGGCCTCACGAAGGCGGACGACGGGCTCGGACTCGGCTCGTACCGCTTCGAGGTCCTCGACCCGGCGACGGGCCGCCTCCTCTACGCGCGCGGCTACTCCTCGATCTACGCCGAGTGGGAGACGATTCCCGAGGCGAAGGCGGCGCACCGGACGTTCCGCGAGTCGCTCCGCTTCCCCTGGCCGCTCCGTCCCGTCCAGGTCGTCCTGAAGAAGCGCGACCGGCGGAACCTCTTCCGGGAGGTCTGGGGAACGCTCGTCGACCCCGCCTCGCCCGACGTGAACCCGGCGCCGCCGCCGAGGAGCGGGACGGTCTGGACCGTCTTCGAGAGCGGTCCCGCCGCGGAGAAGGTCGACCTCCTCGTCCTCGGCGAGGGATACGCCGAGAAGGACCTCCCGAAGTTCCGCGCCGACGTGAAGCGGATGGTCGACACCCTCTTCCGCTACGAGCCGTTCCGATCGCGCAGGGCCGACTTCAACGTCCGCGCCCTCGACCTCCCGTCCGGCGAGGGCGGCGCGCACCGCCCGCAGTCGAAGATCTTCCGGCGGACGCCGCTCCAGGTGCAGTACAACGTGTTCGGCTCCGAGCGCTACGTCCTCACCTACGACGACCGCGCCCTGCGCGACGCGGCGGCCCAGGCGCCGTACGACGCCCTGGAGATCCTCGTGAACGACGCCCAGTACGGCGGCGGCGGCATCTACAACCACCAGGCGACCGCCTCCGCCGACACCGCGTTCGCCGAGTACGTCTTCGTCCACGAGTTCGGCCACCATTTCGCCGCCCTCGCCGACGAGTACTACACCTCCGACGTCGCCTACGAGACGGGCGCCGCCGACCTCCCCGAGCCGTGGGAGATGAACGTGACGGCGCTGAAGGACCCGGCGAACCCGAAGTGGAAGGAGCTCGTCGAGGCAGGGACGCCGCTCCCGACCCCCTGGTCGAAGGAAGCGTTCGAGAAGGCCTCGCGCGAGTTCCAGGCCCGGAGGAAAGCGCTCCTCGCCGCCGGCAAGCCCCCGGCGGAGATCGACGCCCTCTTCCGCGAGCAGCAGATGGCCGAGGCGGCTTTCTTCGCGAAGGAGAGGTGGGCCGGAACGGTCGGCGCCTTCGAGGGGGCCGCCTACGAGGCGAAGGGGCTCTACCGCTCCTCGGCCGACTGCATCATGTTCACGCGGACGACGGGAGGCTTCTGCCCGGTCTGCCGGAAGGCGATCGAGAAGGTCATCGACAGCCACGCGCGGCCCTGAGCCGGGCAGCCGGATCCGGGCCGCACCCGGCGGCCCGGACCGCGTCTCCTCGTTGCGTAAACGCAGTACACCTGCCTGGCCGCGCGTTAGCGCGTTTGTGACGCCGAGCACGGTTTCTGTGCGAAATCCGCGTCCTCTGGGTTACCCTCCGCGCCAAGCCCGCAGATTGGCGAAGGGGGACCTGATGAGCGCATTTCGACAGATGACACGGAGTGCCGCACTTGCGGCTCTCGCCGCGGCCTTCCTGGCCCCCATGGCCCGGACGGCGTCCGCGATCGACGGAAAGCAGGGGGATCTCTCCTGGAGCTGGGACACGACGATCTCGTACGGCCTCTTCACGCGGCTCGAGAAGAGAGACCCCGCGATCGTCGGCCTCAGGTCCGGGGGAACGGCCTTCTCCGCGAACGGCGACGACGGGAACCTCAACTACGACACGGGCCTCGCGAGCAGCGCCTTCAAGGCGACGACGGAGCTCGAGCTGACGTACAAGCGGATCGGCGCGTTCGTCAGGGCCTACGGCTTCTACGACATCGAGAACGAGGAGCGCGACCGCGACCGCACCCCGCTGAGCCCCGAAGCCCTCGACCGGGTCGGCAGCCGGGCGGAGATCCGGGACGCCTTCCTCTGGGCGAAGTTCGACCTCGGGCCCGTCCCGGGAGAGATCCGCGCCGGCTGGCAGGTCATCAACTGGGGCGAGAGCACGTTCATCCAGGGGGGCATCAACGCGATCAACCCCGTGGACGTCAGCGCCCTGCGCGTCCCCGGCTCGGAGCTGCGCGACGCCCTCCTCCCCGTCGGGGCCGTCCTCCTGAGCGTCAAGCCCTCGAAGAACACCTCCCTCGAAGGATTCTGGCAGTACGCCTGGACCCAGACGAAGATCGACCCGGTCGGGAGCTACTTCTCCACGACCGACCTCGCGGGCGCCGGAGCGACGAAGGTCATGCTCGGGTTCGGCTCCGCCCCGGACTCGATCCCCGTCGGCTTCAACATCCCGAACAACCCGGTCGGCGTCGCGGTCCCGCGCGCCGGCGACCGCGAGGCGAGCGACTCCGGCCAGTACGGCGCCGCGTTCCGGCTCTTCGTCCCCGCCCTCGGCGGGACCGAGTTCGGCCTCTTCTACATGAACTACCACAGCCGGCTGCCGCTCATCATGGCGCGTACCGGGACCCAGGCGGGCCTCCTCGCCCGGGGCAACTACGCGGCGAGCGCGAGCTACTTCCTCTCCTATCCGGAGGACATCAAGCTCTACGGCCTCAGCTTCAACGCGAGCCTCGGCAGCACCGGCGTCGCGCTCCAGGGAGAGGTCTCCCATCGCAAGGACGTCCCCCTCCAGGTCGACGACGTCGAGATCCTGTACGCGGCGCTCACGCCGCTCCGGCTGCTCCCGGCGGCGCCGCAGCTGGCGCCGCTCCGGCAGCTCGGAGGCCTCCTGGCCGCCACGAACCAGGCCGGCGCCTACGGCTTCGACGAGGAGATCCGCGGCTACCGCCTCTTCGACACGACCCAGGTTCAGCTCACCGCGACGCGGGTCTTCGGCCGCGTCCTCGGCGCCGACCAGCTCGTCCTCGTCGCCGAGGGCGCCTGGAACAAGGTCCACGACCTCCCCGAGCAGTCCGTCCTCCGGCTCGAGGCTCCGGGTACCTACACGAGCGGCAACCCGGTCCACCAGCAGGCGGGCGTCCAGCCGGGCACCGAGCCCTCGACCGCCTTCCCGACGAGCTCGTCCTGGGGCTACGTCGTGGCCGGCCGGCTCGACTACAGCAACGCCATCGGCGCGATCAACCTCGCCCCGCGCTTCTCCTTCGCCCACGACGTGAACGGCGTCTCGCCCGGGCCGGGCGGCTCCTTCATCGAGGACCGGATGGCGCTGACGCTCGGTCTCGGCTTCCAGTACCGGATCAACGTCGAGTGGGACCTGAGCTACACCCGCTACTTCGGCGCGGGCCGGTACAACCTGATCAACGACCGCGACTTCCTCGCGGGCAACGTGAAGTACTCCTTCTAGAGAAGGCGGAGCCGAAATGCGAAGGAACACCCGAAACATCCTCTGCACGCTGACCCTCTCCGCCGCCCTCGGCGGGAGCGCCCTGGCCCAGCTCTCGACGCAGGACGCCGCGAAGCTCGGGACGTCCCTCACGCCGCTCGGCGGCGAGAAGGCCGGGAATGCCGACGGCTCGATCCCGGCCTGGGACGGGGGCCTCACGAAGGCGCCGGCGGGCTGGAAGCCGGGCACCCACTACGCCGACCCCTTCGCCGGAGAGAAGCCCCTCTTCACGATCGACGGCAAGAACGCCGCGCAGCACGCCGCGAAGCTCTCCGAGGGGCACAAGGCGATGCTGAAGGCGTACCCCACCTTCCGGATGCCGGTCTACCCGACGCACCGGACCGCGGCGGCCCCCCAGCGGATCTACGACGCCACGAAGAAGGTCGCCTCGACCGCGAAGCTCGCGGAAGGGGGCAACGGCGTCACCGGCGCCGTCGGCGGCATCCCGTTCCCGATCCCGAAGAGCGGCATCGAGGTCATCTGGAACCACCTCCTCCGGTACCGGGCGGAGATCGCCGGCCGCACGGTCGCGCAGGCGGCCCCGACCCGCGGCGGGCAGTACACGCTCGTGCAGTTCGAGGAGGAGACAATGTTCGTCTACCACCTCCCCGGCACGACCGAGGCCTCGATGAAGAACCGCCTCCTCAACTTCAAGCAGGCGGTCACGGCCCCGGCGCGCCTCGCGGGCGGCATCCTCCTCGTTCACGAGTCGATGAACCAGGTCGCCCAGCCGCGCGACGCCTGGCTCTACAACCCCGGCCAGCGCCGCGTCCGCCGCGCCCCGCAGGTGGCCTACGACAACCCGGGCACGGCCGCCGACAACATGCGGACGAGCGACCAGCTCGACATGTTCAACGGCGCGCCGGACAAGTACGACTGGACGCTCGTCGGCAAGAAAGAGATCTACGTCCCCTACAACGCCTACCGGCTCCAGGACCCGAAGGTCAAGTACAAGGACATCCTCACGCCCCTCCACATGAACCCCGACCACACCC
>JAKLER010000058.1 GCA_022711615.1 Acidobacteriota bacterium
AGGCTCCCGGGACTCGCTCGCCGTGCCGGCCCGTCGCTGACGCCAATGCTTCTCTCCCGCGCCGCCGAGACGGCCCTGAAGGCTCTCCCCCACCTCGACCCGCGCGGCCCCGAGGCGCCGGGGCGCGAGGCGCGCGACCTCGCTCTCGCCTGCGGCGAGCCGGCGCCGTGGCTCGGGAAGGTGCTCCAGAAGCTCGCCCGCGCGGGGGTCCTCCGCTCGAAGCGGGGCCGGACGGGCGGCTTCGTCCTCGGGCGGCCCGCGGCGGAGATCACGCTCGCCGACGTCCTCCTCGCGATCGAGGGGGCCGACGACCTCGAGCGCCTCCTCGACGTCCCGGCCGGGCCGGCGGGGCCCCCGCTCCTTCCCGCCCGCGACGCCCTCCTCTCCGCGCTGCGCGGGACGACGCTCGAGAGCCTCGTCCCACCCGGGGACTCCCGATGAGGGAGCGCCGCGGAGTCCCGCCGCGCGCGACGACCTCGATCTCCGTCCCGCTCCAGCTCTTCCCGCGCCTGCCGCACGCGCCGCCGCCGTTCCCGCTCCTCCTCGGCCTCCACGGCTACGGCATGCACGCCGCGACGCTCTTTCCGCTCCTCGCCCGTATGGCTCCCGAGGGGTGGGGTGTCGTCGCCGTCGAGGGGCCGCAGTCGGCCTTCCTCCCGGGCGAGGCGCTGGGACCTTCCGGCGCGCGCGGCTTCCACTGGGGCGTCAGCCCGCGCCACGAGGACAACCAGGCCGTCCACCGCGCCGCCGTCGCCGAGGCGATCGCCTGGAGCGTCGCCCGCGGCGCGGACCCCGCGCGGGTCTCCCTCCTCGGCTTCAGCCAGCCCTGCTCGTTCGACTACCGGCTCGCGCTCGCCCCGCCACACGGGCGCCCGTTCCACGCCGTCGTCGCGCTCTGCGGGGGCCTGCCGGGCGAGTGGACGGAGCCCGGCCCCGGCACCGACGCAACCTCCGCGACGCACGCGCTCCACGTCTCGACGGACGCCGACGAGTACTACCCCCTCGAGCGCGTCGCTCCGTTCGAGGCCCTCCTCGCCACCCGTTTCGCGGGCGCCCGCCACGAGATTCACCACGGCGGGCACCGGATCCCCTCGACGGCGATCCCGGTGGTGAGGGCCTTTCTCGAAGCGCACGGCTGAACCCGCCGGCCCCGCCCCGTCGTAACCTCCTCAGACGATGGACGACCTCCGCCAGTTCCTCGCCGCCTTGAGAGCCGAAGGGGACCTCCTCGAGATCGAGGCCGAGGCCGACCCGAGGCTCGAGATCCCCGAGATCCACCGTCGCGTCATCGCTCAGGGAGGGCCGGCGCTGCTGTTCCGGCGTCCGAAGGGCTCCTCCTTTCCCGTCGTCACGAACCTCTTCGGAACGGCGAAGCGGATCGACCTCGCGTTCGGGAAGAGGCCGCTCGACTTCGTGAAGACCGCCGTCCGCGCCTCGCACGAGCTCCTCCCGCCGACGGCCGGGAAGCTCTGGGGCTTCCGCTCGTTCTTCCGCGAGGCGCTCAGGGTGGGGACGAGGGAGGTCTCCGCAGCTCGCGTGACCGAGGTCGTCGAGACGGAGCCCGACCTGACGCGCCTGCCGGCGCTGACGCAGTGGCCCGAGGACGGCGGCCCGTTCCTGACGCTCCCGCTCGTCTACACCGAGCACCCGGAGAAGCGCGAGCACAACCTCGGGATGTACCGCATCCAGATCCACGAGGCGCGGCAGACCGGGGTCCACTGGCAGATCGGCAAGGGGGGCGGCTTCCACCACCACGTCGCCGAGGCGAAGGGCGAGGCGCTCCCCGTGACCGTCTTCCTCGGCGGGCCGCCCGCGCTCATCATCGCGGCGATCGCGCCGCTCCCGGAGGGGCTCCCCGAGCTCCTCCTCGGCTCCCTCCTCCTCGGGAAGAAGCTCCCGCTCGCGCGCGTGCCGGGGCACCCGCACCGCCTCGTCGCCGGCGCCGAGCTCGCCATCACCGGGAAGGTCCCGCCGAGGGTGCGCCGCCTCGAGGGGCCGTTCGGCGACCACTACGGCTACTACTCGCTCGCGCACGACTACCCGGTCCTCGACGTGGAGCGGGTCTACCGGCGGCGCGACGCGATCTTCCCCGCGACCGTCGTCGGGAAGCCCGTGCAGGAGGACTTCCTCATCGGCGACTTCCTCCAGGAGCTCCTCTCGCCCCTCTTCCCCGTCGTCATGCCGAGCGTCGTCTCGCTGAAGACCTACGGCGACACCGGCTTCCACTCGCTCGCCGCGGCCGTCGTGAAGGACCGCTACGGCCGGGAGGCGATCTCGACGGCGTTCCGGATCCTCGGCGAAGGGCAGCTCGCGCTGACGAAGTTCCTCCTCCTCACCGACGCCCGCGTCGACCTCGACGACTTCCGCACGCTCCTCGAGACCGTCCTCTCGCGCTGCCGCTTCGAGACCGACCTCTTCGTCGTCTCGAACGTCGCGATGGACACGCTCGACTACACCGGCCCGAAGGTGAGCGAGGGCTCGAAGGGGGTCCTCGCGGGCCTCGGTGCACCGGTCCGCGACCTGCCGCGCGCGTTCGAAGGGGCGCTCCCCGCCGGCGCCCGCGCCGCGGCCGTCTTCTGCGGCGGCGCGCTCTGCGTCTCGGGGCCGTCGTGGGAGGAGGACCGCGCCTTCGCCTCGCGCCTTGCGGCCGACCCGGCCGTCGCCGCCTGGCCGCTCGTCGCCCTCGTGGACGACGCGGAGGCCGCGGCGAAGGACGCCCGCTCGTTCCTCTGGCACGTCTTCACACGCTTCGAGCCAGGGGCCGACGTCCATGCGGCGAGGACCGAGGTCGTGAGGAACCAGGTCGCCCGGACGGCGCCGATCGTCCTCGACGCACGGATGAAGAGCTGGATGCCCGCGGTCGTCGAGGCCGACCCGGCGACGATCGCCCTCGTCGACCGCCGCTGGCGGGAGTACTTCCCCGCACGAGGGACCGGCGCGCGGCTCTGAGGCCGCGCGACCGCGGGACGGGTCGCCGCCACTTGCGCGGGACCGTCTCAACGGATAACCTCATCCACTGAGAGACGACGCGATGTTCTCCCGGACCTCCCTCTACGCCCTCCGGACGCTCGGCTACCTCGCGGCTCATCGCGAACGCTGGGTGCTCGGCCGCGAGATCGCCGAGGAGACGGGGATCCCGCCGAACTACCTATCGAAGATCCTCGCCCAGCTCCGCAAGCGCGGTTTCGTCGTCAGCCAGAAGGGCTGGGGCGGCGGCTTCCGGATGAAGGGGACCGGGGCGGGCACGACGATCTCGGCCGTCCTCGAGACGTTCGACGGGAGGCGCGAGAAGGACGCCTGCGCGTTCGGCCTCGGCCGCTGCGACGCCGCCGACCCCTGCCCTCTCCACCCCCACTGGGAGAAAGTGCGGGAGGAGTACGAACGGATGCTCCGGACCGTGACGCTCCGCGACCTCGGCGGATCGGGGAGCGCGGCGTGAGCCTCTCTTTTTTTGCCATATCAACGGATCTCCAGATCCATTGAGACCGACACGACCGACAGAGGAGACGTGATGTCCCGACCCCTGACGATCCTGATGGACGAGCACCGGATCATCGAGCAGGCCCTCGGCTCCCTCGAGACCTGCGCGATCGAGGTCGACGGCGGCCTGGCGATCGAGCGCGCCGTCGTCCGCGACTACGCCGACTTCCTGAAGGGCTTCGCCGACGCCTGGCACCACGGCAAGGAGGAGGACATCCTCTTCCGGCGGATGGTGGAGCGCGGCTTCTCGGCCGAATCGGGGCCGGTGGCGGTCATGCTGCACGAGCACCGGCAGGGGCGCGAGCTCGTCGGACGGATCGCCGCGGTGGGCGCCGGCGAGGGGCCGGTCGCGCCGGAGGAGCGGGCGTCGTTCCTCGCGGCCTCGCGAGGCTTCGTGCCGCTGCTGCGCCAGCACATCCAGAAGGAGGACAACATCCTCTACCCGATGTCGGCGCGGGTCCTCACCCCGGAGGAGTTCGAGAAGATGCTCGCCGATTTCGAGGCGTTCGAGCGGGCCGCCGGGGCGGTCGGCACCCGCGACCGGCTCTCCGCCGTCGCGGAGAAGCTCGTGGCGGCTTTCCGCCCCGACGAGGCCCGGATGGCGGCCGGCGCCGCGGGAGGCTGCTGGTCCCGCGGCTGAAGCCGGACGACGGAAGAGGGGGCCGGCCGCGCCGGCCCCTCTCCCGTGTACTCTTCTCCCAACGGAGGAGCGTTCGTGCCGCGGGGGCTGGGAGAGATCCTCGCCGAGTCCGGAGACCTCACCTTCCGCCGCCTCCGGCGCGCGTCGGAGTGGAGGCGCGTCCACGGCGGGAGGATCGACCGGGCGCTCCTCGAGACGGGGGCGGTCCCCGAGGAGACGCTCCTCGACGCCCTCTGCCGGCTGACGGGCCTTCCGAGCGTCTCGCGGGAGAGGCTCGCCGCGGCGAGCCGCGAGGCCGTGGAGGCCCTCCCCGTCGACACGCGTCGTCGTCTTCGCGCGCTCCCGTTCGACCGTCGCGGCGAGGTCCTCCACGTGGCCGTCGTCGACCCCGGGAACCCGGTCCTGGAGACCGGCCTCGTCGCCTCGACGGGCTGCGACATCCGCCTCTACGTCACCGCAGAGCCGATCCTCGAGGACCTCCTGGCGAGGTGGGAGGCGGCTCCTCCGGCCGAGCGGCACGGACCGCGGCGAGCGGCAGGAGAGCGTCCCCCTCGCGAGGAACCGGACGCCGGGCCGGCGGCAACGCCGGCGGCCGCGCGCGCCGCCGAGACCGACCCGTTCGGGCGTCTCGCGCGAGCTCTCCTCGTCGACGCCCTCGACGAGGGGGCCGAGGCGGTGGAGATCGGCGCGGAGGGCCGGGGCGCCGTCGTCCGGAGCTACGCCGGCGGCGCGGTCCTCTCCTCCCGGTCGATTCCCTCCCCGGTCCTCGGCCCGTTGTTCGCGTGGCTCGTCGCACGGAGTCGGCCGGCGGCGCCGCTCGACGAGGGGGGAATCCTCCTGGAGCGAGCGCATCGGCGGTTCCGGGTCCAGGTCCGCTCGACGGCCGACGGGACCGCCTGGCTCCTGCTGAGCCCGGAGGCGGCGGCTCCGGCCGCACCGGCCGAGAACGAAGTCTGCCTGCACGAGACGGCGGACGGGGACGTCTTCTGCCCCGCCTGCGGCGCACCGGTCTGAAGGCCGGGGCGGCCCGGCTCCGGCGCGCTCCCGCGCCGGACGGTCAGAACCTGTAGAAGAGCGAGGCGGACAGGACGCGCGACGACCGGCCGAGGTCGAACGCGAGGTCGAACGAGACCTTCCTCGAGATCGTGGCACCGAGGCCGCCCGAGAACCGGTCGTCGGGGCGCCCGCCGTCGTAGACCGTCCGCACGCCGCCGGAGAAGGGGGGATCGTCGACGTCGAAGGCGGCGCCGGTCGTCTCCTCGGTCGCGACGAGGTTCGCGGTCACGCCGCGCGCCGGCTCGCGGTGATACCCGAGACGGAACGCGAGGAGGAGGTCCCCCGACGCCGCGACGTACTCGACCCCGAGGCGCGGAACGACGACGTCGTCCGGCGGTCTCATCTCGGCGAGGAGGTCCTCCAGAAACATGCCCGGGGCCGGCCCCACGAATCCGGCATACGACACGGTCGGGAGCGAACGGTCGATGAAGTCGCCGTAGGCGATCCACTGCGCCTCGGCCGCGACGGTCAGGCCGGGGAACGGCTGCGCGGCGAGTCCGATCGCCGCGTCGCGCGGGACGCGGGCCGAGAACGGGCGCGTCTTCTGCCCGGCGAGCGGCGTCGGGACGTCCCCTCCGATCTCGAACGTCCCCTCCGCCTTCGACGTCTGCCGGTAGACGGCCCCGGCCGTCAGCTTGCCGTCCGCGAGGAGGTCGACGTGCGCGCCCACGAGGAAGCCGAGGACGTTCCCGTCGAGGTCGCGGATCGCCATGTTCGTCGTGAGGGTCCGGACCTGGGTCGGCGTCGTAAACGTCCGGTTGACGATCCGGTGCGGCCCGCCCTCGTCGCCGAGGAGGTCGAGCTCCATCCGGTTCAGCGTCAGGCCCGCGCCCAGCCGGAGGCGCTCCGTCACCCGGTAGGCGGCGGAGAGCGCGACGAGGCGGTTTCGGAGCGAGACGGCCCCGTGCTCGCGGAACTCGTAGAGGAAGTCGCGCCGGGTCGTCCCTCCCGACCGGTTGTCGCGCAGCTCGATGTAGGCGTAGCCGTCCGGACCGGGGTCCCCTTCGAAGCTCAGGTTCTCGGCGAAGCTGACGGCGGCGACGACGCGGCGCGAGATGGGGATGACGATCCCCGCGAACTCGCCGAGCGAGCTTCGGGCCGAGATGTCGGAGTTGACCGCTCGAGGCGACGGATAGGGCGCGGAGAGCCCGCCTGTCGCCGTCGACCGCGCGGTGACGAGGCCGATGACGTCGTCGACCCGCTTCCCCGAGACGCCCGCCTCGAACGACGAGAGGAGGCCGAGGCCGGCGGGGTTCGCGATGCCGGCGGTCGCGTCGTCGGCGATGGCGGTGAAGGCGCCCCCCATCGCGAGCGACTTTCCGCCCGGGTTCGTCAGGTTGAACGTCACCTTCGACAGGAGCGCCGACTCCACCTGGGCCGAAGCCGGGACCCGGGCCAGGAGAACGACGGCGAGGACGGGAAGGAGTCTCTTCATCGCAGGGTCTCCACGGTCTCTTCGAGCGGTCTGAGGGTGAGCGCGACGAGGGCGGGCCTTCCGGCGGCGGCCACCGTGTCGGTCTCGGCGCGGCCGGTCCCGGGGGCCGGCTCGACGACCGTGACGCGGTACCGCCCGGGAGGAACCGCGAGGGGGAGCGGGGTGTCGGCAGGGGACGGCAGCGCAACCGCTTTTCCAGTGGCCACGTCGACGACGGAGACGACGACGCCCCACGGGACCGACGTGATCCGCAGCTGGGCGGTCGAAGGAGGAGGCGGAGCGGGGCCGACGGAACGGGCCGGGGGCGCCTCCCCGGGGCCGCTCCGGAGCGCGCCCCACAGGAGCAGCCCGAGGAGCGCGGCCCCCGCCGCCAGGACGCCGGCGACGCGCCGCACCGGGACGGACGGGCTCCGCGGCTTCTCCGACACGAGCTGCGTCGGGGAAGTCGCCGCGCGCGGGGCGGCCGTGCCGCCGGGAGACGCGGCGTCGCCGCTCTCCGCGAGGCCCGCGGCCACGCCCGCGCCCGCGCCCGCGCCCGCGGAACGGAGGATCGCGACGAGGCGTTCGGTGATCTCGCGGTAGCTCTGGGGACGCGCCTCGCGGCGCTTCTCGAGCATCTGGCCGATCAGCCTCACGAGCTCCATTGGGAGAGCAGGAGCGTCGGGCGGGGCCGCGACGGGCGGCGGCGTCAGGTTCAGGTGCGCGGCGATGTACTCGACCGGGGCGCGCCCTTCGAACGGGCGCCGCCCCGCGAGGACCTGGTAGAAGATGACCCCGAGGCTGTAGACGTCGCTCCGCCAGTCGAGCGGAGCGCCCTGCCCGAGGGAGCCGAGCTGCTCGGGCGAGCCGTAGGCGACCTTTCCGAGAAAGAACCCGGTCGCCGTGAGCGACTCCGACGTGGCCGACTCGAAGAGCTTCGCGATCCCGAAGTCGAGGAGCTTGACGGTCTTTTCCCCGCCGCTCTCGACGACGAAGACGTTGTCGGGCGAAAGGTCGCGATGGACGATCCCGCGCGACGCGAGGTACTCCATGCCGTTCGCGGCCTGGACCAGGAGCGGGAGCGTCTCCGTCCACGGGCGGCCGGCGTAGCTGCCGATCGGACGCCCCTCGAGGAACTCCATCGCGAGGTAGGGCGTGCCGTCCTCCTCGCCGATCTCGTGGAACGTGACGACGTTCGCGTGGAGGAGGCCCTGGAGGATCTCGGCCTCCCGCGTGAAGCGGACTCGCGCCTCGGCGACGTGCGGCGCCGACTCGTCGCCGGCCACCTCGGTCTCCCGGATCACCTTCAGGGCGACGGTCTTCCCGTCCCGCTCGTCCACCGCGCGGTAGACGATCCCCATCCCGCCGCGACCGACGCGGCGGACGATCCGGTAGTGGGCGATCCTCTCGACGGCGGGCGGGTTCAGGTCTCCTCCACGGGGCCCTCTTCCCCGCCGAGGTTACCGCGCACCCGCCCGCCCCGGGTCAGCGTCCCGTCCCCGCCGAGGCCGGACGGAGGAAGACGTTCGCCGGGTCGCCCGTCACGAGGTTGATCTTCGAGACGAACGCCATGAAGACCCCGTCGCCGTCGATCTGCCGCACGACGACCCGCGCGTCGACGATCTCGTCGAGGTCGAGCTGCATCAGGCCGCGGAAAAGCTCCTGCGAGAGGTACTCCGAGGCCTTCAGGTCGATGATCCGGACCGCGAGCGGCACGAGCGCCCCGGGCCGGTAGACGCCGACCGCGAGCTTGCAGGGCGCCCCCCCGACCTCCTGGAGGATCAGGTTCGTCCGATTGCGGGCCGAGATCTCGGCGCCGTCGATCAGGACCGTCCCGAGGTTCGACTGGAACGAGGAATAGCCGTGGCGGTAGGAGTACGCCTCCATTCCGGTGCGGAACTCGCCTCTCGACGGAACCTCGGTGTCCGCCGTGTAGGTCTCGGTCTGGACGTCGACGTCGGTCCAGGTGAAGAGCCACGAGCCGTCCTCACGCTTGAGGTTGTCGGCCTCGATCGTCCCCCAGGTCTGGGCACCCGCGGGGAGGCCGAACACCTGCTCCAGGATGTTGTCGAACGTGATGCCCCAGCCCGGCGGGACGACGATCGAGGTCTGCTCGAGCATCCCTGAAGGCAGGACGCCGTTGGCGGGCCGGTACCGGAGCCGGACGTTGCGCTGCTCGGTCCCGGAGACGTTGGAAAGGGTGACGCGGCTCCTCCACCGCGGGGGTGCTCCGCTCGAGAGCGACGCCCCCGTGACGTGAGTGGCTGGGAACACGAGCGGCTCCGGCTCCCCTCCGAAGGGCAGGGCGTTCGAGAGCGCCTGCCTCTGGGCCGACGTCTCGGCCGAGATCGGAACGAGCGACTTCACGGAAACGCCGACCCGGAGCGCCGCGTCCTGCGTCCCGGCGTCGATGACGGTCGCGAGCGGGACGACGCCGCCGTGCGTCTGGCCGAACGGGTCGATCGAGCCGCGCAGGAACGTCACCTTCGCGTGGAGCGCCTCGGAGTATTCCTCGGCCGGGAAGAGATCGGCGTCGTTGACCTGGACGGAGCCGTGGGCCGGCACCTTCACCTCGAGCTTGACGGCGGCGCCGTCGCGCAGCACCGGGCGCCCCTCACCGTCGACGAGCTCGACCTGAACGGTCGTCTCGTTCCCCGTCGTCTCCCGGAGGATCAGGTTCGTGCGGCGCTCGGCCTTGTGCCAGAGCCCGGAGACGACGTGCTCGGGGTCGTCCTGGCTCGCCCCTTCGCCGGGAGCGACCGGCCGCATCTCGAAGCCGAACTCGGCGGTCGAGAGGACCGTTCCCGCGATGGCGCTGTCGAGCGCGGCCGTCTTCCCGGCCACGAGGGGGACGACCGGCTTGTTGTTCACGAGGGCCGTGGCCGAGAGGGTCGGGCTCGGGGAGCTGACGTCGAGAGAGCAGCCCCCTTCGAACCCGAAGATCGTCCCGATCACGTTCCGGAACCGGCGGGTCTCGCCCGCGCCGAGCGAGAACGCGAACTGGCGCACCCCGGCGGAGGAGTTCGACTGCCCCGCCGGGGTCAGCGTCAGGACGACCTGGATCGCGTTCAGGGCGTCGACGTTCGAGAGCCAGAGGTCCGAGGTGTAACGCCCCGCGCCCCGCGCGTCCATCGCGTTCGGGAGGGACGGGAAGAGGAGCCGGCTCTTCATCAGGTAGAGCGGAGGGATGTCGTCGCTCGCCGAGGGGCTTCCGACGCCCGTCACCTGGGGCCCGTCGTCGATCACGCTGAGGCTCTTCGGCTCGCCTTCGTGGCCGGCCGTGACGACGGTGACCGTCGCGATCTCCGTCCCGATGGCCGCCCGCCGGCGGCTCCGGTCGACCCGCAGCCAGATCGCGCGCGACTCGCCGGGAGCGAGCGGCCGGTCCCAGGCCTTTCCGTCGGCGGAGGAGACGACGAGCCAGTCGGCGGAGACCGACGCGGCGAGGTAGGCGGTGACTCCCCCCGGGTTCACGAGGAGGCGGGTGACGTCGCGGCCGTTCTTGTCGACGTCGACGGCGTCCTCGTCCCAGCCCGCCGGTCGCGAGACACCGGGTTCGCCGGACGGGCCCCCGCCCGCGTCGAGGCCTCGGGTGGCGACGTCGATCGGCACGCGCAGCGAAACGTTCCCGTTCGCCGTCAGGACGACGGCTCCGTGGAACGGCGCCTCCGCCGAAGGCGCCTTCGCGAGCCTGGCTTCGACCCGGCGGTCGCGGCCGGACTCGAGCCGGAACGTCGCGGGCTCGGCCGCGAGGCCGCCCCCCCCTCCCGAGGCGGTCACGTCGAGCGGCTCGCTCCCGGCGTTCCGGACCACGAACGCCACGCGTACGTCGCCCTGCGCGTCCGCGGGCATCAGGACCGGCCGCGGGGCCGAGACGAGGAAGAGGGCGGAGGTCTTCGTGGCGCCGACCACGACGCGCAGCGGCTCGGACCAGGCGCTCGCGTCGCCGCAGATGTTCTCGGTCCGGACCTGGTACAGGTACTCCCCGGGGGCGTCGGTGAACGCGGCCGCCCCGGCGTCGTTCAGGCTCTCGGTGAAGTCGCCGCCGGCAGTCCGCCGGAGGCGGAAGCGGAGCCCCTGCGCCCCGCCGCCCGGACCCGGCTCCCCCGCGCCGAGGGTGTCCCAGGAGACGATGTAGGTCGTGTTCGCCGGCGGCAGGGCGGGGCTCGCCACCGGCGGCGCGAGAGCGATCGGGACGCGGCACTGATCGGTGACGCGGACCGCGAAGACGGTCGATTCGACCCGGATCGGCGACGTCCCGGCGCAGAAGGACTGGACGGCGACCCGGTGGTAGATCGTACGCGGAGCGCCCCCGGGAGGGCCCCACGTGGCCGTCGTCCGGGTCGTCGGCTGAAGGCGCTCGACGCCGCTCTGGAAGGTCGGGTCCTCCGATCGCTCGATGAGGAAGGTATCGGGCTGTCCCGAGCCGCGCGGCGAGAGGACGTTCGTCCAGGTGATCCAGTAGCCCTCGAGCCGGTGGACCTCCGAGGGACCCGAGACGACCGGCCGGTTCGGCGGGCACGATCCGTTCGCTCCTGCGGCTGCGGGCGAGACGAGGAAGAGGCCCGCCAGCAGGGCGTATCGGGCGGAAGCGAGGTTTCGCGGCATCGTCGTCATCCCCTTCGCGCGCCCCGCCGGTAAACTCGACGCGGCGCGCCTGCATGAAGTGTCGTTCGGCCCGCTCCACCTCACGCGACCGGCTCTGCCGGGTCGCCTTCGGGACCGCCCTGAGCCTGGCGGCGCTCGCACCGCGGGCGGGCCTCCCGGCACCGCAACAAAGTATCTTACCGCGCGACGCGGCCGCCCGGCCGTTCCTCGAGGGGAGGGCTCTCGTCGAGAAGGGGCGGTTCCGCGAGGCGGTCCCGAAGCTCGAGTCCGCGCTCTCCACCGGCCACGAGACGCCCCAGCTCCGCTTCGGAGCGAGCCGCCACCAGGTCGACTACTACGATCCCCACTACTGGCTCGGGCGCGCCCTGATGGAGCTCGGGGAGGAGGAGAGCGCGCTCGCGCACCTGCGCGCCTCGGCCGCGGCCGGCTCCTTTCCGGATCGCCGGGAGACCGAGGACCGGAGGCTCCGGATCGTCGAGCTCGAACGGCGCGAAGCCGCCCGCCGGGCCCCTCCGCCGCGGACGCCGACTCCCACGCCGCCCCCCGCCCCCACGCCGCTCCCCCTCGCGCCGACGCCGACGGTCCCCGCGCCGCTCGAGGCCCCGAAGCTCGACCCGACGCCCCCGGCGGCGCCCCCCGCGACGCTCCCGCTCCTCGTCCCCACGCCCGTCCCGCCCCGGCTCGAGGGTCCGCTCGCGGCCCTCGCCGCCGGCGACTTCGAGACGACGGTCGAGAGGGTCCGCGCGGAGCGCCGGCGGACTCCCGCCGCCCGGGAGCTGGACCTCGTCGAGGCGGCCGCCCTCGGCGCGCGCTACGTCCTGGAAGGCCGGCGGGACGGCTCGCTCCTCGACCGCGCCCGGGCGAGCCTCGCCTCGTTCCGCAGCAAGGGAGGCTCGGCCCGCGCGGAGGCGGCTCTCCTCTCTCCGGCGCTCCGGGCTCTCCTCGAGACGCGCTGAGGCCGGGCTACGACCGGCCGCGGACGACGCGCGTCCCGGCCATCAGGTCGTGCAGCGTCCGGCGGTCCTTTCGGAAAAGCGCCACGAGATGGCCGATGCCGAGGATCGCTCCGGAGAGGTTCCAGGCGAGGAACCGCCCGAACGCGGGGCCGAGGCCGATCCCCGGGGCCGTGCGGCCGGATGCGACGGGGACGACCGAGAGACGCAGGAGCGCCTTGCCCGGCGTCCGCCCCGTCCGCGCCCAGCCGCCCACGACGTACCAGAGGTTCGCCCCGAGGACGAGGACCGCGCAGCCGCCCGCAATGGCAAGGAAGGCCCAGTCCCGCGTCAGGTCGGCCGACTGGAACGCCTCGCGAAAAAGGAGGACGAGAAAGACGGGCGAGAGGAGCAGGAGGTCCAGCGCCAGGAGGATGACGCCGTCGACGAGGGTCGCGAGGAGCCGCGGGAAGAGGCCGGCGGTCTCGGCCACCGTCGCGAGCGACGTCGAGGAGCGCGGCCGGCGGACCTTCACGGCGGGAGCGGGACGGACCGCGCTCGGACGGCCGTCGCTCCGTATCGGGAACTGGGAGAGCGTCGCCTCCGGAACGGCGGGCGCCGGTCCGCCCTTCGGCGCCTCCGCCGGCGGCGGCGGGGCGACCGGCGGCTCGGCCCGGACCCCCGAGCCGTGGACGGCCGCGAGCGCGGCCGCGGCCCCGACCGGCGCGAGGCCCGCCTTTCGGGCGTTCTCGTCCGTCTCCCGGAAGAGGTCGTGGGCCGAGATCTCGAGCGCGGCGCTCGCCGACGGCTCCGGGCCGGCGTCGGGGCGTGCCGCAGGGTCGCCGTGCGCCGCCGCAACGGCCGAGAGCGCCTCGGCGGCCGTCGTCGTCAGGTGCGCCGTCTTCTCGAGCGACCCGGTCGGCTCCAGGAGCCGGTACTCCAGGACGGCGGCGCCGAGCTGGAGCCGGTCGCCGCTCCGGAGGATCGTCTCGTTCAGGATCCTCCGGCCGGCGACGAACGTCCCGTTCGAGGAGTTCAGGTCCTTGAGGACCGCCTTCCCGTCCGAGAGCGTGAGGAGCGCGTGGCTCCTCGAGACGGACTCGTGGTCGACGCGGACGGTCGACGAGCGGCTCCGGCCGAGCGTGACCTCTCCGGCCGCGAGCTCGATCTCCCGGCCGTCGACGACGAGGACGTAGCGGTGACTCCCTTCGGGCACGGCGGCGCCGATTGTAGGCGAGCGGGAGCGCCCGAGGCGGCCCGGAGCGCCTCGGCCGTCGCCGTGGTCCCGCCCGAGAGCAGCCCCGCGACGTTCCCGGCGTAGACGACCCGTCCCCCTTCGGCCCCGCCGCCGGGGCCCAGCTCGAGGAGCCAGTCGCAGGCGAGGAGGAAGGCGGGGTTGTGCTCCACCGCGAGGACGGAGTGTCCCGCCGCGAGGAGCCGGCGGAAGACGGCGAGGAGGACGTCGACGTCGCCGGGGTGGAGCCCCGTCGTCGGCTCGTCGAAGAGGAAGAGCGCCGGCTTCCCGGGGCCCGGCTTCAGGAACGAGGCGACCTTCAGCCGCTGCGCCTCCCCTCCCGAGAGCGTCGCGGTCGCCTGCCCGAGCCGGAGGTAGCCGAGACCGGCCTCGGAGAGCGGCGCGAGGCGCGAGGCGATCCCCGGCAGGTCCGCGAAGAGCTCGATCGCCTCGTCGACCGTCGTCCCGAGAAGCTCGTGGACGTTCCGGCCGCGAACCCTCACGCCCAGGACCTCGGGGGTGAAGCGTCGCCCGTCGCAGGCGTCGCAGACGACCGTGACGTCGGCCAGGAACTGCATGTCGACCGTGACGACACCGGAGCCCTCGCACCGCTCGCAGCGGCCGCCGGGCGCGTTGAAGCTGAAGCTCCCCTTCGTCAGCCCCGCGGCGCGGGCCGCCGGGCTCCGGGCCCAGAGGGCGCGGACCTCGTCCCACGCCTTCGTGTACGTCGCGGGATTCGAGCGGGCCGAGCGGCCGAGCGGCGACTGGTCGACGAGGACGACGTCGTGGAAGGCCGCGAGCCCCTCGATCCGATCGTGCGCTCCCCGCTCGAGGGCGTCCGCCTCCTTCCGGCCGAGGGCGCGGAGCGCCCCGGAGGCGAGGACGTCGACGACGAGGGACGACTTGCCGGAGCCGGACGGCCCGCAGATCCCCGCGAGGACCCCGGTCGGGACCTCGACGGTGACTTCGGCGAGGTTGTTCGCCCGCGCGCCGACGATGCGAATCGCGTCGCGCGGGTAGGCCGCCGGGCGCTCGGCCACGGCGCTCGAGGCCGCCGTCCGGAGCGCCGCACCCGTCGCCGTCGCGGCGCGGGCGAGGGCCCGCGGCGTTCCCTCGAAGACGAGGCTCCCGCCGTGCGCCCCGGCGCGCGGCCCGAGGTCGACGACGTGGTCCGCGGCGCGGATGACGTCGAGGTCGTGCTCCACGACGCAGACGGCGTTCCCCGCGTCCGCGAGGCGGCGGAGGACGGCGAGGAGGCGGGCCGTGTCGGCCGGGTGGAGGCCCACCGTCGGCTCGTCGAGGACGTAGAGCGTTCCGGTCAGAGAGTTCCCGAGCGCGGCGGCGAGCTGGACCCGCTGCGCCTCGCCCCCCGAGAGGGTGCGCGTCGTGCGCGACAGCGTCAGGTACGAGAGCCCGACGTCGACGAGCGTCGCGACGCGCCTGCCGAGGTCATCGACGAGCGCCCCGCCCCGGGCCCTCTCGACCGGGTCGAGCGGGAGCGAGCGCAGCCGCTCGAGCAGTGCGCCGAGAGGGAGGTCGCAGAGCTCGGGGAGCGTCGCGCCGCCGACGCGGACCGCGCGCGCCTCGGGCGTCAGCCGCGCCCCGAGGCACTCCGGGCAGCGCTCGTAGCCGCGGTAGCGGGCGATCATGACGCGGACCTGGACCTTGTAGCGCTTCGTCTCGAGCCAGTCGAAGAGCCCTTTCACCCCGTACCAGTCTCCGTCGCCGTCCCAGACGAGCTCCCGCTCCCGCGGCGTCATCTCCCGCCACGGCACGTTCTTCCGGATCCCGAGCCGCTTGCAGGCGCGCCAGAGGTCGGGATAGGCGCTCGCGTAGGCGGGCGTGTTGAACGGCGCGAAGGGGCGCTCGAGGAGCGTCCTCGACGGGTCGGGCAGGATCTTCTCCGCGTCGAGGCCGGCGATCCGCCCGAAGCCCTCGCAGGCGCGACAGGCGCCGCGCGGCGAGTTGAACGAGAAGTGGGCGGGCGTCGGCTCCTCGAACGTCCGGCCGCAGCCGTTGCAGGCGAGGCCGCGGAGGAAGCGAAGCTCGCGCCCCGTCGCCGCGTCGCGCACGAGAAGCGTCCCCTCGCCGACCGCGAAGGCCCCGTCGAGCGAGGCGGCGAGCTCGGCGTCCCCGGTGCGGAGGACGTGGCGGCCGACGACGAGGCGGACGAGACCGTCCGCTCCGGCGGGCGGGGGCGCCTCCCCGTCGAACGAGACGACGCTCCCGTCGGAGTCGACCGCCCGGAAGAGGCCGGAGCGGACCCAGAGCGGCGCGCGCTCGCGGCGTTCCGCCTCGGGTCGCGGGGCCAGCACGAGGAGGCGCACCCCCTCGCCGAGCTCGGACCGGAGCGCCTCCGCGACGCTCGCCGGCGAGTCGCGCTTCACCGCGCGGCCGCAGGCGGGGCAGACGACCGTCCCCGCGGCGGCGAAGAGGAGCCGGAGGACGTCGTGGATCTCCGTCGCGGTCCCGACCGTCGAGCGGGCCGAGCGGGCCGCCGCCTTCTGCTCCAGCGCGATCGCCGGGAGGAGGTGGTCGATCCGCTCGACGTCGGGGCGCTCCATGCGCTCCAGGAACTGCCGCGCGTAGGTCGACATCGACTCGACGAAGCGGCGCTGCCCCTCCGCGTAGAGCGTGTCGAAGGCGAGCGACGACTTGCCGGAGCCCGACGGCCCGGTGACGACCGTGATCGCCCCGATCGGGACGCGGCAGGAGACCCCCTTGAGGTTGTGCGTCCGCGCGCCGGCCACCTCGATGGCGCGCGCCTGTCTCGGGCTCATCGGCGGGCCAGGACGACGAGCTGGTTCAGGCCGAGGAGGAACCGGGAGTACGAGACGACGGCGAGGCCCGCCCCCGCGGCGCACCGCTCGAGGCCGGCGCGGTCGAGCAGCGTCTCGTGCTCCTCGTCGGCGTGCCGGGAGAGGAGGCCGAGGCGAGCCCCGGCCTCGAGCGGGAGGCGTCCCAGCGGGTGCGGCGTCGTCGCGAGGAGGCGCCCCTCGCGCGCCAGCAGGGCCCCGGCTCGGCCCAGGGCGCGCGCGGGCTCCGCGAGGTGCTCGAGGATCGCGAGCATCAGGATGGCGTCGTACGGCGCCCCGGCGCGCACCTCGGGCGGCGGCTCGTCGGACTCGACGTCCCAGGAGGCGAAGGCGGCCGATGGGTGGAGGCGGCGCATCTCGTCGAGGACGACGGGGTTCCGGTCACACCCCACGTACGACGGGAAGCGGGCGGGCAGATCGGTCAGGCCGCAGCCGAGGTCGAGGAGCCTCGCTCCGGGAGGGACGTGCGGAAGCGCCGCCGCGAGCCGCGCGCGCTGCACGCTCCTCGTGAGGAGGCCGAAGTAGGGGGCCAGCCGGCGGCCGCCCGCGGGGGTTTCATCGGTCCGTGTCATCGGAGAGCGTCCCGCGACGGTCGCCCCGGGGCGACCCGTATGATAGCCGTCCGGCCCGGCCGGAACGATGAACGAGCCCGTCGCCCCGTTCCCCTTCGCGGTCCTCGCGTTCTCCTCGCTCTTCTCCGTCGTGAACCCGATCTCGGGCGCGCCCGTCTTCGTGTCGCTGACGGCTCACCTGAACCACGGAGAAAGGCGGCGTGCGGCCGTCCGCGCGGTCCTGACCGGCCTCGCGACCCTCGCGGTCTTCAGCGCCGCGGGCGGAGCGATCTTCTCGTTCTTCGGGATCACGGTCCCCGCGTTCCAGATCACGGGCGGGATCCTCTTCGCGCTCATGTCGCTCCGGGCCCTCGAGCACGGCCACGAGGAGGTCCCCGAGACGTCCGCCCCGGGACGCGACCCGTCGATCGTCCCGGTCGGCATCCCGCTCATCGCCGGGCCCGGCGCGATCTCGACCGTGATGGTCCTCGTCGGGCAGGCGGGGGGCGCGAGCCACCGGCTCGCCCTCGGCGGCGCGATCGTCGCGACGCTCGCCGTCACCCTGGCGATCCTCCTCGCCGCGCCGGCGATCACCCGCCGCCTCGGCGATACGGGGATGAAGATCACGAACAAGGTGATGGCGCTGATCACGGCCGTCATCGGGATCCAGTTCGTCATCAACGGCACGACGGCGGTGGCCGTCCAGATCCTGCGCGCCGCGCGATAATCCCCGCCCGTGAACGGGACCGA
>JAKLER010000059.1 GCA_022711615.1 Acidobacteriota bacterium
CCGACGGCATCCACGCGATGGCGAAGGCGGGAGTCGTCGCGACGCTCCTCCCCGGCACGTCGGTCTTCCTCCGGATGAACCGCTACGCGCCGGCGCGCGAGATGGTCTCGGCCGGCGTCGCGGTGGCCCTCGGGACCGACTGCAACCCCGGCTCCTCCTACACGGAGTCGCTCCCCGCCGTCGCGTTCTTCGCGACGATCGGGATGGGGCTGACGGTGGAGGAGGCGCTCACCGCGATGACGCTCAACGCCGCCGCCTCGGTCGGAGAGGCGGCGCGTCGCGGCTCCCTCGAGCCGGGGAAGGCGGCCGACGTCGTCCTCGTCGACGGCCGCAACCTCGAGCACCTCGTCTACCACTACGGCGTCAACTCCGTGACCGACGTCGTCGTCTCGGGGCGCCCCGTCGTCCGCGACGGCCGGCGCGTGCCCGGAACGTGACCGCGAGTTCCAGCGATATCCTCGCCACCGAATCGGGGGGGCGCGAAGGCCCCCGTTCCGGAATCGAACAGCAGGAGGAACCGTGACCGACCTCGTCTCCCTCGCCGTCCGCGACTTCAGCGCCGCTCTCGCCTCCGACGCCCCCGCCCCCGGCGGCGGCTCGGCCGCGGCCGCGGCGGGCGCGATGGGCGCCGCCCTCCTCGGAATGGTCTGCCGCCTCACCCTGGGGAAGGAGAAGTACCGCGAGTCGTGGGAGGAGCTGGAGCGGGTCGCCTCGGCGATGGACGCGAACCGCGACACGCTCCTCGGCCTCGTCGACGAGGACACGCGCGCCTACGACGCGATCGTCGCCGCGCGGAAGCTCCCGAAGGAGACGGCCGAGGAGAAGGCGGCGCGCAAGAAGGCGATCGACGAGGCGACGATCCTCGCGACGACCGTCCCGATGCAGACGGCCTTCTTCTCGATGGAGGCGCTCGCGAAGGCTCCCGTCGTCCTCGAGAAGGGGAACCCGAACTGCGCCTCCGACGCCTACGTCGCCGCCCTCCTCCTCTCGTCGGCGCTCGAGGGGGCGCTCGCGAACGTGAGGATCAACCTCCCGGGCATCTCCGACGCCAGCCTCGCCGAGGGCTTCCGAAACGACGCGGAGCTGGCGGCGAAGAAGGCGGCCGAGGCGATGGAGAAGGTCCGGGCCCTCGCGAAGGCGAAGGAGCTCGCGGGCTGAGGAGCCTCCGCCGCCGCGGGGCCGCTCTCCTCGCCTTCCTCCTCTGTGCGGCGGCTCCGGCTCTCGGGGCCACCGCCGGGGAGGCGAAGCCCGCCTTCCGGCTCGAAGGGGCCCGCCTCATCGCGGCGCCTCTCTCCGGGCTTCCCGCTGCTTCTCCGCTTCCGGGACCCGGGGAGAGCCCGGCTTCGGGGGCCGCCGCGCCGACGGCCCCCCCGGAAAGGCTCCTCGACGCCCGGACCGCGCGGGTCTCGGCGGCCGTCCTCGCGGCGGTGCCGCTCGCCGGGTGGCTCACCTGGTGGCGGAAAGAGGAAGGCGCGTCCTTCCACTTCCGGGAAGAGGGGGGGCTCGGGCGCCGCAGCTACGCCGGCGGCGCGGACAAGGCGTCGCACTTCGTGATGGCGGCGATCGCGCAGGATGGCGCGGAAGCGATCTATCGATCCGTCGGGAAAGACGAGCGGACGGCGCGCCTCCTCGGAATCGCCCTCGTGTCGACCGCGGGCCTCGTCATCGAGATCGGCGACGGCCTCACGAAGTACGGCGCCTCCTGGGAGGACGCCGCGGCGAACGTCCTCGGCGCGGCCGCCGCCGCGGGCGTGAACGGTCTCCGGCTCGAGGACACGATCGGCTTCCGCTTCGGCGTCGTGAAGGCACGGGTCCCCGACCCGTGCTGCCGGGCGACGGCCTACGGCGGCGACTACTCCCGCTGGGTTCACTCCGTCGACCTGAAGCTCGACGGTCTGCTGCCGCGCCTCGGCGTCTCGCCCGGCCCGGCGCGCTTCCTCCTCGTCTCGCTCACCTACGGCTCGAAGGGGTACCGCTTCTCTCCCGCCGAGGTGCGGCAGCGAAACGTCGGGGTCGATCTCGGCCTGAACGTCGAGCAGCTCCTCCGCGCGGCGGGCGTCCGGGACGACAGCTGGTGGGGCCGGTCGCTCCTCCTCTTCGCCCGCTACTACCGGATTCCCTGGACGGCCTTCGGCTGGCGCTACGACCTGAACTCGGGCCGATGGCGAGGACCCGACACCGGCGACCGCTTCGACCCGGGCGCCGTGATCTACGACTGAAGGAGCGGCGCGAACGGGCGGTCGGGCCGGGGGGCGGAAGCCCGCGGCCCGGCCTGAGCCCGGCGATCAGTCCGGGATGCGGAGCTTCTGCCCCGGCTTGATCTTGTCGGGGTCCGTCAGGACGTCCTTGTTCGCCTCGAAGATCTTCATGTAGGCGCTCGCCTTGCCGTAGTACTTCTTCGCGATCGCGCCGAGCGTGTCGCCCTTCTCGACGACGTGGACCTTCGGCGCGCTCGCGGCCGCGGTCGCCGCGGGGGCCCCGCCCGTCACGACGGCGCCGGCGGCGGGCGTCGGCGCGGCGGGGACGGGCGCCTTCGCGAGCGCGATCTTGTTGATGGTGTTCTCGGTCTCGACCAGCTTGTTGAACTCGGCCATGGCCTTGCCCTTGGCCTCGATGCTGTCCGCCTCGCCGGTCAGCGTGACGGTCTTCCCCTCGACGACCGCGTCGAGGCTCTTCAGCCCCTTGATCGAGCCGCGCAGGCTCTTCACCGCCTCGGCGGCTTTCTCGTCGAGCGACTTGCCGAAAAGACCCATCTTTGCCTCCTCTGCCGGATTCCGGGGAGAGAAGACGATATCAGGAGCGTCGCGCGCCCGGACGGCTCAGCCCTGGCGTCTTTCCTCGAGCCATTCCTCGAAACGCTCGCGCGGCCAGGCGTTGACGACGCGCGCCGCCGGGATCCCGGCGAGGCGCGCGATCGCCAGGGAGAAGCGCTGGAACGCGAGGTGGCGGTGGGCGTGGGCGTCGCTCGTCAGCGCGAAGAGGCAGCCGGCGGCGAGGGCCGTCCGGGCGAGCGACGGCGGAAGGTCCTGCCGTTCGGGGCAGCCGTTGACCTCGATCGCGACGCCCCGCTCGGCCGCGGCCGCGAAGACGCGGTCCCAGCTTGCTCGCACGCCGGTCCGCATGTTGTAGAGGCGCCCCTTCGGGTGGCCCAGGATCGCCACGCCGGGGCGCTCGACGGCGCGGACGAGCCGGGCCGTCTGGTCCTTCGGGCCCCGCAGCTCGGTGTGGACCGAGGCGACGACGGCCGCGAGAACGGGGACGTTTGCCGGCAGGACGTCGATCGTCCCGTCCTCGGCGATGTTCGCCTCGGCGCCGAGGAGCATCCCGAACTCCTCCCCCGTCCGTGCGTTCAGCCGCTCCAGCTCGCGCGCCTGCGCGGCGAAGTCGCCGGCGTGAAGGCCGCCCGCCACGGCGAGATCGCGCGCGTGGTCGGTCAGGAGCGCGTAGCGGTCGCCGCGGCCGGCGAGGGCGCGGTGGAGCTCGGCGAGCGGGATCGTCCCGTCGGAGCGGTCGGTGTGGAGGTGGACGTCGGCCCGGAGGTCGGCGGGCGAGATCCCCTCCGGCGCCGCGAGGATCCGGTCCACGTCGGCGCGGGAGAGGTACTCGCGCTTGCGCTCGCTCGCCGGGTCCTCGCGGTCGAGGAGGGCCGAGAGCCGGTCGCCGACCGACTCGTCCGACCCGCAGGAGAGGAACGCGGCGATCGCGTCGGCGGCGCGGGGCGTGACGTGCGGCAGGCCGCCGAGGTGGATCCGCCTCCCGTGCAGCTCGTCGGGGAGCTGGCGGAGCGTCGCCGCCGCCGAGCGGTACTCGACGGCGGGGCGCGCGCCGGGCGGCTCGGCGTCGGCCAGGGCGAGGAGCGCGGAGGCGACCCGGGCGTTCGTGACGGGCGGGGCGGGGGGAATCGGGACGGACGACACCGGCGGGCCTCGCCCCATCTTACGGTCCCGCCCTCCCGATAGACTCCGGTCGACATGCCGGAAAAGAAGACGCTGGCGCTCCTCGACGCCTCGGGCTACCTCTACCGCGCCTTCCACGCGATCCGCCCGCTCACCGCCCCCGACGGGCGGCCGACGAACGCGACGTTCGGCTTCGCGACGATGCTCCGGAAGCTCCTCTCCCAGCGGAAGCCCGACGCCGTCGCCGTCTGCTTCGACCGTCCCGAGAAGACGTTCCGCCACGAGATGGACCCGGAGTACAAGGCGACCCGCTCGGCGATGCCGGACGACCTCGTCCCGCAGGTGGCCGACGTGAAGGGGCTCTGCCGCGCCATGGGCCTCGTCGTCGTCGAGGAGCCGGGCTTCGAGGCCGACGACCTGATCGGGACGCTCGCCGAGAAGGGCGCGCGGGCCGGCTTCGCCGTCGAGGTCGTCTCGGCCGACAAGGACCTCTTCCAGCTCGTCCGCGAGGGCGAGGTCGCCGTCTGGCATCCCGTCCACGAGAAGCTCCTGGACTCGGAGGGAGTGAAGGAGCTCTTCGGAGCGCCGCCGGAGCGCGTCGCCGACGTCCTCGGCCTCATGGGCGACTCGTCCGACAACATCCCGGGCGTCCGCGGGATCGGCGAGAAGGGGGCGAAGGAGCTCGTCGCGACGTACGGCCCCCTCGAGGAGATCTACGCGCGCGTCGGCGAGCTGAAGGGGAAACGGCGCGAGGCGCTCGAGGCGGGGAGGGACGACGCGTTCCGCTCGCGAGAGCTCGCGACCGTCCGGCGCGACGCGCCGACCCCGGGCGGCGAGAGCGCGGAGAGCCTCCTCGGGACGTTCGCCGTCCCTCCGGCGTCGCCGGACGGGATCGCCGAGCTCGCCGCTTTCTTCGGCGAGCTCGGCTTCTCGCGCCTGAAGAAGGAGCTGCTCGAGGCGGCGGGGACCACGGCGCCGCGGCCGGCGGCGAAGCCCGCGGGAAGCGGGTCGCTGTTCGGCGAGGAAGACGCGGAGGCGGAGTCGGGCCGAACGGCGGAGGCGTCCGCCCCGACGATCACCGCGGGCGGGTCCGGAGACCTCCCCTCCTGGGAGAGCTCGCCCGCCTCGCTCGACGCCTTCCTCGTGCGGGCGGAGGCCTCTGGCCGCGTCGGCCTCCACGTCGAGTGCGCGCCGGGACGCCCGTTCCCTCCCGAGCCGATCGCCCTCGCCGTCGCGCTTCCCGGCGGCGCCTCGCTCGCCGCGCCGCTCGCGGGCGACGGTTCCGAGGCCGGCCGCGCCTTCCTCGCGCGGCTCCTCGCGCACGAGGCGGTCGAGGTCGTCGCCCACGAGTCGAAACGCCTCCATCTCGCCGCGGACGCGCTCTCCCTCCCGCTTCCACGTCGCGTCTTCGACGCGATGCTTGCGGCCTACGTCGACTCCCCGGGGCTCCACGCCCACGACCTCGCGGGCGACGCGCGCGCCCTCCTGGGGCGCGACCCGTCCGCGGTGCCGTCGCCGAAGGAGGTCGCCGGGAGCGACGCCTTCGAGACGGCGGCCGAGCTCGCGACCGAGGCGGGACGCGCCTACCTCGGCCCGCGCGCCCGCATTCCGCTCGAGCTCGGCGACGTCCTCCTCGCGCGCCTGACGGCCCGTCCCGCCTCGCTCCGCGTCTACGAGGAGCTCGAGCTCCCGCTCGTGCCGGTCCTGGCGCGGATGGAGCTGGCGGGAATCCTCGTCGACCCGGCGGCCCTCTCCGTCCTCTCCGTCGACCTCGGCGCCCGACTCGCGGCGCTCGAGGCGGAGATCCACGCGGCCGCGGGGGAGCCGTTCAACGTCGGCTCCCCGCTGCAGCTCGGCCGGATCCTCTTCGAGAAGCTCGGCTACCCGGCACTGAAGAAGACGGCCAAGACGAAGAGCTACGCGACCGGCTCCGAGATCCTCGAGGAGCTCACGGTGCGCGGCTTCGGCCCGCTTCCGGGACTCGTCCTGGAGTGGCGCGAGCTCTCGAAGCTGAAGGGGACCTACGTCGACGCGCTGCCGAAGCACGTCGCGAAGGACGGGCGGATCCACACCCGGTTCGACCAGGCGGTCGCGGCGACGGGGCGCCTCTCCTCGAACGACCCGAACCTCCAGAACATCCCGGTACGGACCGAGGCGGGGCGCGCCATCCGGAAGGCCTTCGTCGCGCCGAAGGGGCGCCTCCTCGTCTCGGCCGACTACTCGCAGGTCGAGCTGCGCCTCCTCGCCCACCTCTCGGGCGACGAGGCGCTCATCGAGACCTTCCGGCGCGGGGACGACATCCACCGCGCCACCGCCGCAAGGATCTTCGGCATCCACCCCGACCTCGTCTCGCCCGACCAGCGGCGCGGGGCGAAGACGATCAACTTCGGCATCCTCTACGGCATGGGCCCGTTCGCCCTCGCCGGGCAGCTCGGCGTGACGCAGGGAGAGGCGAAGGCGTTCATCGCCGCCTACTTCCAGCAGTTCCCCTCGATCCGCGCCTGCCTCGACCGGATCCTCGCGCAGGCCCGCGAGACCGGGGCGACGGAGACGATCTTCGGACGCCTCCGGCCGATACCCGGGATCGCCGACCGCAACCACGCCGTCCGCGCGAACGCGGAGCGGATGGCGATGAACGCCCCGTTCCAGGGCGCGGCGGCCGACCTGATCAAGAAGGCGATGGTCGACCTCGACGCGCGCCTCTCTGCGGAGCTCCCGTCGGCGCGGATGCTCCTGCAGGTGCACGACGAGCTCGTCCTCGAGTGCGACGAAGGGGACGCCGCGCGCGCCGCCGACCTCGCGCGGGAGACGATGGAAGGCGCCGCGTCGCTCGCCGTCCCGCTGACGGTGGAGACCGCTCGCGGCCCCGACTGGGCGGCCGCGAAGTAGCGGGAGCTACAATCCGAAAGATGGCCTTCGTCGGCCGCCGGACGCTCCGGCTGTTCCTTCCCTGTCTCCCGGCCCTCCTCCTCGCGCCGGTCCTTTCCGCGCAGGCGCTGCTCGAGACGATCCCCGATCCGGTTCGCCTCGCGCCGGCCGAGGTGCCGTTCGTCAACCCGCTCTGGCAGGCCCTCGACGCCCCGGCGGCGCCGAAGGGGCCGCCGCCGCGGCTCCGGGACCTGGAGACGACCGGCCCCCTGATCGTCGGCGTGAAGCTGGATGCCTCGGGGGCCGTCTCGGAGGCGGTCGTCCCCGAGCCCCCGCTCCGCGCGCTCGCCGCCGCCGCGAAGGCCCAGGCGCCGCGCTGGACGTTCCAGCCGGCGACGAAGGACGGGGTGGCCGTCCGCTGCTGGGGGACGTACGGCGTCGACGTCGAGGTGGAGCTCGAGGACGCCACCTGGCACGCGTTCGCGCTCGTTCCGGTCGGGAAGGACGACCCGCTCCCGGAGCTGCCGAAGGAGCTCCCGGGCGAGTCGTGGATGAGCCGGTACCCGGCCGCGGTGACGCCCCCCGAGCCGGGCGTCTTCTCGGTGGAGGAGGTCGACTTCCTTCCGATGCCGGCGAAGGTCCCGCTCAAGCTCGAGGGGGCGCGCCTGAAGTCGCGCCTCCTCGCGCTCGTCGAGGTCTCGGGGCTCGGGTCGGTCAAGCGCGTCGTCCCGGTCGGGACGTACGAGCCGATGATCCTTCGCTGGGTCCGCGAGAGCGCGAAGGAGTGGACGCTGGCGGCCGCGCGGAAGGGGGGCTCTCCGGTCTCCTCCTGGCTCGCGCTCGACACGACGATCGAGTATTCCCTCGGCTCGGTGAAGGAGCGCGGGAAGCGTTCCATCAAGAAGAACGTCCGCGGCGAGCCGGCGCCGTGAAGCTGACGACCGCGGACGCCGCCGACCTCCTCGACGTCGACGAGTCGACGATCTACCGCTGGATCGAGGAGCGGGACCTTCCCGCCGAGCGGATCGCGGAGCGGACGCTCCTGAACCGCGCGGCCCTCCTCGAGTGGGCGACGGAGCATCGCGTCGCCGTCTCGCCCCGCGTCTTCCTCCCCGCCGAGGCGGGGGGCGAGCGGCTCCCCTCCTTCGCCGCGGCGCTCGCGGCGGGCGGAGTCCACCACGCCCTCCCCGGCGGGACCCGGCAGGAGGTCCTTCGCGAGGCGGTCTCGCGCCTCCCGCTCCCCGAGGGGATCGAGGCCGAGGAGCTCCTCGCCTTCCTCCTCGCGCGCGAGACGGCCGGCTCCTCGGCGATCGGCGACGGCATCGCGATCCCGCACGTGAGGGCCCCGATCGTCCTCGACGTCGACGAGGCGCTCGTGAGCCTTTCTTTCCTGGCCGAGCCGGTCGACTTCGGCGCGTCCGACGGCCGTCCGGTGACCGTCCTCGTCACGATGGTGACGCCGACCGTCCACGGGCACCTCCACCTCCTCGCCGCCCTCGCCTGCCTCCTCCGCGACGAGGGGTTCCGCGCGGCCGTGAAGGCCGCCGCGCCGGCCGAGGAGCTCCTCGCGCTCGCGCGGGAGATCGAGGCGCGCGGCGTCGGGCGCCGGGCGGAGACCGGGGCCGCCTGATGGAGGCTGCGAGTCCCGGGGGCGTGCTCCTCCTCGGCGCGATCGCCCTCGTCGCGCTGAGCGGGCTCCCCGGGCTCATCGCCCGGAAGGGGGGATCGGGAGGGGAGCGGCTCTCCGCGCTCCTCGTCGGGGCCGGGGCGCTCCTCGGCCTCGTCGCGTCGGCGCGCGTCCTCTTCCTCGGCCGCAGCTTCCGCGTCGAGCTCCCGAGCCCGCTCCCGGGCGGGCCGCTCCTCCTCGCGGCCGACCCCCTCTCGGCCCTCTTCCTCGTCCCGGTCTTTCTCGTCCCGGCGCTCGGGGCCGTCTACGGCCTCGGCTACTGGCCCGAGGCCGAGCACCGGCGCGACGCCCGCAAGCTCCGCTTTTTCTACGGCCTCCTCGCCGCGTCGATGGCGGTCGTCCTCCTCGCCCGGAGCGGCGTTCTCTTCCTCGTCGCCTGGGAGGTGATGGCCCTCGCCGCCTTCTTCGCCGCGACGACCGAGGACCGGCAGCCGGAGGTGCGGGAGGCGGGGTGGATCTACCTCGTCGCGACGCACGCGGGCACGCTCGGCCTCTTCGGCATGACGGCCCTCCTCGCCCGGACGACGGGCGGCTTCGCCTGGGAGGCGCCGGAGGGCGGCCTCGCCGTGACGGCCTCCTCGAGCGTCGTCTTCCTCCTCGCCGTCGTCGGCTTCGGCGGAAAGGCGGGCCTCTTCCCGTTCCACTTCTGGCTCCCGGGCGCGCATGGCGGCGCGCCGAGCCACGTCTCGGCCGTGATGTCGGGCGTGATGCTGAAGGTGGGCCTCTATGGCCTCCTTCGCGTCGTCTCGCTGTACGGCGCCCCTCCCGCCTGGTGGGGCGGCCTCCTCCTCCTCCTCGGCGCCGGCTCGGCCCTCTTCGGCGCCGCGCTCGCCGCCGGGCAGGGAGACGTCAAGCGGCTCCTCGCCTACTCCTCCGTCGAGAACGTCGGCATCGTCACGACCGGGATCGGCCTCGCCCTCCTCGGCCGCTCGGCGGGGCGGCCGGAGTGGGTCGCGCTCGGCCTCGGAGGGGCGCTCCTCCACGTCCTCTACCACTCCCTCTTCAAGCCGCTCCTCTTCCTCGGCGCGGGGGCGGTGATCCACGGGGCGGGGACGCGCGAGATGGACCGGCTCGGCGGGCTCCTCCGGAGGATGCCGCGGACCGGGGCCGCGTTCGCCGCCGGCTGCGCGGCGGCGCTCGCCTTCCCGCCGCTCGCCGGATTCTTCTCGGAGCTCGTCGTCTACCTCGGCCTCTTCCGTGCCTTCGCGGGGCCCGACTCCTCCCTCCTCGCCGCCTTCGCGGCCCCGGCGCTTGCCGTCGCGGGAGCCGTCGCGCTTGCGGCGTTCACGAAGCTCTTCGGCGTCGCCTTCCTCGGAAGCCCGCGCTCGGATGAGGCGTCGCACGCGCACGAGCCGGGGCGGGCGATGCTCGTCCCGATCCTCGCCCTCGCCCTGCTCGTTGCCGTCGCCGGCCTCCTCTCGCCGCTCCTCGCGCCGGGCGTCGACGCCGCGATTCGCGCGTGGGTCGCGCCGGCCGTGCCGCCCGGCTCCGTCGAGGCGCTCCTCCACCCGGTGCCGCCGCTCGCCTCGCTCGTCCCGCTCGGGACGATCGCGCTCCTCGGCGCGGCGCTCCTCGGCCTCCTCGCCCTCTTCGCGGGTCTCCTCGCGCTTCGCCTCCGGCGCGCCTCCGTCGCGCGCGGCGCGACGTGGGACTGCGGCTACGCCCGGCCGACGGCCCGGATGCAGTACACGGGGAGCTCCTTCGGCGACTGGATCTCGGGCCGGCTGACGCCGGCCGCCGCCGCGCCGGTCCTCGAGGTCCGCCGCCCCGAGGGGAGCTTCCCGCGGTCCGCGGCCGTTTCCGCGCCGAGAGCGCGCGACCCGCTCCTCCGGAGACTCCTGGAGCCGTTCGCGTCGCGCTGGGCGCGCCGCTTCCACGACCTTCACGCCCTCCAGGAGGGGCGCCTGACGATCTACCTCGTCTACGTCCTCGGCACGCTCGTCGCGCTCCTCGCCTGGAGCGCGCTCCGCGGGTGGGTCCTGCCGAGGTGAGCCTCCTCCTCGTCCTCGGCGGCGCCCTCCTCTGCGCGGCCGGCGGCGTGCCGGGACTCTTCCTCCGGCGCGTGGAGACGGGGCGCCGGCTCGCGGTTGCCGGCTCGGTCTCGGGGTCGCTCCTCGGCCTCGCGGGGGCCGCGCTCGCCGCCGCCACGGGGACGGTCGCGACGATCCACCGGGCGTGGCCGATCCCCGGCGCCGCCTTCCACGTCTCGCTCGACGCTCTTTCGGCGCTCTTCCTCGCTCCGCTCTTCCTCGTCTCGGGCGTCGCGGCCGTGAGCGGCGCGCGCTCGTTCGGCGACGAGGAGCACCCGGACGACGCGCCGCGGACCCGGCTCTTCTTCGGCCTCGCGACGGCGGCGATCGCGCTCGTCCTCCTCGCGAGGAACCTCGTCCTCTTCCTCGCCTCCTGGGAGGTGATGGCGCTCTCGGCCTTCTTCCTCGTCACGTCGGACCGCTCCTCCCGCGAGGCGCGCGACGCCGGTCGCCTCTACATCTTCGCGACGCACGTCTCGACGCTCGTCCTCTTCGCGTTCTTCGCCCTCTTCCGCTCTCTCTCCGGCTCGACGGAGCTCGTGACGCTCCCGGCCGGAGTCGCGGGGAGCGACGCGGGAACGGCGCTCTTCGTCCTCGCCCTCCTCGGCTTCGGCCTGAAGGCGGGCCTCCTGCCGCTCCACGTCTGGCTCCCGCCGGCGCACGCGGCGGCCCCGGCGCACGTCTCGGCCCTCATGTCGGGCGTCCTCATCAAGACCGGGATCTACGGGATCGTGAGGTTCACCTCGCTCGTCCCCGACCCGCCCGCATCCTGGGGCGACGGGCTCCTCCTCCTCGGCGCCGCCTCGGCGGTCCTCGGCGTCGCCTTCGCGCTCGGCCAGCACGACCTGAAGCGCCTCCTCGCCTGGCACAGCGTCGAGAACATCGGGATCATCGTCCTGGGCCTCGGCGTCGGCCTCGGGGCCCGCGCGGCGGGGCGGCCCGAGTGGGCGCTCCTCGGCTTCGCGGGGGGGCTCTTCCACGTCGTGAACCACGGCCTCTTCAAGCCGCTCCTCTTCCTCGGCGCGGGCGAGGCGGCGCACGTCGCCGGGACGCGCGACATGGACCGGATGGGGGGACTCGGGAAGCTCCTCCCGAAGACCGCGCTCCTCTTCGCCGCCGGGGCCGTCGCGATTTCCGGCCTACCGCCGCTGAACGGCTTCGCGAGCGAATGGCTCGTCTACCTCGGCCTCTTCGACCGGGCCCGGGCGACGGGGACCGACGCGCTCCGCGCGGCGTTCGGCGTCCCGGCTCTCGCGCTGACGGGAGCCCTCGCGCTCGCCTGCTTCGTGAAGGCGCACGGCGCCGTCTTCCTCGGGAACGCACGCGCCGAGGCGCGGCAGCTCCACGGCCAGCCGGCGTCGCACGGAGAGCCGGCGGCGCACGTCGGCCCGATGGCGCTCCTCGCCGTGGCCTGTGCCCTCCTCGGCCTCCTCCCGGCGACGGTCGCACCCGCGCTCGAGCGCGCCGTCGCGATCGCGGCTCCGGGCCTCGCCGCCTCGAGGCCGCTCGCCGAGCTCGCCTCGCTCCGGACGGTCGGCGTCGCGGCCCTCACGGTCGTCCTCCTCCTCGGTGCGGTCGCGCTCTTCCTCCGCCGTCGCCTCGCGGCAGAGACGATGGCCGGCCCGACCTGGGACTGCGGCTACGCGCGACCGACGGCGCGGATGCAGTACACGGCCTCCTCCTTCGCGCGCGGGCCGGTCGGCTGGTTCGGCTGGGCGCTCCGCCCGCGCCTGAAGGGGGCGCCCGTCGCGAAGCTCTTCCCCACGGCCGCGCAGTTCGAAAGCCACGTCCTCGACACCGTCCTCGACCGCGCCGTCGTCCCGGTCTTCCGCGCCGGCGCCTGGCTCGCCCGGCAGGGGCGCGTCCTCCAGCACGGGAGGATGCAGCTCTACCTCCTCTACGTCGTCGCGACGCTCGTCGCGCTCCTCTTCCAGGTCTGACCCGGGGGATCCGATGATCGACACGCTCGTCCACCTCGCCCTCGTCCTCGCGCTCCCGCCCCTCCTGACGGGCGTCATCGCGAAGACGAAGGCCGCCTTCGCCGGCCGGAACGGCCCGCCGCTCCTGCAGGGCTACTGGGACCTCGCGAAGCTCCTCCGAAAGGGGAGCGTCCTCCCCGCGGGGTCGACCTGGGTCTTCCTGGCCGGGCCGGTCGCGGGCGTCGCGGCTCCGCTCCTCGCCTCGCTCCTCCTGCCGTTCGGGGGACACGAGGCGCCGCTCTCCTTCGCGGGCGACATGATCCTCTTCGCCTACCTCTTCGCCCTCGCGCGCTTCTTCACCGCGTCGGCGGCGCTCGACACCGGCTCGGCGTTCGAGGGGATGGGGGCCGCGCGGGAGGTCGCGTTCTCGGCGCTCGCCGAGCCGGCGCTCTTCTTCGGCTTCGTCGCGCTCGCGCGGATCTCCGGCTCCCTCTCGCTCTCCGGGATGCTCGGCTCGGGGCCCGGCTGGGTGACGGCCGGCGCGCCGCTCGTCCTCGTCGCGGCGAGCTGGGCCGTCGTCCTCCTCGCCGAGAACTGCCGGATCCCGTTCGACGATCCGAACACCCACCTCGAGCTGACGATGATCCACGAGGTGATGGTCCTCGACCACGGCGGGCCGGCGTTGGGCCTCGTCCTCTACGGCGCGTCGGTGAAGCTCTTCGTCCTCTCGGCGCTCTTCCTCCGGGTCGTCTTCCCCTTCAACGCGACCGACCCGAACCTCGACTGGCTCGCCTTCGTCGCCGGGATCCTCCTCGTGGCGATCGGCATCGGCGTCGTCGAGTCGGTCATGGCGCGCCTGAAGCTCGTGAAGGTGCCGCAGCTCCTCGTCGGGGCCTGCCTCCTCTCGGCCTTCGGCATGCTGCTGCTGGCGAGGTGAACGGATGACGCACCCGGTCGACATCCTCCTCGTCCTCGTCATCCTCCTGAACTTCCTCGTCCTCGGGACGCCGTCCCTCCGGATGACGATCCGCGGCGCGGCCCTGCAGGGGACGCTCCTCGCCCTCCTCCCGCTCCTCGTCCACAGGGGCTTCGGGTGGCGGGTCGCGGCGATCGCCGTCGCGACCATGGCGCTGAAGGGGCTCCTGATCCCGGGGCTCCTCGAGAAGGCGATGCGCGACGTCCACATCCGCAGGGAGGTCGAGCCGTACGTCGGCTTCGTGCCGTCGCTCTTCCTCTGCGCCGTCGGGACGGCCCTCGCGATCCTCTTCTCCGGGAACCTCCCGCTCGCCCCCGAGCACGCGGGGACGCTCCTCGTCCCGGCCTCGCTCGCGACGCTCCTCTCCGGCTTCCTGGTCCTGACGACGCGGAAGAAGGCGATCTCGCAGGTCGTCGGCTACCTGATCCTGGAGAACGGCATCTTCATCTTCGGCCAGCTCCTGATCGAGGCGATGCCGTTCCTCGTCGAGGCGGGGGTCCTCCTCGACCTCTTCGTCGGCATCTTCATCATGGGGATCGTCATCAACCACATCCGCCAGGAGTTCTCGTCGCTCGACACCGAGCTCCTCTCGGAGCTGAAGGACTGAGGGGGAGGCGCGCATGGAAGTCGGCCTCGTCCTCCTCCCGCTCCTCGGCGCCGTCGTCGCGGCCCTCGTCCGCTCGAGAGAGCGGCGGGCCTGGGTCGTCCCGGCCGCCGGGGTCCTGCACCTCCTCCTCCTCGGCGGCATGGTCCTCGGGAACGTCCGCTCGGGCCGCGGCTTCTGGCTCCGCCTCGACCCGCTGGCGACAGTCATCCTCGGGACGATCTCGGTCCTCTTCGTCGTCGCGGCCTTCTACCTGCCGGGCTACCTCGCCCTCCGCCGCGACCGCGACGACCGGGTGTTCTGCGCGGGGCTCCTCGTCTTTCTCGCGATGACCTCGCTCCTCGCGCTCGCGCAGCACCTCGGCCTCCTCTGGGTCGCGATGGAGGCGACGACGCTCGCGACGGCGCCGCTCCTCTACTTCAACCGAACGGCCCGCTCGCTCGAGGCGACCTGGAAGTACCTGATGATCGGGTCGGTCGGCATCGCGATCGCGCTCCTCGGCTCGCTCTTCCTCGCCTACTCGGCCCACGTCGGCGGCGCCGAGCCGTCGCTCCTCTTCGACGACCTCCTCGCGGGCGCGGGCTCCTTCTCGCGCCCGTGGCTCCGGGCCGCGTTCGTCCTCCTCCTCGTCGGCTACGGGACGAAGATGGGCCTCGCGCCGCTTCACACCTGGAAGCCCGACGCCTACGGCGAGGCCTCCGGCATCGTCGGGGCGCTCCTCGCGGGCGGAATGACGAACGCCGCTTTCCTCGCCCTCCTCCGCGTCTACCGCGTCGTGAACGCGGCGGGGGAGGGGGCCTTCGCCCGGGAGCTCCTCGTCTTCATGGGGCTCGTCTCGATCGCGCTCGCCGCCGTCTTCGTCGTGAGGCAGCGCGACCTGAAGCGGATGCTCGCCTACTCGAGCGTCGAGCACGTCGGCATCCTCGTCCTCGGCATCGGCCTCGGCGGGATCGGCGTCTTCGGGTCGCTGCTGCACGCGATCAACAACGGCCTGACGAAGGGGGTCCTCTTCCTCTCCGTCGGGAACATCCACCGCGCCTTCGGGAGCAAGCACCTCGACGAGGTCTCGGGCGCCATCTCCCGCCTCCCGGTCTCGGGAAGCCTCTTCCTCGTCGGCTTCTTCGCGATCACCGGCTCTCCGCCGTTCGGGCCGTTCGTCTCGGAGTTCACGATCGTGAACGCCGCGATCGGCGGCGGCCACGCCGTCGCCGGGACGCTCCTCCTCGTCCTCCTCGGCATCGTCTTCATCGGCATGGGCTCGACGGTCCTCTCGGCCGTCCAGGGGCGGCCCGGCACCGCCTCGGCCGGGACGCCGTACAAGGACGACCTCGCGCGGACGGCCCCGATTCTCGTCGCCGCCGCGCTCGTCCTCCTCCTCGGGCTCTGGCTCCCCGAGCCGCTCGTCTCCCTCCTCGAAAGGGCCGCCGAGGGGCTGGAGGCGCGGCCGTGAGCGGCGCCTTCGCCCGCATCCGCAACGGGGGCGCTCTCCCGCTCGGCAAGCTCCCGGAAGCGGACTTCGACGCCTTCCGCGGCGCGCTCCTCGCCGAGCTCGCGGCCGGGCGGCGCCTCGTCGCCTTCTTCGCCGCTCCCGTCGACGGTGCCGGCGCCGACCTCTGGGCGGTCGTCGCCGCCGACGGCCCCGGGACGCTCGCGATCGCGCGGACGCGCCTTCCGGACGACCGCTTCCCGTCGCTCACCCCTGCCGCGCCGCAGGCGCACCTCTTCGAGCGGGAGATGGCCGAGCAGCTCGGCCTGAAGCCGCAGGGGCACCCGTGGCTGAAGCCGGTCCGCTACCGCCCCTCGTGGCGGCCGGGGCACGACGCCTGGGGCCGTTCGGAGGGAGAGCCGATCCTCCCCGCGGTCGGCGACTTCTTCCGCGTCGAGGGCACCGAGGTCCACGAGGTCGCCGTCGGCCCGGTCCACGCCGGCGTCATCGAGCCGGGGCACTTCCGGTTCCAGTGCCACGGCGAGAAGGTCTTCCACCTCGAGATCGCCCTCGGATTCCAGCACCGCGGAGTCGAGGAGTCGCTTCTCGGCGGGCCCCACCGGACGACGGCCGCCCGGATGGAGACGCTCGCGGGCGACACGACCGTCGGGCATTCCACCGCCTTCGCGCAGGCGCTCGAAGCCCTCTCGGGGACCGCCGTCCCGCCGCGCGCGCAGGCGCTGCGCGGCATCGCCCTCGAGCTCGAGCGGCTCGCGAACCACACCGGCGACCTCGGCGCCCTCGCGGGGGACGTCGGCTTCCTGCCGACCGCCTCGTTCTGCGGCCGCCTGCGCGGCGACTTCCTGAACATGACGGCCGTCCTCTGCGGCAACCGCTTCGGGCGCGGCCTCGTCCGCCCCGGCGGGACGCTCGTCGACGCCGACGCCGCGCTCGTCGCGGACCTCTCGCGCCGACTCGAGGAGACGATGAAGGACCTGCGCGGCGCCGCGGAGCTCCTCTTCGCGACCGCCACGGTGACGGCCCGCTTCGAGGGGACCGGGCGCGTCGACCCGGCGACGGCCGAGGCGCTCGGCCTCGTCGGGCCGGCCGCGCGCGCCTGCGGCGTCGACCAGGACGTGCGGCGCGACCACCCCTCCGGGGTCTTCCGCTTCGTCCACGTCCCCGTCATGACGGCGCACGACGGCGACGTGAACGCCCGCGCCTACGTCCGCTGGCTCGAGGCGCAGCGCTCGTACGAGTTCGTTCGGGCGCAGCTCGCGGCGCTCCCGGAGGGGATCGTGCGGAACGCCCCGAAGCCGCTCCGGCCCGAGCACGTCGCCGTCTCCCTCGTCGAGGGTTGGCGGGGCGAGGTCGCCCACGTCGCCGTGACGGGCGTCGACGGCCGCTTCTCGCGCTACAAGGTCGTCGACCCCTCGTTCCACAACTGGACGGGCCTCGCGATGGCCCTCCGGAACGAGGAGATCTCCGATTTCCCGCTCTGCAACAAGAGCTTCAACCTCTCCTACTGCGGGCACGACCTGTGAGGGACAGCCGATGATCAGGGCCCTCCTCGAGCGGATCTCCCAGAAGCACCGGACGATGGCCTGGCCCGACGGCCCGCCGCCGGCTCTCCCCTCCCGCTACCGCGGCCTCCCCGCGATCGACGCGTCCCGCTGCCCCGACGGCTGCCGCGCCTGCGTCGACGTCTGCCCCACCGAGGCGATCGCGGTCGTCTCCGGAAGGCCGTCGCTCGACCTCGGCCGCTGCCTCTTCTGCCCCGAGTGCGAGGCCGCCTGCCCCGAGAAGGCGATCTCCTTCACCTCCGACTACCGCCTCGCCGTCCGCGCGCGCGAGGACCTCACGCTCGACGGCGCGGCGCTCCCGCTGGCGCGGGCGCTCGAGGG
>JAKLER010000006.1 GCA_022711615.1 Acidobacteriota bacterium
AGGAGCGTAACTGCGGGCATGACCCTCGATCTCGATCCGTCTGGCGAGACGAACAGCCCCGTTCGGGGCAGCTGGAGGTCCGGTATGGGCAAGCTCTTCAAGGTCCTTCTCGTGCTGATCGTCGTGGGCGGCGTCGTCACCGGCATCTACGCCCTCGCGAGCTCGGGAAAGAAGGACGACGGCGGCCTCAAGATCGTCGTGGCCGAGTCGGGCTCGATCACGGAGAAGGCGCTCGCCGTGGGCCAGATCCAGCCGCGGCAGAAGTTCTCGGTGAAGTCGAAGATCTCCGGCATCGTGAAGAGCTGCCGGGTCGAGGTCGGCGACAGCGTCAAGGCGGGCGACCCGATCCTCGAGATCCAGCCCGACCCGACGCCGCTCGAGGTGACCGAGGTCGACCGCCGGCTCGAGTCGGCGACCGCGTCGTTCGAGCGCGCGAAAGCCGAATACGACCGGGCGAAGGAGCTGAACCGCCAGGGGATCACCCCCCGCTCCGACGTCGACGTGAAGCGCGAGGCGTTCGAGCTCGCCAAGATCGCCGTCGCGAAGGCCGACCAGGACCGCGAGCTGACCCGGAAGGGGAAGATCACCTCGATCGCCTCCGGCATCGACTCGATCATCCGGGCGCCCGCCGCCGGGACGATCCTGACCCGCGCCGTGAACCCGGGCGACCCGGTCGTCCCGCTCACGTCGTACCAGCCGGGCACCGAGCTCGCGACGATCGCCGACATGGGCGACCTCATCTTCAAGGGGACGGTCGACGAGATCGACGTCGGCAAGCTCCACGTCGGCCTCGTGGCCCGGATCAAGGTCGGCGCCCTCCCGACGGACGTCGTCACGGGCAAGGTCGCGCGGATCGCCCCGCAGGCCCAGCAGAAGGACGGCGCGACGCTCTTCGACGTCGAGATCGAGCTCGACCCCGGCCAGAAGATCGTCCTCCGCGCCGGCTACTCGGCGAACGCCGACCTCATCATCCGGGAGAAGAAGGACGTCGTGACGATCCCCGAGCGGCTCGTGACGTTCGAGGACGGCGGGAAAAAGGCGTTCGTCGAGCTCCCGGGCAAGGACCCGAAGGCCGAGCCGAAGAAAGTCGAGATCCAGACCGGCATCTCCGACGGCCTCAACATCGAGGTGACGTCGGGACTGAAGAAGGGCGACCAGGTCGTCCAGCGGCCGCCGAAGCAGATCAGCTGAGCTGACGATCCCCGGGGGAACCCGCGCCCGGGTTCCCCCAGACCCCCTCCGCGGCCCGGAATCGCGATCCACAGAGGCGAACGACGAGGAAGGACGAACGATGCTCCGCGACGCGCTCCTGCAGCTCCACCGGGACCTGAAGAGCCAGAAGCTCCGGACGCTCCTGACGGTCTTCGGGCTCGTCTGGGGGACGGTCGCGGTCACGCTCCTCCTCGCCTTCGGCACCGGGCTGAAGAAGCAGCTCATCAAGACGACGGCCGGCCTCGGCGACCGGATCTGCATCTCCTGGCCCGGGCTGACCTCGATCCCCTACCAGGGCCTCGGCAAGGGGAGGCGGATCCGGATCACCGACGAGGACCTCCAGTCCGTACGACCGCGCGTCGACGGCCTGAAGCGGATGTCGAGCGAGTACAGCGACGGCTGGAAGATGGTCTACAACCTCCGGACCTTCCCCGTCGACGTCTCCGGCGTCTCGCCCGAGTTCGGCGACATGCGGAACCT
Organism: Acidobacteriota bacterium; assembly: GCA_022711615.1. GTDB lineage: Bacteria > Acidobacteriota > Thermoanaerobaculia > UBA5066 > UBA5066 > UBA5066. The sequence goes on from JAKLER010000006.1 coordinate 1,693, forward strand.
GATCCCGGTGCCGGGCGGCCGGTTCCTGAACGACCTCGACATGCGGGACCAGCGCCGCGTTGTCTTCCTCGGCAACAAGGTCGCCGAGGACGTCTTCGGGAAGGGGACCGACCCGGTGGGGAAGACGGTCCTCTTCAACGGCTCGCCGTTCCTCGTGATCGGCGTCCTGACGGCCAAGCAGCAGGACTCGAGCTACAACAGCCGCGACAGCGACCTCTCCTGGATCCCGGGGACGACGTTCCGCGCGCTGACAGGGAGGAAGTACCTCTCGAACTTCGTCTACCAGCCGGCGTCCGCGCTCGAGTCGAAGGCCGTGACCGAGAGCCTCCGGTCGGCGCTCTCGAGGCGCCTGAAGTTCGACCCCGAGGACAAGGAGGCCTTCTCGGTCTGGGACGTCACGGAGCAGTTCCAATTCTTCGAGGTCTTCATGCTCGCGTTCACGCTCTTCCTCGGCATCGTCGGCTCTCTGACGCTCGTCGTCGGCGGGATCGGCGTCTCGAACATCATGAACGTCGTCGTCGACGAGCGGACGAAGGAGATCGGCATCAAGATGGCGCTCGGCGCCAAGTCGGGGGCGATCCTCCGGCAGTTCCTCGTCGAGACCCTCATCGTCACGGCGATCGGCGGCCTCGCCGGCTTCGCGATCTCGCTCGGCATCTGCGCCGTCTTCCCCGCGAGCCTCGAGGAGTACGTCGGCCGGCCGGAGGTCTCTCCCGTCGTCGCGGGGATCACCGTCGGCATCCTCGGCATCATCGGCCTCCTCGCCGGCTGGTTCCCGGCGCGCTCGGCCGCGCGCCTCGACCCGGTCGTCGCCATGAAGATGTAGGGAGGCGGGCCGTGAAAGTCATCTTCCACCTTTTCCTCCAGTCCGCCACGCTCGGGCGCAAGCGCGCGTTCCTGACGATCGCCGCGATCGCCTGGGGGACCGTCGCGATCCTCCTTCTCCTCGCGTTCGGCGAGGGGCTGAAGCGGCAGCTCGGGTCGAACGCGCGCGCGATGGGCGAGAACATCGGCGTGATGTGGATGAGCGAGACGACGAAGGCCTGGAAGGGGATGAACCCCGGCCGGCCGATCCGCGTCCGCATTGACGACCTTCCGGTCCTGAAGTCGCGGCTCCCCGAGCTCGAAGACCTCATCGGCGAGGCGATCTTCTGGCGAACGAACCTGACCTCCGGCCGGAAGACCGTCGCCGGACGCGTGAAGGGCGTCAGCGTCGCGTACGGCGAGGCCCGAAAGCAGTACCCCGTCGAGGGGGGGCGGTTCCTCTCGCCGCTCGACGAGGCCGAGCGGCGCCGCGTCATCTTCCTCGGCAACGAGCTGGCCGAGGACCTCTTCGGCAAGGAGGACCCGGTCGGGAAGACGATGCTCGTGGCCGGCGCGCCCTTCACGGTGGTCGGCGTGATGCAGAAGAAGACGCAGATGGGCGCCTACGCCGGGATGGACAAGGACCACTCCATCATCCCGATCTCCACCTGGAAGGCGCTCTTCGGCCGGCCGACGGTGAACAACCTCGTCCTCAGGGTGAGCGACCCGGCGAAGATGAAGGACGCGATCGCGCGGACCCGCGAGGTCATCGCGGCCAAGTACGGCTTCGACCCGGCGGACGAGCGCGCCCTGCCGACCTGGGACACCGTCGAGTCGCAGAAGACGACGCGGAACATGACCGTCGGGATCCAGATCTTCCTCGGGATCATCGGCGCCCTCACGCTCCTGATCGGTGGCGTCGGCGTCGCGAACATCATGTACGCGGTCGTCAAGGAGCGGACGCGCGAGATCGGCGTGAAGATGGCCCTCGGCGCGAAGGCGGGCTGGATCACCGGCCCGTTCGTCCTCGAGGGGCTCTCGTACACCCTCGTCGGCGGCGCGGCCGGGATGCTCATCGCGACGCTGATGATCCTCGGGATGAGCTTCATCCCGACCGAGGGGAATCAGGTCATGGAGTTCCTCGGCACGCCGAAGCTCTCTCCCGCGATCGGCGCCGCCACCGCCTCGATCCTCGGCGTCATCGGCCTCCTCGCCGGCTACTTCCCGGCGCGGCGGGCCGCCGCCATCGACCCCGCTTCCACCCTCCGTTACGAGTAGGAGCCCGTCATGTCGAGCCGACCCGAGAAGAACCCCCTCCCGACCGGACGCGCCATCATCGAGATGGACGGGATCCGGAAGGTCTACGACACCGGAAAGGTGAAGGTCGAGGCCCTGAAGGGCGTCGACCTGAGGATCGAGAAAGGGGAGTTCGTCGCGATCGTCGGCCCTTCGGGCTCCGGCAAGTCGACGCTCATGAACCTCCTCGGCTGCCTCGACACGCCTTCGGGCGGCGACTACTTCATCGGCGGCGAGAAGGTCGCGGGGCTGACGCGCGACGCCCTGGCCGAGGTCCGGAACCGACGCGTCGGGTTCGTCTTCCAGGCGTTCAACCTGCTGCCGCAGATCAGCGCCTTCGAGAACGTCGAGATGCCGCTCGTCTTCGGGGGCGTGCCGCCGAAGGTCCGCCGCGCGAAAGCAGCCGAGCTCCTCGGGAAGGTCGGCCTCGGCGACCGGATGGACCACAAGCCGACGGAGCTCTCGGGCGGCCAGATGCAGCGCGTCGCCATCGCCCGCGCCCTCGCGATGGACCCCGACATCGTCCTCGCCGACGAGCCGACCGGCAACCTCGACACGACCTCGGGGACCGACATAATGGGCGTCTTCCTCGACCTCTGGAAGCAGGGCTCGACGCTCGTCGTCATCACGCACGACATGGTGCTCGCCCGCCGCGCGAGCCGGATCGTCGAGATCCGCGACGGCCGGATCGTCAGCGACCGGGCCGCGGAGCAGGCGGCGTAGGCCAGGGAGCCCCGGTATCCGAACCGCGGTCCCTGAATGGCAGGGGCTCGTGTAGCCTCCCCACGCGGAGGCGAGCGATGGCGGATCGGAGGCGGGGGACAGGGGAGAGCCGGTCCGGAGCCCGGCGGACGGCGAGCGCCGCCGCGCGGGGAGCCGCGTCGCCGCCGAGAGTCTCCCGCCACGTGCGCCCCGACGGGATGTCGGTCGAGGAATGGCAGCGCACCCTGCGCCGGCAGTATGGGACCTCGCAGCCGTTCGTCCTGAAGAGGGTCGGGAAGGAGAAGGTCTTCTCCGACTTCCTCGTCACAAACCCGGCGAGCCGGAGGACCTGGCGGGTCGCGATCCGCGGCGAGGAGCCGGGCGTCAGCTTCTGCTCGTGCCCCGACTTCGCCACGAACCTCCTCGGCACGTGCAAGCACGTGGAGTTCGTCCTCGCCGCGCTCCGAAGGCGGCGGGGCGCGGCGCGCCTCCTCCGCGAGGGGTTTCGTCCCGCCTGGAGCAGTGTCTCGCTCGTCCACGGCTCCCGGCGTCGGCTGAGGCTCCGGCTCGCCGACGGCGCGCCGCGCGGCCTCCGGAAGGTCGCGGTGAGCCTCGTCGACCCGGACGGCTTCATCCGCGACGAAGCGTACGGGCGCCTCGAGGCGCTCGAGAGAGCCGCCCGGCGTGCCGGGCACGAGCTGAGGGTCTACGACGACGCGGCCCAGTTCGCGCGCACGGTCCTCGAGGGCGAGGAGCGGCGCCGCCGGCTCGACATGGCCTTCCCGGCGGGCGCCGCGAGCCCCGCCTTCGACGGGCTCCTGAAGACGCCGCTGCCGGGCTACCAGCGCGAGGGGGCGCTCTTCGCCTGCCGCGCGGGGCGGGCGATCCTCGCCGACGAGATGGGCCTCGGCAAGACGGTGCAGGCGATCGCCGCCGCCGAGATCGCCGCCCGGTGGCTCGGCGTCGAGCGCGTCCTCGTCGTCTGCCCGGCCTCGCTCAAGCACCAGTGGCAGGACGAGGTCGAGCGCTTCTCCACGCGGCCGGTCGCCGTGGTCGGCGGCGGGCGGAAGGCGCGCGAGGCGGCCTGGAGCGCCCCGGGCTTCCTGAAGGTCACGGGCTACGACGCGATCCACCGGGACCTCGACGCCATCGCCCGGTGGGCGCCGCAGCTCGTCGTCCTCGACGAGGCGCAGCGGATCAAGAACTGGGCGACGCGCGTCGCCGTGGCCGTCAAGCGGATCGAGTCGCCGCTCGCGCTCGTCCTGACGGGGACGCCGCTCGAGAACCGGCTCGAGGAGCTGATCTCGATCGTCCAGTTCGTCGACCAGCACCGGCTCGGGCCGACGTGGCGGGTGCTCCACGACCACCAGGTCGTCGACGAGGGCTCGACGCGGGTCGTGGGGTACCGCGACCTCGACCGCCTCGGCGAGAGCCTCGCGCCGGTCCTCCTCCGGAGGCGGAAGTCCGAGGTCCTCGCGCAGCTCCCCGAGCGGAGCGTCAAGAGGCTCTTCCTGCCGCTCACCGAGGCCCAGCGGGAGCTGCACGAGGAGAACGCCGAGGCCGTCGCGAAGCTCGTCGCGAAGTGGCGGCGGCACCGGTTCCTCTCCGACGCCGACCAGAAGCGCCTCCGGATCGCGCTCCAGGCGATGCGGATGGCCTGCGACGACGCCTACCTCCTCGACGGGAAGACCCGGAGCGGCCGGAAGGCCGCCGAGGTCGACGCCCTCCTCGGCGACCTCCTCGCGTCGGAGGGGACGAAGGTCGTCGTCTTCAGCCAGTGGGTGCGGATGCACGAGCTCCTCATCGAGCGGCTCGAGGCCGCGGGGCGCGGCTTCGCCTTCCTCCACGGCGGCGTCCCGTCGGGCGACCGCGGCGCCCTCGTGAGGCGGTTCCGGACCGACCCGCACTGCCGGGTCTTCCTCTCGACCGACGCCGGGGGGACCGGCCTCAACCTTCAGGCCGCCTCGGCCGTCGTCAACGTCGACCTCCCCTGGAACCCCGCCGTCCTCGAGCAGCGGATCGGGCGGGTCCACAGGCTGGGGCAGAGCCGCCCGGTCCAGGTCTTCGACCTCGTGGCGGAGGACTCGATCGAACAGAGGATGCTCGGACTTCTCGGCTTCAAGCGGGCGCTCTTCGCGGGCGTCCTCGACGGGGGAGAGAAGGAGGTCCGCCTCGGCGGGTCGCGCCTCGCGCGTTTCCTCGAGGCCGTCGGCGAGGTCGCGGAGCCGCTGCCCGGCGGCGACCCCGGGAACGAGCGGCCCGGCAAGCCGGCGCCGTCGTCGGAAGACGCCGCGGGGGAGGCGTCGGCAGGCGGCGCGACCGGAGCCTCCCCGGTCCCGCTCCCGGCCGCCGCACCGACGGCGCTTCCCCCGCGCGCGGACGTCGCGTCGCTCCTGCGCGCCGGCGCCACCCTCCTCGGGCAGCTCGCGGCCGCCGCGGAGGCGGCCTCGTCCGGCGCGCCCGGGGGCGGGCTTCAGATAGAGAACGACCCGGCGACCGGCCGTTCGGTCCTCCGACTCGAGCTCGCGGACGCCGAGGCCTTCCTCGGCGCTCTCGCCTCTCTCGCGGGGGGCCGGACCGCGTGAGCTCGTCCGTCGCACCGGACCTCCCCCGCGTCGGGATGCTCGCGACGGTCCGCAACCGTCGCGGCGTCGTCAGCGCGGTCGAGCCGTTCGGATCGGGTGCGAAGGAAGGGCTCCTCCATCTCGTCACGCTCGAATGGGCCGACGCCGGCGGGAACACCGAGGAGACCGTCGTCTGGGAGCGGGAGCCGTTCGCGCGGCTCCTCGAGCCGAAGGCGCTTCCCGACGTCGAGGGAGAGCCGGCGATGCGGCCCGACGACTTCGACGCCCTCGTCCGCTCCGCGCGCTGGACGGCGATGCGGCCGTTCCTCGACCCGGACGGCGGCGAAGGGCCGCTCTCGCGCCTCCCCGTCTCGGCCCCGTTCCACGGCGCGCTCCAGCCCGAGGACTACCAGCTCGTCCCGCTCCTGAAGGCGCTCCGGATGCCCCGCATCGCCCTCCTCGTGGCCGACGACGTCGGCCTCGGCAAGACGATCGAGGCGGGGCTCATCCTCACCGAGCTGATCCTCCGCCGCCGCGCGCGCCGCATCCTGATCCTCTGCCCGGCCTCGCTGAAGTCCCAGTGGCGCGGCGAGCTCCTCGACCGCTTCTCGCTCCGATTCGAGGAAGTGGACCGGCGTGCGACGGAGCTCCTCCGCCGCGAGCTCGGCCCCGACGCGAACCCCTTTCGCGTCCACCAGCGCGTCGTCGCCTCGTACGACTACGTCAAGCAGCCCGACGTCCTCGCCGAGCTGACGAGCGCGGTCGCGCCTTCGGCCTCCCATCTCCCGTGGGACCTCTTCGTCGTCGACGAGGCGCACAACCTCGCGCCCGGCCCGGTGGGGGAGGAGAGCGAGCTTTCCCGGATGCTCGGAGGCCTCGTTCCCCTCTTCGAGCACCGCCTCTTCCTCACGGCGACGCCGCACAACGGCTTCACCCGCTCCTTCTCGGGCCTTCTCGAGCGCCTCGACCCGGTCCGCTTCACCCGGCGCGACGAGCTGACCCCGGCCGAGGAGGCGCGCGTCGAGGACGTCCTCGTCCGCCGGCTCAAGCGCGAGATCAACGAGCGGACCAATCCGCCCCGCTTCTCCGAGCGGTTCCTCCAGCCCCTCCCGATCCGCCTCTCGCGCGAGGAGGCGGCCCTCTCCGAGGCGTTCCGCAGCTTTCGCGCCGCCCTCCACTCGGCCGTGGCCTCGGCCTCGCGGGCCGACCAGCGGGCGGGCTCGTTCGCGGCGGAGGTCCTCGGCAAGAGGCTCCTTTCGGGTCCGGTCCCGTTCGCCGACTCCTGGTGGCGGACGGTCGAGGGCCTCGCCGAGACGACGCCGGCCGACGCGGCCGAGGTCCGCGCTGCCGAGCGGGCGGCGGGCGAGGAGACCCCGAACGACGCCGAGGCCGAGGCGCGGCTCGCCCACGCGGCCCGAACGATCGGCGCTTGGCTCCTGCCGCTGGGCGAGAAGCTCGGCGCCGAGATCGACGCCGTCGGCCGCGCGCTCGAAGCGCTGGGGCTTCCCGCCGGCGGCGGCACGCCCGCGTCGCGCCGACCGCGACGCGACGCGCGCTTCGACGCGCTCCTCGCCCTCGTCCGCGAGCGCCTCCTCGAGAACGGTCGATTTCGCGACGACGAGCGGCTCGTCGTCTTCACCGAGTACCGGACGACGCTCGACTCCCTCGCCGCGCGCCTCGCCGAGGCGTTCCCCGCCCCCGGCGCGCTCCGAATCCTCACGGGCGGGATGCCCGAGGCCGAGCGCGACGCCATCAAGGCGGCCTTCAACGACCCCGACGACCCCGTCCGGCTCCTCGTCGCGACCGACGCCGCCTCCGAGGGGCTCAACCTCCAGGAGACGGCCCGCTACCTCCTCCACTACGACGTCCCCTGGAACCCCGCGCGCCTCGAGCAGAGGAACGGGCGCCTCGACCGCTACGGCCAGGCCCGCGACGTCACCGTCTTCCACTTCGCGTCCGACGAGGACGACGACCTCGGGTTCCTCGCCTACGTCATCGCGAAGGTCGAGTCGATCCGCGAGGACCTCGGCTCGACGGGCGAGGTCTTCGAGGCGGCGTTCGAGGCGAAGTTCCTCGAGGGGCGCGCGGCCGGCGAGGTGCGCGCTCGCGTCGAGCGCGGCGTCGCCGCCGCCCGCGGCCGGGCCTCCTACCGCCGCGACGCGCGCTCCCGCGTCGCGGCGAAGGCCGCCGCGGCGGAGCAGGCGGAGGAGGAAGGCCGCGCGCTCGAGGCCCTCGCCCGCGAGGTCGACCTCGACCCGGAGTCGCTCGCCGCGACGCTCGAGTCGGCCCTCGCCATCGGCTCCGTGCGCCCGCGGCTCGACCCGCCCGACGCGCGCGGGCGGCGGCGCCTGACGCCTCCGATCCCCGCCTCCTGGTCCGCCCTCGCGGACGACGCCCTTCGCCGCCCCGGCGCGGCCGGATCGCGCGGGGCGCTCCCGGCCCTCGTCTTCGACCCGAGCGCGTTCGTCGAGAGGAAGGGCGGGCGGCCGGTCTTCCGGCCCTCGGCCGATGCCGTCCTCCTCCACCTCGGGCACCCGGTTTTCCAGCGGGTCTTTTCGAGCTGGGCGCGGGCGCGCTTCCCGGGCTCGGGCCTCGCGGCCTCCCGCTGGACCGTCCGGCGAATGCCGGGATCCTCGCTCCCGGACGGGGCCGAGGCCGTCCTCCTCCTCACCGTCGAGGAGCTCGCCGTCAACGAGCTGCGCGAGGCGTTCCACCACTGGGTGCGGACGCTCGCGTGGCCCGTCGCGAAGGGGCGCCTCGGCCCGCTTCTCCCGCACTGCCCGGCCCGCGAGTGGCGCGCCGGAGCCAACCTCCCCACGCCGGCCGACGTCGCCGCGGCGCGCGACCTCGCCGGCCCGCTCCTCGACGACCTGAAAGCGGGCGTCCGCGCGCACGCCGAGGCGCTCGAGCGCGGCCTCTCGTCGGAGGTCTCGCGGCGAGGCGCCGAGGAGCTGGAGGAGGAGCGGAAGCGGTTCGTCAGCCGGCAGGGCGAGCTCTCGACCCTCATCGAGCAGCAGAGCGTCGCAAGGCTCGAGAAGGAGCTCGCCCGCCTCCGCGAGGAGGCGCGGCAGGGTCTCCTCTTCGCCGCGTCCTCCCGCCTGGAGGAGCTCGAGCGCTCCATCGCCGCACGCGAGGAGGAGCTTCGCCGCCGGACGCTCCACTACCACGAGCTGCGCGACCAGCTCGCCCGCGAGAGAGACCGCGTCCTCCGCGAGATCGTCCCGCGCCGCTTCGCCCTCCGCGGAGGCGTGCGGGTCTTCCCGGTCGCGCTCGAGGTGAGGCTGGAGGCGAACGGAGGATGAGAATGGCCACACACGCGAATCGCCCTCTCGACGAGAAGCGCGAACACGGGCTTGCCGAAGAGTTCCGTGAGGCGGCGGCCGACCTCCTGTTCATGGCGGACCTCGTGGAGGTCGGAAGAGACCTCGATGCGGTCGACGCGAGCCTTTCGGCCTGTGCTCGCTCCCGCAAGGGAGCCGAACAAGCGGGGAACGCGCTATGGGCCGAGGAGGGCGAAGGCTAGAATGGCCCCATGGAAGTCCCCTCGCGAGCCCGCGAGTTCGACGTGGTCATCGAGCGCGATGCCGAGGGCTGGTACGTCGGCTCCGTCCCGTCGCTCCGCGGCTGCCACACGCAGGCTCGGTCCCTCGACGAGCTGCACGAGCGGATCGTCGAGGCGATCCGGCTCTGCCTCGAGGTGGAGGACGAGTCCGCTCCGCCGCTCGAGTTCGTCGGCATCCAGCGGGTTCGCCTCGCTTCGTGACGCGGCTGCCGAGGCCGACGGGCCGCGACCTCGTCGGGGCGCTCCATCGGGCAGGGTTCGAGACCGTTCGCGTCCGGGGAAGCCACTCGTTTCTGCGGCATCCCGACGGCCGTACGACCGTCGTTCCGGTCCATGCGGGCCAGACGATCGGTCCCGGGCTTCTGCTCCAGGTCCTGCGGGACTGCCGGCTCTCGGTCGACGAGCTTCACACGCTCCTGTAGCGCAGCCTCGGAGGAAGCGATCCGTCGGAGGCGCCGATGTCTGACGCCTCCTGGTGGGCCTCGCTCCGCCACGGCGGGCTCCTTCTCTCGGCCGCGCAGGTGGCGCGGCTCGACGCGGCGCCGCTCGCCCCGTTCCCCTCCGCGACTGCCGAGAGGGTTCGCCGCGCGATCGTCCGGGCCGCCGCGGACGACCTCCCGCCTTCGGCGCGGGCGGCCGCGCAGTCCGACCTCCTGACGCTCCTCCTCGAGGAGGTGGCCGGCCTGCGCGACGCGGCCCGCTCGGCGCCGCGCCCCGCCTCCGCGCCGGCCGCCCCCGCGGGCCACTGGCTCCGCGGGTCCGACGTCGACGCCTCGCTCACCGTCCGCTCCGTCACCGGCGAGGCGATCCGCCCCCGCCGCCTCTGGCTCGGAGGGAACGGCGCGCGCCTCCCCGTCTTCTTCGCCGACGAGGCCCGCCTCGGCGTCGGCCGCGGCAAGCGCGCCCCGGCCCGCCTCCTCGAGTGGCTCCGCGCGCGAAGCGAGCGGCTCGCCCTCCTCGCCTCCCCGTCGCAGCTCCGCCTCGCCTACGCGGGCGCCGACCACGACGCCTTCTGCGAGTGGGACCTCGCCCTCTTCTTCCCGGAAGGGGAGCCCGGCCCGCAGGTCGAGGCGCTGCGCCGCCTCCTCGCCCCGCAGCTCCTCGTCCCGCCGAAGCCGGGCGAGCCGGCGCCCCTCCTCCGCCTCGTCCTCGACGCGCGGAAGGGTCAGGCCGACCTCTCGTCCACCCTCGGCGAGCGCGTCCGCCGCGCCGTCGAGCTCCTCGTCGCGAGCCACGCGCCCGCCCTCGCCGCGCTCGAGGGGCGGGGGCAGGGCCTCCCGCACGAGGCGGTCTACCGCGCTGCCGTCCGCGTCGTCATGCGCCTCGTCGTCCTCCTCTTCGCCGAGGCGCGTCCGGACCTCCTCCCGCGCGAGAACCCCGTCTTCCACGGGTCGTACTCGCTCGCGGGCCTGCGCGAGAGCCTCGAGCGGCAGGGGAGCGGCGGAGGCCGCGAGCGGCTGCGCCAGCAGGCCGAAGGCTGGCCGCGCGTCCTCGCCCTCTTCCGCCTCCTCCACGCCGGCTCGCACCACGAGGCGCTCCCCGTTCCCCGCTACGGCGGCCGCCTCTTCACGCCGGGCGACGCCGCCTCGCCCGACCCGCAGTCGCGCGCCGTCGCCCTCCTCGAGAGCGCCGTCTTCGATCCCGCCCTCCACGGCGTCATGACCGACGCCGACGTCGCCCGCCTCCTCGACCTCCTCACCCGGACGAAGGCGACGATGAGGCAGGGGACGCGGACCGTGACGACGACCCTCCCCGTCGACTTCGAGAGCCTCTCCACCGAGTTCATCGGCATCCTCTACGAGGGGCTCCTCGACTACGAGCTCCGCCGCGCCGCCCCGGGCGACCCCGTCCTCTTCCTCGACCTCGGCGACCAGCCCGCCCTTCCGCTCTCGCGCCTCTCGGCCCTCTCAGACGCGGCCCTTGCGGGCCTCGTCGAGAAGCTGAAGGCGAAGGTGAAGCCGGCGGGGGGCGAGGAGGACGAAGGCGACGAGGGCGCGGAGGAGGCGGCGGAGGAGGACGCCGAGGAAGAGGCCGACGCCGAGGAAGGGGCGGCCGCCGCGAGCGAGGAGAGTGATCCGCTCGAAGCGGAAGTCGCCGTTCCCGCCGACGCCGGCGACACGCACCTCGCCGCGTGGGAGACCGCGCTCGCCTGGGCGCGCCGCGCCGTCGTCGCGGGCGGCCTCGCCCCGAAGCCGCGCGGGAAGAAGCCCGAGGCCCTCGCCGCCTGGGCCGCGAAGGCCGAAGGCGCTGCGCGCGGCCTCCTTCGCGAGGTCGTCGTCCCCGGCGGGTACTACCTCGTCCGCTGGGGCGGCACCCGCAAGGGCGCGGGCACCTTCTACACGCGCCCGCAGCTCGCGGGCCCCACGGCGCGAAGGACGCTCCACCCCCTCCTCTACGCCGAGGACGGCGCGCCCCGCCGCCCCGAGGAGCTCCTCGCCCTCAAGGTCTGCGACCCGGCGATGGGCTCGGGCTCGTTCCTCGTCTCGGCGCTCCGCCTCCTCGTCAAGGCGCTCTACGCCTCGCTCCACCACCACGGCCGCGTCGCCACGCACGGCGCCGGCTCGCGCGTCGTCGTCACGCTCCCCGAAGGGACGCCCGCCACCGGCCGCCTCGTCGAGGAGCTGCTGCCCTGCCTCCCCGACGACCCCGACTTCGAGCCCCGCCTCCTCGCGCGCCTCAAGCGCCACGTCGTCGAGCGCTGCCTCTACGGCGTCGACCTCGACCCTCTTGCCGTCGAGCTGGCCCAGCTCTCCCTCTGGATCGAGACGCTCGACCGCTCGCTCCCGTTCGAGTTCCTCGACCACAAGCTCAAGGCCGGCAACTCCCTCGTCGGAGGATGGTTCGACCGGTACCGCGACTACCCGCTCCTCGCCTGGGAGCGCGAGGGGGGCGACGAGAAGCACGACGGCGTCCACCACGTGAAGAGCGTCGCCCCCGCCCGCGGCCGCGCCGCCGGGAAGGAGAAGACGACCGGCAACCTCTGGGGTGCCGCGATCAGGGAGGCCTACGCCCGCGCGAAGGCCGACCTCGGCGACCTCCTCGACGGCCAGCAGGGGCTCTTCGAGCAGGCCACTGGCCCCGACCCCGCGGCCCTCCACGACGAGGCGGTCGCCGCGTTCGACGCCCTCCACGCCCTTCCGCCGCACGACCCCGACGGCGTCGCCGAGCTCTACCGCGAGAGAGTGCTCGGCAGCCCCTCCCTCGCCGCCCTCCGCGAGGCGTTCGACGCCTGGTGCGCCCTCTGGTTCTGGCCCGCCGATCGCCTCGACCTCGCCCCGCTCCCCTCCACGTTCGACCGCCTCGCGCCCGAGGCCCGCGCCGTCGTCGCGGAGGTCGCGGCGCGCGAGAGGTTCTTCCACTGGGAGCTGGAGTTCCCCGACGTCTTCGCCCGCCCCGGCTCCGGCTTCGACGCGATCCTCGGCAACCCGCCGTGGGACACCGTCCAGCCGAACAGCAAGGAGTTCTTCTCGGCGCTCGACCCGCTCTACCGCGCCTACGGCAAGCAGGAGGCGTTGAAGAGGCAGAGGGAGATCTTCGAGGCGAACGCGGCGGACGAGGAGGCGTGGCTCGGCTACAACGGGCGGTTCAAGGCGTTTGCGAGCTTCGCAGCGAACGCGGCCGCGCCGTTCGGCGACCCGGCCGCGGGGGAGGGCGTCTCCCTTCACCGCTCGCCGTCGCGCAGCGCGGAGCGGCACGGCGAGTGGCGGAGCCGACGCGGGAAGGTGAAGGGCTACGCCGACCGCGAGCATCCGTTCCGCCAGCAGGGTGAGGGAAAGCCCTACACCTACAAGCTCTTCCTCGAAGAGGCCCACGCCCTCCTCCGCCCCGGCGGTCGCCTCGGCTTCCTCGTCCCCTCGGGGCTCTACACGGACAAGGGCTCCATCGCGCTTCGCAGGCTCTTCCTCGAGCGGTGCCGGTGGACGCACCTCTACGCCTTCCAGAACGAGCGCTTCCTCTTCGAGGCGGTCGACCACCGCTTCAAGGCCCTCTCGCTCTGTGTCGAGAAGGGGGGCTCGACGGAGGCGGTCCTCACGCGCTTCCGCCTCGGCCCCGGCGACTCGCCCGAGGTGACGGAGCTGGAGACGGACATTCCGGCCGACGAGCGCTACCTCCCCGTCCGCGCGGACCAGATCGCGCGCCTCAGCCCTCGCTCCCTCGCCCTCCTCGAGATCCGCCACCCGCGCGACCTGGAAGTCCTCGAGAAGATCTACGCCGGCTCCGTCCTCCTCGGCGACGACTCGGAGGAGGGCTGGGGGATCAAGTACGCCCAGGGCGACTTCAACATGACGAGCGACTCCCACCTCTTCGCCCCGCGGCCGGAGTGGGAGGCGAAGGGCTACCGGCCGGACGAGTACGGGAGGTGGATCGGGCCGGAGGGGGAGGTGGCGCTGCCGCTCTACGAGGGGCGTCTCTTCAACCAGTTCGACTTCGCGGCCAAGGAATGGGTGAGCGGGACGGGCCTGAGCGCCGTCTGGTCGGACGTGCCGTGGTCGGCCAAGGTCGTACGGCCTCAATACCTGATCGCGGAGGCGGCCGCCCGAGCCTGGCCGAAGTACGTGCCCGCCCCGAAGGCGGCCTACCGGAACATCGCCCGAAGCACGGACACACGGACGTTCATTGCGACGGTATTGGCTCGAGATCCGACTCCGCACGTGACCTCGCTGCTCCTGCCCCGACCTTCGGAGGGTCTCGCTCCGGAGTGGATGCTCTGCGCTGCCGCCAACAGCTTCGTGCTGGACTCCGTGGTCCGGCTTCGAGTCGGTGGCACACATCTCGACTACCACGTCATCGCCGAGTTCCCGCTCGTTCGCACGCGTTCCTCCGAGGTCGCCCGGGTGGCTCTGCGGCTTGGGAATCCCCATGCACGCTACGCCCCGGAGTGGCTCGACCTCTTTCAACCTGCTGGGACACGAGCGAAGAGCTGGCGCGCGCTCTGGGCGGTGACGGATCACGAACGCCTCCGCCTCCGCGCCCTCCTCGACGCCGTCGTCGCCGAGCTCTACGGCCTCGACTTCGACGACCTCGCGTGGATCCTCCGCGACTGCGACCACCCGGCGGCGCTCCTGCGCGAGAAGGCGTTCTGCCGGACGCTCGACCCGAAGGGCTTCTGGCGCGTCGACAAGGAGAAGGACCCGGAGCTGCGGCACACCGTCCTCTCCCTCGCCGCCTTCCGCGACCTGAAGCAGACCATCGCCGCGCACGGGGGCGACCGCGAGAAGGGGATCGCCGCCTACTGCGACGCGCACGACGGCGACGGCTGGATGCTCCCCGAGACGCTCCGCCTCGCCGACCTCGGCCTCGGCCACGACGACCGCGCCCGCGAGGCGCAGCCCGTCGCATCCCGCCTCGGCGAACGCTTCCTCCCCTGGCAGCTCGCGCAGTCCGTTGAGGAGAGCTGGGCCGAGTGCGAAAGGCACGCGGAGCGGCTTCGCAGGGGGTAGACGGCCCCGGGGCCCGAGGGTCTGCACCGTCCCGGTCACGTGGCCATGGGCTGCTCGCGCGGGATGCGCCTTGCTCCCGGCGCCCGGGATGGTTTGACGCATGACGTCATGCGTAATACCCTCCCTCCGTGATCCGGTCCTTCAAGAGCAAGGAGGCGGAGGCCCTTTTCCACGACCTGCCGGTCCGCCGGTTCCGGGCGATCGAGCGACCCGCGCGACGGAAGCTCCTCTATCTTCACCGGGCTCGCGTGCTGGAGGACTTGAAGGCCCCGCCGGGCAACCAGCTCGAGGCGCTCAAGGGCGACCGAAAGGGCCAACACAGCATTCGCGTCAACGACCAGTGGCGAATCTGTTTCATCTGGAAGGACGGCGACGCCTACGGCGTCGAGATCGTGGATTACCACTGAGAGGGACCCATGGCGGCGAGAACGAAGCTCCTGGAACCGATTCCCCCGGGCGAGATCCTCATGGAGGAGTTCATGCGCCCGCTGGGGCTCAGCATCAACTCGCTGGCGCGAGCGCTCTCCGTCCCGGCGAACCGGATCAGCGGCATCGTCAACGGCACCCGCGCGATCTCGGCCGACACCGCTTTGCGGCTGGGCAAGTACTTCGGCACTTCGCCCGAGATCTGGCTCGACCTTCAGTCGGACTACGAGCTTCGCGTCGCGCGGGAGACGACCTGGAAGGAGGTCGAGAAACGGGTCCAGACGCGAGTCGCGTAACCTTGAAATCCCGGCGGTGACCGCCGGAATTTCAAGGTGCCTTCGGGCTCCCGTCGGCGTCCCCGCGACGTGCCCGCCAGGCGCCCGGCCCAACGGCGATGGGAATCGTCGACCGTCCCGCTGATCGCCGGGTGCTACGATTTCGTCGATGCCCCCGATCGAGCTCCTCTCCCGCGTCCTCGCGGACGTCCCCGCCGTTCGCCTCGCCGTTCTCTTCGGCTCGGCGGCGCGCGGGCAGGCGGGTCCGCGGAGCGACCTGGACGTCGGCGTGGACCTTGAAGGCGGCCCCGAGGCGCTTTCCCGGCTCGCCGTTCGCCTCTGCCGGGAGACGGCCCGCGAGGTCGACCTCGTCTCGCTCCGCGAGGCGCCGCCCCTGCTGAGGTTCGAGATCGCGCGCGACGGAGTCGTGCTCGTCGAGCGAGCCCCGCACGCCTGGGCCGACTTCCGGGCGCGGGCGATGACGGACTGGTGGGACTGGGCGCCGACCGCGCGGATCATGCACGCCGCGGCGCTCGGACGGCTCAGGGAGGGCCTGGCTCGTGGTGCGGCGTGACGTCGTCGCGGTCCGCGTCGCGCGGGCCGCGGCCTGGCTCGACGACGTCGAAAGAGCCTTCGCCGGACCCGTCGAGACGCTCCTCGCCGACGTGAAGACGCGGGACCTTGCGCTCTTCTACCTCTTCCTCGCGATCCAGGAGTGCATCGACCTGGCGGCGCACTGGGTGGCCGACGAGGGCTGGAGCCCCGCGGACGACGCGGGCTCGACCTTCGACGTCCTCGCCGGACGAGGCGTGATCGACCTGGAGACGGCCGAGGCGCTCCGATCGGCGGCCGGGCTCAGGAACCGGATCGCGCACGGGTACGCGCTCCTCGACGCGCGCCGGGTCCGGGACGAGGCGCGGCAGGGGCTCCCGTCGCTTCGGGCGTTCCTCGCCGCCGCGGCCGGCGCCGCCGGGCTCTGACGTCAGGCCGGCGCGGGCGCCTCTCCCTCTTCGTCCATCCGTTCCAGGAACTCCCTCGCACGTGCCGCGATCGCGTCGACGGCCGCGTCGTCGAGCGCGCCGGGAAGGAGGGGGAGGTCGCGCCGCTGGAGCGGGCGCTCCTCGTGGATCTGGAGGAGGCGGGCCAGGGCGAGACGCTTGCGGAAGAGCGCCCGCGGGGTGTCGGCCTTCGCGTCGAGGCGGGCGGCGGCGAGAAGGGCGTGCGCCTGGTAGATGCCCGAGGCCCGGACGAGGGGGCGGTCGAGGAGGACGGCGACGAGCGCGGACCCGCCCGCCGCGTGCGCGGCGAGCGCCCGCCTTACGAGGGTGACGAGCCGGCCGAGCCGTGAGGAGGACGGCCTCTTCGCGAGGCACTCCTTCAGGACGGTGCGCAGGGCGTCGACGCGACAGGCGCCCTCGTCCTTTCGGCGCCGGAGCTCCTCGACGAGGGCGAGGGCCTCGTCGAGCTCTCCGAGCCGGGCGAGGGCGAGCGCTTCGAGGTGCAGGACGTGCGGGGGGACGTGAGGGGGCTTGCCCCGTCGGAAGGCGCGTGCGTCGTCGCGGAGGCGCTCCCATCGCGTCTCGTTCGCGTGACGGCGAAGGGCCGTCAGGACCGCGAGGGGATGGAGCGGGAATCGCGCGAGGAGGTCGGTTTCAACCCGCTGCCTCAGCTCGTACCTCGGCCCCATCCTCTCGAGCGCCCCGAGGAGCGCCTCGTGCTGATCCCCGGTGGCGGCACGCGCCATGATCTCGCCGACGCGCTTGTCGAGGCGTTCCCCGTCCAGTCCGCTGATCTCCGAGTAGAGCGCGAGGGAATGAGCGTTGGCGATCCGGGACCGCGTCTCGCAGAGGTAGCTCTCGCCGAGGAGCGTCCCTCTCGGAAGCGGGTCTCGGGCACGCAGGGAGCCCTTCCACTCGGGCCAACGCGTCTCCCTGTTCAGCGGGACGGCCGCGAAGCGCTCTCCCCACCAGCAGCCGGCGACGACGTGTCGCGAGCCTGCGTCGACGAAGAGGACCGTCTCCTCGGGAGTGGTCACGAACGGGACGGACAGGTCGAGTCCCGGGCCGATCGTGTAGACGCGGCTCTCCGCGCGGGTGGGGCAGAGGGCGAAGGCGAGCGCTTCGCTCCGGGACGTCGCGAGGCCGACGTCGAGCTCGCCCTCGCTGCCCGGCAGGTCGACGTGGCGCCCGAAACCGCTCGTCGGGCCGGGCTGGAGCTCGAGGACGCGGAGCGGGGCGGGCGCGTCTTCGTCCGTCCCTGGCCGGGTCGGGGCGCGCCCCGCGAGAAGGATGCCGGGGCCGGTCGGGTCGGGGCCTGCGGTCTCGAGGTGGAACGGGAGGGTCGGAAGGTCGCCGGCCGCGGGAAGGCCGTCGAGGGTGAGGAGCCGCGCGCGCCGCTCGTCCGCGGTGACGAGGACGGAGGCGCCCTCGCGGAAGACGACGGAGGGCGACGGGTCGAAGGGGAGCTTCGCGCGGGTTCGCCCGGAGGCGGCGTCGACGAGGTACGAGCACGGCTCCCGATTCGGACCGTTCGTCACCTCGAGCCAGAGGAAGTCCGACGAAGGCAGCGGAAGCGTCTCCTCGACGACGGACGAGGGGGGGCGGGCGCCGGCGAGCGAGACGGCCCGAACGACCTCCGTCGTGGCGAAGTCGAGGTCGACGAGCCCCAGCTCCTCGCCGACGACGCGAATCCGGCTCCCCTCGACGAGCCCGGTCTCGAACGGCCCGATCAGGTGAGGGGGCCGAAGCGAGATCCGCCGGACGACCTCCTGCCGTTCGACGTCGAGGACCCGGACGAAGAGCCAGCCGGCGGCGGTCTCCACGAGGACGAGGCGGCGGCCGTCGCCGGAGAGCCAGGGGCGGGTCCGCGTGAGGTCGAAGTCGCGGGCGAGGTCGGCGAGCTCGTCGGCGGGGCCTGTCTCGTCGGAGACGGCGAGCTGAAGGGCCTTGCGGGCGGCCTCGCGGGCTTCGGCGTCGTGGGAGGCATGGCGCGCCTCGCGGTCCTGGCGAAGGCGCCCGGCCAGCGTGGCGAGGGTGGCGCGCCCCTCGGCGTCGAGCTCCGTCTTCCTCACCCTGCCGAGGAGGGCCGCGGCGGCGTCGAGGTCGCCGCGCTCGAGCGCGGCGCGGACCGGGTCGAGGGACGCGCAAGCGGCGGCGGCACGCGCCGCGGCGAGCGCCGCGCGCGCCTCCCTTTCGAGGGCGAGCGCTCTCGGAAGGCGGCCGAGCGCCCGGGTGTGGCTCTCGACGAGGCGCAGCGCCTCGGCCGCGTCGCCCCCGTGGAAGGCCCGCTCGGCCGCGGCGAGAGCGAGGGCGGCGTCCGCTGCGGCGCGGGGCTTCTCGGCCGGGGAGGCGGCGAGGACCTCGTCGGCGAGCGCGACCTCGGGAGCTTTCATCACGGTCCGCACCCGCGCGCGGAGCGCGGCCGGCAGCTCGGCGAACGCGCCGAGCGCCTCGAGCGAGGGGCCGGAGGCCAGGGCTTCGACGACCCGGCGCACGGCGTCCTCGTCGGCCGCCTCGGCGGTCCCGCGCCGGGCACGGTCGAGGAGGGCGGGCCCGCCCGGGAGCGCGGGGTCGGCCGCGAGCGCGAGGCCGAGGAGGCGGGCCGCTTCGGCGAAGTCGCAGCGTCCGAGGGCGGCGGCGCCGTCTCGTGCGAGCGATGCGGCGCGCTCGCGGCGGCGGGCGTCCTCGATCTCGCGGAGGACGCGCCGGCCCGCGGCGCCGTCGGGCCAGCGGGCGAGGAACGCGCGGGCCGCCGACTCGGCCGCGTCGAGGTCGCCGGAGGCGTGAAGGGCGAGGAGCGCCTCCTCTGCGGGCCTTCTCTCGTCGCGTCGCGCGCGTTCGAGGCGAGCCTCGAGCTCCGCCGCCTCCGGGAACGCGGGGTCGGCCACGCGGACGGCGGAGAGGTGGGTCGCGGCCGAGGAGAGGTCGCCCGCGCCGAGCGCGGCACGGGAGAGGGTCGCGTAGACCCGGGCCGGGAGCGGGCCGTCGAGGCCGCGCACGAGGCGGCTCGCGCGGTCGACGTCGCCCGACCGGGCTGCGGCGAGGGCGAGGAATCCGCGGACGCCCGGGTCGGCGCGGGACGCCGGGTCGAGCGAGCCCTCGAGCCCGAGAGCGGCCGCGTCGTCGGCGAGGACGTCGACGAGGAGCTCGACGAGGGCGCGGGCGGCGACGGGGCCCGCGCGGCGCTCGACGGCGGCCGTGAGGAGGCGCTGCGCTTCCTCGTAGTCGTACTCATCGAGCGCGGCGAGGCCGCGGGCTTCGAGGGAGGCGGCGTCGTCCGGGGCGTCGTGTTCGGCGGCGGTGCTCCTCTTGGCCGGCGGGTCGCTCCGCCCCGCGGACGTGCGGGTCGCGGCGGGGCCGGCAGCCTCCATGCCGCCTTCGCCCGCGTCGAGCCGCCGCCGCACGAGGGCGCGCGCCTCGACCGGGAGCTGCGAGACGAGGGCGTGGCAGGCGTCGCGCAGGCCCGAGCGATGGCGCAGGCTCACGAGGTCGGGGTTCGTGGGGTCGGGGACGACCTCGACCTCGTCTCCGAAGCGGGTCAGGAGGAGCCCCTGGAGGCGCGACTTCAGCGCGTAGCGCTCCCTCTCGCGCGGGCTCTCCTCGCCCGTCGGGTTGACGTCGTGGACGAGGGCGAAGAGCTCGTCGGCGCGGACGCGGACCCGCCCCGCGAGGACGTCCTCGGGGTCGGGGAGGCGGGAGGCGCGCTTCTTCGGCATGGCGGGGGGCTCTTTCCGGCGGATTCTCGCAGCAGGCGGTTCGACGGCCCGGGCGTGCCCGGTGGCTATACTCGCCTCCGGAGTCGCCGAATGCCCGTCATCTCGATGTTCTTCGGCATCGTCATTCGGATGTTCTACAGGGACGACCAGCGGCATCACCTGCCGCACATCCACGCCGAATACCAGGGCGAGGTCGGGGTCTTCTCGATCGTCGACGGGTCCCTGCTCGAGGGTTCGCTTCCGCAAGGGAAGAGGAAGCTCGTGGAGGCATGGATCGAGGTCCGACGGGACGAGCTGCTGGCGGACTGGAGCCTCGCGGTCGACGGTCAGCGCGTCTTCCGCATCCGGGGGCTCGAGTGATGAGGTCGATCACGAGTGTCGTGCCCGGTCCGGACTTCACGCTGCGCGTCGCGTTCGACGACGGCGAGGCGCGCTCTTTCGACCTGAAGCCGTGGCTCGCCGACGAGGCGTTCGAGGAGCTGGCGGACCCGGACGAGTTCCGCAAGGTCCGCTCGCAGGGCTATTTCGTGGAGTGGGAGAACGGCGCCGACCTGAGCGCCGACACGCTCTACCTCCTCGGCCGGGAAGAGGGCTGAAGCGGAAGAGATGCGGGCTGGCGCGACCCGCGATTGTCGCCGGGAGCGCACGCGCCCGTCGCCCGCGGTGGTGACCGCGACGGCGGCGGACCTCGTCGCTGAGGTGACCGGATGGCCCTGAACCCGATCTCGTTCACCGAGAAGGTCGTCTCGAGCTTCCTGCGCTACCAGCTGACGGCGTACCGCTTCGCGGATTCGCGGCTGCACGCACAGATGCGCGAGCTCCTCTCGCTGGAGAAGACGCGGGCGACGCCGCTGTTGAAGGGGCCGTACGTCTCCGTGTCGCGGGGGTTCCGGGCGGGCGCGACGCTCGCGGAGCTGGCGGCGGAAGGCGTCGTCCACCCGGCGCTCGCGGGCCTCGCGCCGTTCCCGTCGGTCTGGGCGCACCAGGAGGCGGCGATCCGGGCGATCCGCTCGGGCCGGACGACGGTCGTCTCGACGGGGACGGGCTCCGGGAAGACGGAGGCGTTCCTCTACCCGATCATCAGCCGCTGCCTGGAGCTGCGCGACGCGGGTGCGGCGCCGGGGATCGTCGCCGTCCTCGTCTACCCGATGAACGCCCTCGCCGAGGACCAGCTCGGGCGCCTCCGGGACCTCCTCTCGGGGACGGGGGTGCCGTTCGGGATGTACGTCGGGAAGACGCCGGAGCGGGCGGCCGACGTCTCCGGAGTCCGGCTGCCGAAGGGGTCCTCGCGGGAGGAGTACCGGCGGCGGCTCGCCAAGCTCCGCGATGAGAAACGGAACGAAGCCGTCCACCCGCCGGAGGAGCGCTGCTCGCGGGAGGAGATGCGGGCCGCGGGGCGGGCGCCGCGGATCCTCCTGACGAACGTCAAGCAGCTGGAGCTCCTCCTGACGCGGCAGAAGGACGTCGAGCTCTTCGCCGGTTCGCGGCTCGAGATCCTCGTCGTCGACGAGGCGCACACGTTCTCGGGGGCGAACGGGGCGGAAACGGCCTGCCTCCTGCGGCGCCTCCGGACGTTCTGCGGAACGGGGGAGCGCGAGACGGTCTGCGTGGCGACGTCGGCGACGCTCGCCGATCGCGGGGCGAGCGACGACCCGGCCCGGACGTTCGCATCCCGGTTCTTCGGCGTTCCCGAGGAGTCGGTCACGACCGTCACGGAGGAGTACGAGGAGCCGCCGTTCGAGGCGGAGCGCCTCGTCCCGGCGACGATCCCGGACCCGGCGAGGGCGCTTCCGGCGATTCTCGCGGCGCTCGAGGGCGCGGACGGAGCCGCAATCGCGAGGGCGATCGGGGGCGGGCTCGAGCTCGCTGGGGGGAGCTGGCGCGAGGCGCTCGGAGAATCGCTCGCGCGCAACGAGCTTCTCTTCCAGCTCTCGGAGCAGCTGCGGCGCCCGGCGCTCCTCTCGGCAGTGGCGGAGAAGGTGGCGGAGGCGTGCGACAGGCCCGTGGCCGAGGAGGAGGTCCTCGCCTGGCTCGCGCTCGGCGCGGCGGCCCGCAGGGACGGGCGGCCGTTCGTCCGGCCCGTCGTCCACGACTTCGTGCGCGGCATCGACGGCGCCGTCGTCAGCTTCCCGGAGGGGACGATGCCGAGGCTCTGGCTCTCCGCCCGAGAGGAGGCCGCCGCGGAGGGGGGGCAGGAGCTCGTCCGTCTCCCGGTCCTGACCTGCACGACGTGCGGCCAGCACTACTTCTCCCACTCGGTCGCCGATCTCGACGCGAACGGGGCCGTCCCCGGCGGAGGCGAGGCGGCAGAGCAGGGGACGTTCTGGGGGACGCTCTCCGCGGAGGCGGGAGGGCGGAGGCTCCTCCTGACGGATCGGGTCATCTCGGTGGACGAGGAGGAGAACGGGGACGAGGGCCCGGACCTGCCGAAGGTCTTCTTCTGCCGGCACTGCGGGACGCTCGCGTCCGCCGAAGGGGGCGCCTGCCCGGCCTGCGGCCGGCCGGGGGCGCCGGTGCCGCTCTTCCTCGTGAGGCAGAAGGAGGAGGCCCCCGGGCACCTCTCGCGCTGCGTCTCGTGTGGCGCGGCGGGCCGGCGCAGGGGGGGCGGCTACCGCGAGCCCGCCCGCTCCGTCCGCGCGGTGACGGTCTCCGACGTCCACGTCCTCGCGCAGGACATGGTCCGGCAGCTCTCGCCGCGGAGGCTCCTCGTCTTCGCCGACAGCCGGCAGGACGCGGCCTTCCAGGCGGGCTGGATGCGGGACCACTCGAGGCGGTTCCGGCTGCGCGCCCTGATGTGGGAGGAGCTTCAGCGCGGGACGAAGACGGTGATCGACCTGACGGCCGCCCTCGACCGGCTGATGGAGGCGGACGACGAGCTTTCGCAGGCGCTCCTCCCGGAGGTCTGGGCGGAGACGCGGAAGGACGCGGGGTTCGAGCACCGCGAGAGGCGGAAGTTCTTCCTCCGCGTGCAGGTCCTCCGCGAGGTGACGACGGGCCTGAAGCAGCGGATCGGCCTCGAGCCGTGGGGTCGGTTGAGGGTCGACTACGACGGACTCTCCGCCGCGACGCCCGGCCTCGCCGCCCTCGCGGCGAGCCACGGCCTCGACGCGGAGGCGCTCGCGGAGGGGATCGGCGGCCTCCTCGACCGGACGCGGCGGCGGATGATCCTCCTCGACAAGGACAAGAGGATCTTCTCGAGGTTCTGGAGGGACGGGGACCCCGACGTCCTGCGCGGGTTCGTGCCGGCGTTCCAGGGCGTGCCGACGGGGCTGAAGCTCCGGCGGGAGGCGGGCGACGACAAGAACCGGGTCTCCGCGTGGGTCAACGACCAGCGCAACACGGCCGTTCTCCAGGTCGTGCGCCGCTGGGGCGTGCCGAAGGAGCACGCCGCCCCGGTCGTGGAGGAGCTTTGGAAGCTCCTCGCCGAGCGGACGAAACTCCTCTCTCCCGCCGTCCTGACCGGGAGCCGCGGAAACGCGCTCCCCGGCGCGAGCGGGACGTTCCAGGTCGACGCGGACCGGCTCCTCCTGAACCCGAGCCGCGGACTCTGGCGCTGCTCCGAGTGCCGCAGGGCGCAGGTGCGCCGCTCGCCGGGAGACGTCTGCCCTTCGTGGCACTGCCACGGGACGCTCGCGCGCGAGGACGAGCCGGCCGACGACTACGACCTCTCGCTCCTCGACGGGGGCGTGCCGATGCTCCGCCCGCGGGAGCACTCGGCCCAGGTGCCGGCGTCAGAGCGCGAGCGGCTGGAACGGCTCTTCAAGGACGAGACGACCGAGGCGGTGAACACTCTCGTCGCGACGCCGACGCTGGAGATGGGCGTCGACATCGGCGCCCTCGACGCGATCCTCCTCCGGAACGTTCCGCCTTCGCCGGCGAACTACTGGCAGCGGGCGGGCCGCGCGGGGCGGCGCGAGCGGATGGCCGTCGCGCTGACGTACGCCGGCGCGCGCGGACACGACCGGAGCGCGTTCGCCGAGCCGCTCCGCCTCCTCGCGGGATCGGTCACGCCCCCGCAGTTCAACCTGCGGAACGAGCTGATGGTCGCGCGGCACGTCCACGCCGCGGCCCTGACGCGGCTCCACTCGCTCGCGCGGGAAGGCGGAGCCGCCGGCGAAGCGCTCGCGGCCACGCTGGAGTTGGCGTTCCCGGCGGAGGTTCGAAGCTGGCTCTTCGACGCGGAAGGGAGGGTCCGGCGGGAGCCGTTCGATCTCTCCGGGTTCCGAGGGGAGGTCGCCGCGCGCGCGGACGATCTCGCCGGGTACGTCTCGTCGGTCTTCCGTGGGCGCTGGCCCGAGGCCGACGCCGCGGTCGTGGCGGAGGAGCGCGTCGCCCGGCTCGTCGGGGAGATGCCCGACCGGCTCGAGGACGTATTGAAGACGCTCCGGAAGCGGCTCGACTGGGCCCTCGCGATGATGGCGCGCCTCGACCGCGAACGGGCGGAGCGGGGAGTGCTCGAGAGGGACGAGGAGTCGATCCACGACCGCTGCAAGGCGCTCGTGAGGAAGCTCAAGGGGGAGTCGCGCCGCGCGCGGGGCGGGACGGAGGGGTACGACGACGCGAACACGTTCGGCGTCCTCGCCGCGGAGGGCTTCCTCCCGGGTTACGGGCTCGAGACCGGCTCGATCCAGGGGATCCCGGTCTTCCCTCGCGGCGGCGCGGGGATGGAGGACTTCTCCCTGCCGAGGCCGCCCGCGGTCGCGCTGCGCGAGTACGTCCCCGGGAACCTCATCTACGCGAACGGCAACCGCTTCGTCGCGCGCCTCTTCCACTTCGAGGCGGAGGAGCGTCCGGCGTACTTCCTCGTCGACGCCGAGCGGGAGGCCGTCGAGGAGGTTTCGGCCCCCGGCGCCGCGCCCGCGGGCGGAGCGGTCGCGCCGGTCGCCGCGGTCACCGCTCCGCTGCGCGCCGCGGCGGTGACGGACGTGGAGCTCGTCCACACCTCCCAGATCACCGACGAGGAGGACTTCCGCTTCCAGCTCGCGGTCTCGATCTTCGCCCTCGAGCGGGACGAGCACGGCGGGGGCCGGGCGTTCTGCTGGGGGCCGCGCGAGGTCCAGCACCGGCGGGCCGCGCGGCTGCGCCTCGTGAACGTCGGCGTGAAGAACCTCGTCACGAAGAAGGACGAATTCGGCTTCCCGGTCTGCACCGTCTGCGGCCAGAGCCGCTCTCCGTTCGCCTCGCGCGAGGAGCTTCAGGAGTTCCGGGAGAAGCACCAGCAGCGCTGCCGGCAGCCGGTGGAGCCGACCGGCTTCTATGCCGACCTCGTCGCCGACGTCCTCCGCCTGCCGGCGGGCGCGAGCCGGAGGGAGGCCTTCTCGGTCCTCGAGGCGCTCCGGGCGGCCGCGGCGCAGACGCTCGAGATGGAACTCGAAGACCTGCAGGTCGTCGTCGTCGGACGGCGCGGGGAGGAGACGGTCGACGGCCTCCTCTACGACCCGATGCCGGGAGGCTCGGGCCTTCTCGACCAGCTCCTCGAGCGCTTCCCCGAGGTCGTCGCGAAGGCGGTGTCGATCGCCCGCGACTGCCCCGCGGGCTGCGGAGGAAGCTGCCCCGACTGCCTGCAGGTCTACCGGAACGCGGCCTACCACGGGCACCTCGACCGGGCGCTCGTCGTCGAGAAGCTGACGGAGTGGGGCGAGGCGCTGACGCTCTCCCACGAGATTCCGCCCAAGCAGCCGGCCGCACGGCCGTCGGGCGAGCGCGCGCCGTCGAACGCGGCGGAAGACACGCTGCGCGAGCTGCTCCACCGCGCCGGGTTCCCCGAGGCCCAGTGGCAGAAACGGATCGACCTCGGGCGGCCGCTCGGGGGCACGGTGCCGGACGCCTTCTATTCCCTCGACGACGAGGACGAGCCGGGCCTCTGCATCTACGTCGACGGCCTGAGCGCCTCCCTGCACGGTGACCCGGAGCGTCGGCGGATGGACCGCGTCCTTCGCGAGGAGCTCCAGGCCCGCGGCTACGTCGTGATCGAGATACCGGCGTCGGACCTCGCGGATCGCGAAGCCGTGGCGCGAGCCTTCAGCCGGATCGCCCGAAAGCTCGTCGGCTCGGAGCGGGCGCAGTCGCTGCGCACGGACACGTCGTGGTTCGAGAGCGGGGGCGAGCCGGCGGCGGTCGGGCCCGTCGTCGTCCCGTTCCGTCGCGTGGAGGCTGCGGTGTCGGAGCAGTTCCGGACGTGCGTGCCCCTCGTCGAGCTGGCCGCGGCCGCCGGGGGCTGGGGCGAGGCGGGGCCGGCCGGCGACGACGAGTGGGTCGAGCCGACGACGACCCGCAAGCTGCGCAAGGGGATGTTCGTCGCGCAGGTGAAGGGGAGTTCGATGGAGCCGCTCGTCGCGGACGGCTGCTGGTGCCTCTTCGCGAGCCCCGTCGAGGGGAGCCGGACCGGCCGGACGCTCCTCGTGCAGCTTCGCGACCCGGGCGATCCGGAAGACGGCGGACGGCTGACCCTGAAACGGTTCGAGAGCCGCGAGGTCGCCGGGAAGGACTCTCCCGAGCCGGGCGCCGAACGGAGCGGAAGGGTCGTACTCCGGCCTCGGAACGAGAGCGTGGATGCGATGGGCCGGCGCCAGTTCTCGCCGCTCGAGGTCGAGGACGACTTCGAGGGGAGCGTACGGGTGATCGCGGAGCTGCTCGAGGTGCTGCCGTCGGGGGCGTGAACCCATCGCGAGGATGTCGGGATCCATCGCGGGCGATGGACCCCGACATCGTCCTTGCCGACGAGCCGACCGGGAACCTCGACACGACCTCCGGCACCGACATCATGGGGGTCTTCCTCGACCTCCGGAAGCAGGGCTCGACGCTCGTCGTGATCACCCACGACATGGCGCTCGCCCGCCGCGCGAGCCGCATCGTCGAGATCCGCGACGGACGGATCGTCAGCGACCGCCCGGCGGAGCAGGCGGCGTAGGGCGTCGCCCCGCGAGACGTCGCAGCCCTTTCGCCGAGCGTCCGCGCTCCGTTCCGCGAGCGGATTCCGGGAACGATCGCGATGCTAGGATCCTTCTCGGAACCGTCAAACGGGTTCCTTCCGAGCGGGCTCCGCCGCCGCCGGGCCGTTCGCGTGGACCGGATGAAATCCTGATGGTGACCATCTACGTCATCGCTCCGCTGCTGCTCCTGGCTGTCGTCCTGGCGGCCGTGTGGCTCGATCGGTTCAGCGTGCCCGTCATCCTCGTGGCTCTGGGGCTCGGACTGCTGGCCGGCAGCGACGTTCTCGGGCTGTGGCACTTTGACGACGTCGACCTGGCGAACCAGGTTGCGAACGCGGGCCTGGTGTTCATCCTGTTCCACGGCGGGCTCGTCACGAAAGGCAGCGTCCTTCGTACGGTCGCGCTCCCGGCGGGCGGAATGGCGACCTGGGGCGTGGTGCTCACGGCGGCCGCGATGTTCGGCATCCTTCATCTCGGCCTGGGCTGGGCCTTCGAACGCTCGCTCCTCCTCGCCGCCGTGATCTCGTCGACGGACGCGGCCGCGACCTTCTCGATCCTCCGTCGCCAGTCCCTCCGGCCGCGCCTCGCTTCGACGATCGAGGTCGAGAGCGCGGCGAACGACCCCATGGCGATCCTCCTCACGCTCGTCGTCGTCGAGGCGCTGACCGCCGGCAACGGCCTGGGCTGGACGATCCTGCCCGTCTTCGCGTGGAAGTTCGTCGCCGGGCCGGTGCTGGGCTGGCTGCTCGCGCGCGTCGCGCTCGCGATCTTCGACCGGCTGAACCCGCAGGATCGAGGCTACTACTACGTGCTTCTGCTCGCCGTCGTGCTGCTGACGTACGGCCTGGCGGAAGCGGCGAAGGCCAGCGGGATGCTCGCGGTCTTCACGGCGGGCCTGGTCATGGGGAACCGGAAGTTCATCTACCAGCAGGGTATCCGGAACTTCTCGGCGGCTCTGTCGATGATCGCGAACGTCTCCCTGTTCGTGATGATGGGGCTCCTGGTCTTTCCGAGACAGTGGGGCGGCCTGTGGCTCCACGGCATCGTGCTGTTCCTCGTCCTGACGTTCGCCGCCCGGCCCGCCGCCGTGTGGCTGGGGACGCTCGGGATGGGTTTCAGGGCGAAGGAACGCCACTTCATGTGCTGGGCGGGCCTTCGCGGTGCGGTCCCGATCGTCCTCGCGACCTACCCGATGGCGGCCGGCATCCCTGCGGGGCAGGACGTGTTCAACCTCGTCTTCTTCGCGGTCCTCCTGTCGGTGGGGATCCAGGGCTCGACGCTCGGTCCGATGGCGAGATTTCTCGGGCTGGCCACGCCGTCGCGGCCCCAGCCGCGCTACGGCCTCGACCTCGTGACCATGGCGCACAGCGATCTCGACCTGGTCGTGGTCGACCTGCCGGGCCCGAAGGGTCGACCCGGACCACGAATCCGGGAGCTTGCCCTGCCTCCCGGCGCGATCCTCGTCCTGGTCACACGAGACGACGAGGTCGTCGCTCCCACCAGCAACACGAGGCTGCTCGGCTGGGATCAGGTCACGGTCCTCGCGCACAGCGGGGACGAGGCCGACGTCCGGTCGGCGCTGCTCGAGCCGTTCGGCCGGGCCGACGCGGGAGAGGAGCCCGGGACGCGCGCGATGGGCCCCGGGCCGTCCGAGCCCGCCGGGGCCGGAGACGACGGGCCGTTGCGCGATCACGTCGTGCTCCTCGGTCACGGCGAGGTGGGGAGCGTGCTCGCCCGTTTCCTGCGGCTGCGTGAGGTCCCGTTCGTCGTGATCGAGAAGGACGACACGACCGCGACGGCTCTGAGTGGTCAGGGGGTGCGTGTCCTGCGAGGCCGTGGCGAGGACCCGGACCTCCTGGCCCGGGCCGGCATCGAGGACGCGCGAATGCTCCTCGTCACCGCGACCCGGCCCGTGTCCGCTCGCCGGGCGATCGAGCACGCGCGCCGGATGAACCCGCGGCTCGAGGTGATCGCCCGCGTCCACCACGAGTCGCTGCGGAGCGCCCTGTCGGCCCTTCCGCGGACGTGGGTCGTGCAGGGCGACGTCGAGCTCGCGTACGCCATGGCCAGGTCCATGCTGCTCGCGTCCGGAATGAGCGCCATCGAGACCGAGGCGCTGATCGTCGACGCGCGGCGAGGGGAGCCGGGCACCACGCCAAGGCGGTTCATCGAGATCCCCGTCCCGCCGGCGTCCCCCGCCGTCGGCCAGCGGCTCGCGGATCTCACCCTCCCGCCCGGGTGTCTCGTCGTCGAGATCCTGCGGGCCGGCGAGGTGATCGTGCCGGGAGGAACGACCGCGATCCACGCGGAGGACGTGCTGCTCGTGCTAGCGAACATCGGCCAGGCGCGGACAATCGAGCGCCTGGTCCATCCGGACGCGCCCGCGGCCGACGGCTCCGCCGACAGCTCGCCCGACGCAGCAGGGCCTCCACGCGATCTCGCCCCCGCTTCCTGACGATCACGGAATGATCCGGGCGACCGTCACGCTGCTGCCTCGGATCAGCGCGCTCGAGAACGTCGAGATGCCGCCCGCCTTCGGCGGTTTGCCGCTGAAGGTCCGCCGCGCGAAAGTGTCGAAGCTCCTCGGGAAGGTCGGCCTCGGCGACCGCATGGACCACGAGCCGAGGAGGCGGGCGGCGTAGGGGAGAGGGAATGGGCTCCCCGCAGGACGGGGGCGGTCACTTCGGGTGGAGCAGCCTCTCCCCGGCGTCCTCCACGACCCGGCGCTTCCAGGAGTCCGGGTAGCCCGGGTGGTCGGGCGGCTTCGGGAAGCCCCACTCGTTCCGCTCGAACCGCCCGCCGCGCTCCTTCTTCACGTTGCCGTCCATGTACTTGACGAGGAGGTAGCGGAAGAGCTCCTCCCAGCGGCCGACCGTCTCCGCGGCGACGGCCGAGGCCCGGTCCGTGAGGAGCTCGCGGGCGCGGGAAGGGTCCTTCTCGTGGAGTGCGAGGGCCGCGGCGTCGATCGCCGCGACCTGCCCGAGGAACTTCGTCTCCAGCTCCTGCTGGACGCGCCGGACGTCGGCGCTCATCCGGTCGTAGCGAAGGTAGGCGAAGTTCGCGACCTTGTTGAACGTCCAGAAGGCCGAGGTGTCGGAGAAGGCCAGGAGGTCGCCGTTCCCGACGGCGAGGCTCGAGGGGACGCGGGTGATCCCGCACGAGATCGGCATGTAGACGCTGGTCGCGGCGTCGTCGACGCCGAACCAGAGGATTCCGCCGATAGGGGAGGGAAGCCAGCGCCGCATCTGGGCGACGTACGAGAAACCGGTCTGCTGCGTCGCGGTGGCCCGCTCGTTGAGGTACGTCTTCCCCTCGTGCTCGAACGTGAGCGGCCGCCAGCGGTAGGGGAGCCCGAACGGCCCGGCGCCGGCGTCGCGCCGCATGTCGAGCTCGGTGCCGTCGAAGTGGTCCCGCTTGGCGGCCATCAGGTCGGCGACGGAGACCTTCCGGTCGGGCTTCACCGAGAGCGGGAGGCGCTTCGCGAGGTCTTTCCCCTTCGCGTGGTCCAGCCAGGCGTCCATCCCGCCGCAGAGCCCGTTGAAGAAGCTCCAGACCCGCGCCTCGCAGAAGCGGGCGGCGCCGAAGTCGATCGGGGCGAAGGCGTCGGCGAAGCGGAACTCCTCGTCCCGCCCGGTGAAGTACCCCTTGCGGCGGGCGAAGTCGACGACGTCGTGGGCGTAGACGACCTCCACCCGCGGGTCGGAGAGCTTCTCGAAGCGCTGCGAGCTGATCGAGGTCGTCCCGTTCTCGAGGGGGAACGTCGTGATCCGGGCGTGGTTCGCGTGAGCCG
Source organism: Acidobacteriota bacterium (assembly GCA_022711615.1). GTDB lineage: Bacteria > Acidobacteriota > Thermoanaerobaculia > UBA5066 > UBA5066 > UBA5066. The sequence goes on from JAKLER010000006.1 coordinate 32,199, forward strand.
AGACGTGGCCGTCGGGGATCCGGACGGCGACCCAGACGGCGCCGCGGTCGCGGTTCGCCTTCGTCTTCGTTTTCCGGTCCTCGACGACGTCCGAGCCCTTTCCGACGATCTCCATGATCCAGACCTCGTCCGGATCGCCGATGGAGAACGACTCGCCGGTGCTCGCGTAGCCATGCTCGGCGACGAGCTCGGCAATCGTCCGGATCGCCTCGCGCGCGGTCCGGGAGCGGTCCATCGCGAGGAACATGAGGCTGCCGTAGTCGATGCCTCCGTCCGGGTCACGGAGCTCCTCGCGCCCGCCGAACGTGCTCTCGCCGATCGCGACCTGGTTCTCGTTCATGAAGCCGACGACGTCGTACGTCCTCGGGGCCTGCGGGATCTCCCCGAGCGGCCGGTCGTTGTCGCGATGGCGCAGCGCGACGCGGCTCCCGGCCGGCCAGGTCCCGCCGCGGCGGAAGTAGAGCTCGCCGTAGCGGACGTGCGAGTCGGCGGCGTAGGAGATCATCGTGGAGCCGTCGACCGAGGCGCCGCGCGTCACGAGGTAGCTCGTGCACGCGTCGGCCGCGCGCGGCGCCGCGAGGGCCGCGAGGGCGGCGACGGAGAAGGCGAGCCCGAGGGGACGGGGGGACGGTCGGAAGGCGCGGGCCTGCATCGCGGGAGGCTAGCATCCGCGCCGGCGGCGCGGATGCCCGGCGGACGGGCTCGGACCCCGTATCCTCCGGGACCGTGGAGACCGAGAAGGCGAGCGGGCGACCTGGGCGCCGCGGCGGGGGCCGGCGGGCCCGGCTCGGCCTGGCCCTCGTGGCCGTCGCCGGGCTCCTTTCCGCGTGCGCCGGTTCCGCGCCTCACACGATCTCCTGGCCCGGCGGCGGCGCCCTCGCCGTGGCGCACGGCGGGAGGATCCGCAGCTGGCCGCAGGCCGTCTCCTCCGTCGCGGAGACGATGAGGGGTCCGCTCGGGCTGCCGCTGACCGGGTTCTCCGTTCACTTCTTCGACGGCAGGGAGGCCCTCGAACGGGGCCTCGTCGAGGCGGGCAGCGCGCCCGAGATCGCCCGGCGGGCGGCGGCGACGTTCGACGCCGTCGGCAGGCCGGACGGCGTCTACGTGAACGAACGCCGGCTCACGCGCTCCGGCTGGACCACGCGGGTCGCGATCCTCGCCCACGAGCTCGGTCACGTCCTCCAGTACGAGCTCGTCGGAGGGCGTCGCAGCGCGTCGGACCAGTGGCTCCGCGAGGGGTTCTCGGAGTGGATCTCGTTCGGGGTCCTCGCCCGCCTTCAGCTGGCGACCGAAGGCAGGAGACGGGGCGACGCGCGTCGGGCGGTGGCGCTCGCCGGCGCGGACCGCCTCCCCGCTCTCTCGGAGCTCGCGACCTGGGACGCATGGGTCCTCTTCCAGGCGGAGCGACCGGCCCTGCCGCTCTACCCGTACGCGTACCTGGCGGTCGACCTCCTCGTCGAGCGCCACGGCGTCGACGCCGTCCTCGGCTACTTCCGGAGCTTCACGTCGTCGAACGACGCGGAGGGACTCTTCCGCGCGGCCTTCGGCGGGTCGCGGGGCGAGCTCGAGTCGGCGCTCCGGATTCGGCGCGGGGAGCGCTGACCCGTCAGGAGCCGGCCGCCGGCGCGCCCTTCCGAATCACGAGCTCTGTCAGCGGGCGCCTCTCCTTCGGACCCGGGGCATCGGCCGGCCAGCCGAGGGGTGTGAAGGCGACGGGGACGATCCCGTCCGGGAGCGCGAGGACCTCGCGCGCCGCGGCCGGGTCGAATGCGGCGACCCAGCAGGTCCCGAGGCCGCGGTCGGCCGCCGCGAGGAGGAGGTGGTCCATCGCGATCGTCGCGTCGGTCTCGGCGGCGCCCCAGCCGTCGTACCGGCGCCGGGTCCACGCCTCCGCCGGCACGGCGCAGACCGCGAGGACGAGCGGCGCCTCGACGAACCAGGGTTTGGGGTAGATCCGGAGGAGATCGCCGTCGCGGCCGCGCGTCGGAAGGACGACGACCCGGAACGGCTGCCGGTTGCAGGCCGAAGGAGCGAGCCGGACCGTCTCGAGGAGCTCCTCGAGGAGGGCGTCCGGGACGGGGTCGGGACGGTAGGCGCGGACGCTGTAGCGGGTTGCGGCGAGGGCGCGGAAGTCCATCGGCCGATCGTAGCGCCGGACGCGCGAACGCTACGACTCGGGCGACGCCGCGAGGAAGGGGCCGGTCCGCAGGAGCACGGAGGAGACGTCCCCGGCGACGGAGCCCGGTGCCGGCTCCGTCCGGAGGAAGAAGGTGCCCGTCCCGGGGTAGGCGCAGAAGTGCCGGAGGCGCGCCGGGTCGGGCATCCCGCGGAGGAGCTCCTCGAGGGCGCCGGAGAGGTCGGCGCCGCGCCAGAGGAGGACGAACCGCAGGCCCGCGATCTCGACCTCACGCCGCTCCATCTCGGAACGTCCTTCGATTCCGGCGCGACGCTCGTCGGAGTCGCGGACGACGTGCCCCTCGCCCCGGAACGGGCGCGCGGTGAAGACGTTCAGGAAGAGCCGGTCGCGGACGCCGAGGAGGCGGGAGAGGGGGAGGTAGAGGAGCGAGTGGCGCGGGCTCAGGGTGAAGACGCCGCGCGCCTCCGTCCACTCGCCCGCGAGGCGGAACGTGAAGTTGTGGCCGATGGCCCCTCCGACGTTCACGTACTCGGTCGAAGCCGGCCGGAGCGCCTCCTCGAGGCCGCCCGCGATCGAGGCGGCGATCGCGCGGTTCTTCCGCACGCCTCGGAAGTAGCCGAGCGTGGCGGCGAGGGCGAGGAGGACGAGGGCCGCGACGAGCGGGGGGCTCACGGGGCGGCCTCGGGGCGTGCGAACAGCCGTGCGGCGAGCGGCGCGAGGTCGAGGAGAAGGAGGTCAGCCCGGGAGCGGGACGGCCCGGCGAGGTATCCGGTCTCGACGCGGGGCAGGTGCGCGAGCGGCGGAGCGAGGCTCGTCGGAGAGCCTGCCCCGTCCCGGCTGTTGAGGCAGACGGCGGAGAGCGGAATGTCGAGGCGGGCCAGCGCCTCCGAGATCCGCGACGCTTCGGCGACGGAGAGGAGGTCGGGGTTGACGACGACGGCGAGGAGGCTCCGCCGCGCGAAGAGGTCCTGGAGCCGCCCGAGCCGTTCCCGCATCGCTCCGAGCCTCGCGTGGACGGGGTCGTCCGCCGGCGTCACGGCCCCTGCCGCGGCAGCCGATTCCGTGTTCACGCGGGCGATCGCCTGCCGACGGCCGAGGATCCTCTCGCGCAGGCCGCGGAGCTCGGCGACCCAGCGGGCCGAGACGCTCGGCATGGCGAGGAATCGGAGCGTGAGGCCGGTCGGCGGCGTGTCCCAGACGACGACGTCGTAGGACGGGGCGAGGACGCGGTCGACGTGATCGATCGCGAGGAGGACGGCGTGCTCCTCCGTTCCGGGCGAGAGGCGGAGGAGGTCGAAGAGAGAGTCGACGTTCAGCGCGGAGGTGTAGGCGTAGGTCGCCTTCAGCTCCTCGCGGCTCGCGGCGAGGTGGCGCTCGACCCAGGCCCCCAGGTCGACCTCGAGAGCCTCCAGGCGCTCCTCGACCCGAACCGGCACCTCGCCGAGCAGGACGCCGAGGAGGTCGCCGAGGTTGTGGGCCGGGTCGAGCGAGACGGCGAGGACGCGCCGTCCCGCGCGGGCGAGGGAGACCGCGAGCGCCGCGGAGAGCGTCGTCTTGCCGGTGCCCCCCTTCCCGAGGAAGAACGCGTTTCGCGCCACGCGCCGCTCCGGCCTCAGCCCGCGTCGAGCGTGCCGGCGAGCGCGGCGAGCGGGTCGTGCGCGAGGTCGGCGCGCGAGGCGGCGACGCGGAGCTCGCGCTCGAGGAGGGGAAGGAGCTCCGCGGCGAGCGGCGCCGGCGGCGAGGGGAGGCCGACGAAGCCGCCGAAGACGAGGAGGGCGAAGACGTTCTCGAGCTCCTTCAGCTCGAGCTCGAGGACCGCCGTCGCCCGCTCCCGCTGGAGCCGGCGGAGCGCGTGAAGAGCCCGGCGGATCGTCTCGACGGCGGAGGGAGGCATGCGTCCCGCGAGGGATCCTTCAGGCCCCGGCCGCCTCGGGCGTCCCGGCCGGCTCGAGCCTCCAGCTCCGGAAGAAGCTCCCGACCATCGAGAAGCTCAGGACGAGCATGACGAGGTTCAGCGCGCCGACGACGACGCCCGTCACGACGCTTGCCGTCTTCGAGGGGTCGGCGAAGAAGGTCGGCACGGCGACGACCTCGTACCAGACGAGCGCGCAGGTGACGGTGACCCAGAGGAACGCCGCGGGGACGAGGACGGCGGTCGTGTACCTCCGGTCGAGGCTCCGCTTCACCCAGACGGCGACGGTGAGCATGACGATCGACGCGAGGAGCTGGTTCGCGCCGGAGAAGGCGGGCCAGAGGACGACGTAGCCGCCGGAGCGGGCGAGGAAGATCCCGAGGAAGGCGATCAGGAACGAGGCCGCCCATCGGTTCGAGAGGAGCCGGTGGAGGCCCGGGCGCGTCTCCCGGAGCGGGATCGCCATCTCCTGGACGATGTAGCGGCCGAGCCGGTTCGTGGTGTCGAGCGTCGTGAGCGCGAACGTCGAGACCCAGACGGCCGAGAAGAGCGTCATGAAGCTCATCGAGAGGAACGGAAGCTCCGACGTCACCATCGCCGCGAACGACTGGACGAAGCGGTTCAACGCCGGGGTCGTCATCAGCTTCGCGCCGAGAGCCTCGGCGCCGAAGGCGGCGATCGCGACGACGACGAGCGTCGAGAGGAACCCCTCGACGAGCATCGCGCCGTAGCCGACGAAGAGGGCGTCCGTCTCCTTCGCGAGCTGCTTCGCGCTGGTCCCGGAGGCGACGAGGGCGTGGAAGCCCGAAAGCGCCCCGCACGCGATGATGAGCGGTACCGTAGGCCAGAAGGGCGACGGCTGGCCGGCGACGAGGGGCGCGCTGAAGCTCGTGAACGCGGGGATCGCTTCGAGGCCCCGGAAGCTCAGGAGCGCGGCGACGCCGCCGATGAGGAGGCCGAAGTAGAGGAAATACGAGGAAAGGTAGTCGCGCGGCTGAAGGAGGAGGTTCACCGGGAGCGTGGAGGCGAGGAGGATGTAGACGAAGATGAGGACGAAGTAGGCGTCCTTCGGCCAGGCGGCCGGGAAGAGGTTCCCCGCCTCGAACGCGAGGAGGATGAGCCCGACCCCGACGAGCGAGCTCCACCCGAGCCCGAGCTTCGTCCGGTACATCAGGACGCCGGTGATCACGGCCGCGACGCAGAAGAAGACGAACGAGAAGAAGACGCGCCCGTCCTCGGCGAACTGGCCGGCGACGATGTCGCCGAACGCGGCGACGACGAGGACGCAGAGGAAGAGGAGGAACCAGCTGAAGGTGCGGCCGGCCTTCTTCCCGAGGACGTCCTGCGCGACGAACTGCACCGAGCGCCCGTCGTAGCGGACCGACGCGGCGAGGGCGAGGTAGTCGTGGATCGCGCCGAGGAGGACGTTCCCGAACCAGATCCAGAGGAGGCCGGGGAGCCAGCCCCAGGCGACCGCCATCGCCGGCCCCGTGATCGGGCCGGCGCCCGCGATCGAGGCGAAGTGGTGTCCGAAGAGGACGTACCTGCTCGTCGGGACGTAGTCGACGCCGTCCGAGAGACGCTCCGAGGGGGCGGCGGGCGCCTCGTGGCTCTTCAGGAGCCGGTCGCGGAGCCTTCTCCCGAAGGTGAAGTAGGCGCCGAGATAGAGCGCCAGAGCGAACAGGACGATCGTGGTCGTCATCGCGGATCCTCGTGCGGGCGGCCGGCGCGCGACTCCGCCGGCGCTCCGGCGGAAAGGTCACGGTTGCGGCGTCCCCCGATCGGAAGGATAGGAGCATCGGGAGACGGGCGAAAGGGCGTCGTGCGCCGACGAAGCGTCAGAGGAACGCCCGGAGGCTCTCGTCGATCCCCTTCCGCATCTCGTACCAGAACGAGAGGGCCGCCTCGTGCCGGTCCTTCTCGAACGCCTCGATCCAGCGGGCGAGCTCGGGGTCGGGGTCCTTCTCCACGTCGCGCCTTCGCGCGAGGTAGGAGGCGACGAAGTCGAGGTCGCGCTCCGACTCCCAGAAGACGGAGGCGTTCCGGCTGTTGATCCGGCTCGCCGTGACGGCGATCGCCCTGAGGTACTCGGCCTTCAGGCCGTACACCGAGCCGACGATCTCCGGGAGCATCTCCTCGGCCCAGCCGCGGTGGAAGCGGCAGACGCCGAGGTCGTCGATCGCGAGCTCGGCCAGCATCCGCTCGGCGCAGACCTTCCCGAGCGTCCGCGGCGGGAAGAACTCGGGGCCGTAGAACATGTAGTACTTCCCCATCATCGGCATCGGGGCGAGCGCGCCGGGGGTCCAGTACTGGTTCGGCACCATCCAGCCGCGGCGGCCGGAGGCGAGGTAGACGAATCGGTCGAGGATCCGCGTCCCCTTCCCGCGGGCGACGCGCCGCCCCCACTTCCTCGGCCCCTCGGAGAGGTCGAGGAGGCCCCGCTTCCCGAGGATCGACCCGATCAGCTCGACGCCGAGTTCGGCGTTGTGCCTCGAGTCGGCGACGACGTCGAAGCCCGCGGCGTCCCAGCGGGGGAGGCGAGAAACTCCGAGCTCCTCGGGCGTCAGCTCCCCCTCGAG
>JAKLER010000060.1 GCA_022711615.1 Acidobacteriota bacterium
GAGGCATGGGTCGGCGGGCGGTTCGCGCACGGTGCGGTCGCGGTCCGCGTCGGGCAGCAGTGGATCACCGACCTCGGCGGCCTCGGCTCCGTCGGCGGGGCCCTCGTCGAGGTCCGCGGGCGAGCCGTGAAGGGGGAAGGGAAGCTGCGGCCGCGGCTCGGCGTCTTCGCGGGAGTCGAGCCGAAGGGGTGGGAGACGGGCTGGGAGAGCGACGTGAGGAAGGGCGGCGCCTACGCGGCGCTCGACGGCGAGGGAGGGCGACGCCACGTCCTCGGCTTCGTGACGATCCGCAACTCGGGCCTGACGGAGAGGTCCGTCCTCTCGACGACGAACTTCGTCCCCCTCGGCCGGACGCTCTTCCTCTACGTCGCCGGCGAGTACGACGTGGCCAGCCCCGGGGGCCGGGGCGAGAAGGGGCTGAGCTACGCGTTCGTCAATGCACGCTGGACGCTCTCCCCGCGCGTCGAGCTGCAGGGCCTCTACCACCGGGGCCGCTCGTACGACGCGAGGACGATCACGCAGGACCAGCTCGACGGGCGGCCGGTCGACCCGCGCCTCCTCGCCGGATTCCTGTACGAGTCGGGCGGGGGGAGGCTGACCGTGGAGGTCGCGCGCGGCCTGCGCGTCTTCGCCGGCTACTCCCAGGACCGGGGGAACCGCGACAGCGGCTCGACGGGCCGGATCACGGCAGGCCTCCACGCGGCGGACGTCTTCCGAACGGGAATCGACGTGACGGTGTCGGACAACCGCATCGACCGGCCGGACGGGGCCTACGACTCCTGGTACGCGTCGGTCGGGCGGAGCTTCGGCGGGCGCGTCTACGTCTCGCTCGACTACGCGACGGCGCTCTCGGTGCTCCGGTTCACGGACGCGGACGGGCTCGTCGTCGAGACGCGTCCGCGGACCGACCGCTTCTCGCTGAACGGGAACGTGAACCTGGGGCGCAGCCTCTCGCTCCTCCTGGCCGCGGAGCGGACGAGCGGCGACCTCTCGACCGAGCTGCGCGGGAGCGCGGGCTTCGCCGTGAGGTTCTGACGGCCCGGCCCTCCCCCGTGTGCTAAGTTCGCTCCGCGAGCTGTCTTCACTCTCCGGCCCGGCAGGCCTGTCGCTTCGGCAGCCCCGGGCCCGACGAATAGGCGGAAAGAGAGGCGCGCGCGAGGGCCCGCGCGCCGGGGCGCTTCGTGGCGAAACCCGTTCGGAGGAGACGTCGTGCGGATCGGATGCGTGCTCACGGACCTCGACGGGACGCTGCTCGAGCACGGGGGAGTCCTCGGAGCGGAGGCGCGCGCAGCGATCTCGCGCCTCCGCGGGCTCGGGGTGCCGGTCGTCCCGCTCACGAGCAAGACCGAGACCGAGCTGCGCGCGCTCCTCGCGGAGCTCGACTCGGGCGGGATCGGGAGCTTCGAGAACGGAGCGGGAATCGTCACGCCGTCCGGAGCCGTCGTCTCGGAGAAGGCGGTCCCGGCCGACCGGCTCTCCGACCGCCTCGACGAGCTGGCACGGAGCGCGGGCGTTCCGCTCACGCCCGCGGCGGCGCTTCCCGTCGCGGAGATCCGGCGGATCACGGGACTTCCGGAGGAGAAGGTCCCCGCGATGCTCGCGCGCGGGTTCGGGCTCCCGTTCCTCGCGCCCGAAGGGGCGGGGCCGGCGCTCGAAGCGGCGGCGCGGGGCCTCTCCGGAGCTCGCCTCACGCGGGGCGGGCAGTTCTGGCACCTCTCGGGCGAGCACGGCAAGGAAGACGCCGTCGAGCTCCTCGTCAGGTCCGGCGCCGCGGCGCGCCCCTTCGCCGGGCTCGGCGACGCGCCGAACGACGCCGGCTTCCTCGCGCTCTGCGACGCCGCCGTCCTCCTGCCGCGCGCGGCGGGCGGCGTCGACCCCGCGCTCGCCGCGGCCGTGCCGGGCGCGCGCGTCGCCCCCTTCCCGACGGGCCGCGGCTGGGCCGCCGCCCTCGACCGGCTCCTCGCGGAGGACGAATGACGGCGCACGCCCTTCCGCCCCTGGCGCCCGAGGTCGCCGAGGCGATCCGCCGGATCGGACGCGTCGACCTCCTCGTCGGCATCCCCTCGTTCAACAACGAGCGGACGATCGGCCACGTCGTGCGGGCCGTCGTCGCGGGGCTCGCGCGCCACTTCCCCGGTGCGAAGGCGGTCCTCGTCAACTCCGACGGCGGCTCGACGGACCGGACTCGCGAGATCGTCGAGCGGACGGAAGTGGGGAGCCTCGCGGAGATCCTCGTCGACGCGGTCCCGACGGGAGCGACGACGCGGATCGTCACCCCGTACCACGGCATCCCGGGGAAGGGGAGCGCGTTCCGGACGATCTTCCGGATCGCCGCCGAGCTCGAGGCGGAGGCCTGCTGTGTCCTCGACAGCGACCTCCGCTCGATCACCCCGGAGTGGGTGGAGCTCCTCCTCGAGCCGGTCGTTTCCCACCACTTCGACTTCGTCGCGCCGCTCTACGCGCGGCACCGGTACGACGGGACGATCACGAACACGATCGTCTACCCGCTCACGCGCGCCCTCTACGGCAAGCGGGTCCGCCAGCCGATCGGCGGGGACTTCGGCTTCACGGGCGACCTCGCCGCCCACTTCCTCGAGTTCGGCGACTGGGACGGGCCGGTCGCGCAGTACGGCATCGACATCTTCATGACGACGACGGCGCTCGCCGAGGGGCGGAAGGTCGCGCAGTCGTTCCTCGGCGCGAAGATCCACGACCCCAAGGACCCCGGGTCGGACCTCTCGCCGATGATGGTCCAGGTCGTCTCGACGCTCTTCACGCTCATGGAGCGGCACGAGCCGGCCTGGAAGCGGGTCGCGGGATCGGAGAAGGTGCCGGTCTTCGGCTTCCCCTACACCGTCGGCCTCGAGCCGGTCCCGGTCAAGCTCGACCGGCTCCTCGCGCAGTACCGCCAGGCGGCGCACGACCTCCCGCCGATCTGGGAGTCGTTCCTCTCGCCCGGCTCGCTCGCCGCGATCCGCGAGGCGGCCCACGCGCCGGCCGTCTCCCTCGGCGACGAGGCGTGGGTGAGGATCATCGCCGAGGCGGCGGCGGGCTTCCGGAGGCGCGCCCTCCCCCCCGCGACGCTGATCAAGTCGCTCGTTCCGCTTTATCTCGGGAAGGTGGCGACGTTCGTCGCCGAGACGGAGGCGGGGACGGCCGAGGAGGCCGAGGCCCGCCTCGAGGAGCTCGCCCTCGCCTACGAGCGCGGTAAGGACGGGCTCGAGGCCCTCTGGGGGAAGGTCCCCTGACGGAGACGACGATGGGAAAGAACCTCGGACAGCAGATCGCCCTCGCCTTCGAGCGCCTCCTCGACGCGTTCCTCTCGGTCGTCCCGGCCGCGCTCGTCCTCCTGGCGGCCGCGCTCGTCGGCGTCCTGACCGGCTTCGTCCTGCGCGCCCTGCTGAGGTGGGCCATCCGCCTCCGGCGGAGATCTCGACGGGACGAGCCCTCCTCCTCGCGGCAGATCCTTCGCGCCGCGGGCTTGAAGGCCGACCCGGAGCGTGTCGCCGGGACCGTCTCGTTCTGGACGGCCGTCGTCGTCGCCCTGGCCGTCGGCGTGAACGCGCTCGAGCCGGGGGCGCTCCGGAACGTCCTCTCGGAGGCGGTCGGCTTCCTGCCGCGTCTTCTCGGGGCGATGCTCCTCGCGATCGTCGGGCTCGGCGCCGGCGCGCTCGTCCGCCGGAGCGTCCTCCTCGGCGCGGTGAACGCCGGGCTCCCCTGGGCGCGCGCCGGCGCTCGTGCCGCCTACGTCCTCGTCGTCACGTCGTTCGTGGCGGCCGCGCTCGACCACCTCGGGGTCGGGCGGTCGATCCTGGTCGCGGCGTTCTCCATCGCCGGGGGCGCGATCGCCCTCACGCTCGCCCTCGCCTTCGGCCTCGGCGCGCGCGACCTGGCCCGCGGCTGGCTCGAGAAGAAGCTGCGGGCGGAGGAGGAGGACTCCGGGATCCGTCACGTCTGAGGCGATGCGTCCGGAGCGCAGCGCCGCTCGGTCTCCGCGGGGCGGAATAGCGCGGGCCGTCCGCGCGTTCTACAGGATCTCGTGATCGTCGCCGTCCTCTCCACGTTCGCCGTCGCCGCGCTGGCACCCCTCCTCGAGAAGCGCCTCGGGCGCCGCGCCGCGCCGCTGCTGGCGCTCGTCCCGGCGGGCCTCTTCGTCTCCCTCGCCCGGCACGTCCCGGAGGTCTCGGCCGGAGGGGCTCGCACCGACGCGCTCGGCTGGATCGCGGAGCTGGGCGTCTCCCTCTCGTTCCGGCTGGACGGCCTCTCGCTCCTCATGGCCCTCGTCGTCACCGGCGTCGGCGCGGTCGTCCTCCTCTACGCCGGGAGCTACATGGAGGGGCACCCGCGCCGCGGCAACCTGCTCGGCTACCTCCTCGCCTTCCTCGCGGCGATGCTCGGGCTCGTCCTCTCGGACAACCTCGTCGGCCTCTTCGTCTTCTGGGAGGCGACGAGCCTCCTCTCGTACGTTCTGATCGGGTTCGAGCGGGAAAAGGCCGAGGTGCGCGCCTCCGCCCTCCAGGCGCTCCTCGTCACCGGGGGCGGCGGCCTCGCGCTCCTCGCCGGCTTCGTCCTCCTCGGGCAGGCGGGCGGGAGCCTCGAGATCGGCGCTCTCGCGGCGAATGCGGAGGCGGTGAAGGCGAGCCCCCTCTACCTCCCGGCGCTCCTCCTCGTCCTCCTCGGCGCCTTTACGAAGTCCGCGCAGGTGCCGTTCCACTTCTGGCTCCCCGACGCGATGGCCGCGCCCGCTCCGGTGAGCACCTTCCTCCACTCCGCGACGATGGTGAAGGCGGGCGTCTTCCTCCTCGCGCGCCTCCACCCGACGCTCGGCGGGACGCCGGAGTGGACCGGGATCGTGACGACCGTCGGCGCGGCGACGATGCTGACGGGGGCCCTCCTCGCCGTGGGGCAGCGGGACCTCAAGCGGCTCCTCGCCTACTCCACCGTCAGCGCCCTCGGCTCGCTCGTCATGCTCGTCGGCGTCGGGACGCCGGCGGCCCTCGCCGCGGCGATGGTCCTCCTCCTCGCGCACGCGCTTTACAAGGGAGCGCTCTTCCTCGTCGCGGGGATCGTCGACCACGAGACCGGGACGCGCGACGTCGCGAGCCTCGGCGGCCTCTTCCGGGCCCTGCCGGTGACGGCGGTCGCCGCGGCGGCCGCGGCCTTCTCGATGGCGGGACTCCCGCCGCTCCTCGGCTTCGTCAGCAAGGAGCTCCTCTACGACGCGGCCCTCCGCGCCTCGCCCGCTCCGCTCCTCCTCGTCCCGGTGGCGGTCGGCTCGAACATGCTCCTCGTGGCCGTCGCCCTTTCCGTCGGATGGGGGCCGTTCACGGGCCGGGCGGGGGAGACGCCGAAGGCCCCCCACGAGGCGCCCGCCGCCATGTGGGCCGGCCCGCTCCTCCTCGGGCTCGGAAGCCTCGCCGCCGGCCTCTTCTCGGGGGCGATCTCGCCGTTCGTCTCTTCCGCCGCCGCCGCCGCGCTCGGCGCGCCGCACGCCCTCACGCTGGAGCTCTGGCACGGCTTCAACCTCGTCCTCGCCAAGAGCCTCGCCACGCTCGTCGTCGGCGTCGCCCTCTTCGCGGCGCGGGGCCGAATCCGTTCCCTCGCGGGGAGCCTCGCCCCGCTCGCCGCGTTCGGTCCCGGCCGCCTCTACCGCGCGGGCCTCGCCGGCCTCGTCCGGCTCGCGAAGGGGACGGCGGCGCTCCTCTCGTCCGGCTCGCTCCGGCAGGACCTGCGGATCGTCCTCGCCGCGACGGTCGCCCTCGCCGCCCCGCTCCTCCTGACGCGGGCCGTCCTCGGGGCGCCCGACGCCCTCCGGTCGGTCCGGCCGCTCGAGGCGGTCCTCGCGCTCCTCGTCGTCGCCGGAGCCGTCGCCACCCTCCTGGCCGGCTCGCGCCTCGCGGCCGTCGTCGCGCTCGGCGTGACGGGCTTCGGCGTCGCCCTCCTCTTCCTCGTCTTCGGCGCCCCCGACCTCGCGATGACGCAGTTCGCGGTCGAGACGCTCTCCGTCCTCCTCTTCGTCGCGGTCCTGCGGCGCCTCCCGAGGCTCCAGAGCCGGTCGGCCCCGCGCGCGCGGGTCGTCGACGCCCTCCTCGCCGGCGCGGTCGGCGCCGTCATGACCGGGCTCGTCCTGGCGGTCCACGCCGAGCCGCTTCGCTCGAGCCTCGCCCCCTTCTTCCGGGAATCGAGCCTCGCCCTCGCGAAGGGGCGGAACGTCGTCAACGTCATCCTCGTCGACTTCCGCGGCCTCGACACGCTCGGCGAGATCACCGTTCTCGGCGTCGCCGCGCTCGGCGTCTGGTCGCTCGTGAGGCTTCGGATCGCGTCCCGGGGGGCTGGCGCGAATGGGGGCCGGTCGTGAGGTCGGTCATCCTGGCAACCGCGACGCGGGTCGTCTTCCCGCTCCTCCTCCTCTTCTCGGTCTTCCTTCTCTTCCGAGGCCACAACGAGCCCGGCGGCGGCTTCGTCGGCGGCCTCGTCGCGGCGACGGCCTACGCCCTCCTCGCGCTCACCGGAGGGGTCGCCTCGGCGCGGCGCGTCCTCCCGGCTCGCCCGGAGGTCCTGATCGGCACGGGTCTCCTGGCCGCGCTCGCGAGCGGCCTCGTCGGCCTCGCGGCGGGCCGGCCGTTCATGACGGGTCTCTGGGGCGACGTCTCCCTGCCGGTCGTCGGGAAGCCGGGAACGCCGGTCCTGTTCGACGCGGGGGTCTACCTGACGGTCCTCGGCGTCGTCCTCCTGATTCTCTTCACGCTCCAGGAGGAGGACGAGGCGTGACGCTCCTCCTCGCGCTCGCGATCGGCGCCCTCTACGCCGCGGGGACCTACCTCCTCCTGCGGCGGAGCGCGATCCGCGTCGTCTTCGGCCTCGCCCTTCTCGGCTACGCGTCGAACCTCCTCGTCTTCACCGCGGGACGCCTCTCGCGGGAGGGCCCTCCGATCGTCCCGGAGGGGGCCGCGACGGCGGCCGCCACGTCGGCCGATCCTCTCCCGCAGGCGCTCGTCCTGACGGCGATCGTCATCGGGTTCGGCGTCCAGGCGTTCGCCCTCGTCCTCCTGAAGCGGACCTGCCAGGAGGCGGGGACCGACGACGTCGACGCGATGCGGGAGGAGACATGAACCTCCTCCTCGTCGTCCCGCTCCTCGTCCCGCTCGCGACCGCGGCCGCGACGATCCTCCTCGCGCGGTCGCCGCGGGCCGTGCGCGCGGCGAGCTTCGCCGGGGCGGCGGCGTTCCTCGCCGCGGCGGTCGCGCTCCTCGGCGCGACGCTCGACGGGACGATCCTCGTCACGCAGGCGGGGGCCTGGGCGGCGCCGTTCGGGATCTCGCTCGTCGCCGACCGCTTCGCGGCCGCGATGGTCCTCGTGGCCGCCCTCCTCCTCGCGGCGGTCGTCGCCTATTCGGTCCGCGGCGTCGACGCGGCGCGCGAACGGGCGGGCTACCACCCGCTCCTCCACGTCCTCTCGATGGGCGTCTCCGGGGCCTTCCTGACGGGCGACCTCTTCAACCTCTACGTCTGGTTCGAGGTCATGCTGATGGGGTCGTTCGTCCTCGTCTCCCTCGGGGGCGAGCGGGCGCAGCTGCAGGGGGCCCTGAAGTACGTCGTCCTGAACCTCGTCTCCTCGGCGCTCTTCCTGGCGGGCGCGGGGCTCCTCTACGGTTCCGTCGGGACGCTCAACATGGCCGACGCGGCCGTCGCGCTCCGCGAGCTGCCGGCGCAGGGGCTCCCGAGCGTCGTGGCCTCCCTCTTCCTCCTCGCCTTCGGGATCAAGGCGGCCGCGTTCCCCCTCTTCTTCTGGCTCCCGGCCTCGTACCACACGCCGCCGATGCCGGTGGCGGCGCTCTTCGCGGGGCTCCTGACGAAGGTCGGCGTCTACGCCCTCGTGCGCGTCCTCACGCTCGTCTTCGTCCGCGACACGGCCTTCACCGGCCCGCTCCTCCTCGCCGTCGCGGCGCTCACGATGGTCACCGGCGTCCTCGGCGCGATGGCGCAGGGCGACGTGCGGAAGATCCTCTCCTTCCACATCGTCAGCCAGATCGGCTACATGCTGATGGGGCTCGGCCTCGGGACGCGGCTCGCGCTCGCCGGGACGGTCTTCTACGTCCTCCACCACATCGTCGTGAAGGCGAACCTCTTCCTCGTCGCGGGAGCGATGCGGCGGGCCGGGGGGAGCTTCTCGCTCGATCGCCTCGGCTCCCTCCTCGCCCGCTCGCCCCTCCTCGCCGCGGCGTTCCTCGTCCCGGCGGTCTCACTCGCGGGACTCCCGCCCCTCTCGGGGTTCTGGGCGAAGTACCTCCTCGTGAGGGCCGGCCTCGAGGCGGGGAACGGGACGATCGTCGCCGTGGCGCTCGCCGTCAGCCTGCTGACGCTCTTCTCGATGACGAAGATCTGGAACGAGGCGTTCTGGAAGCCGGCCCCGGCCGGAGCCGACGCGGCGCCCGCGCCGCTGACGACGGCAGAGCGGGCCTCGCTCCTCGGGCCGGTCCTCGTCCTCGGCGCGGTCACGGTCGCGATCGGCCTCGGAGCGGGGGTCCTCTATCGCTTCGCGGACGCGGCGGCCGCCCAGCTCCTCGACCCGGACCTCTACGTCCGCGCCGTCCTCGGCGCGCGCGACGGGAGGATGTGACCGGTGGGCACGTTCGCGTTCCTCGTCTTCGCCTGGGTCGCCGTCACCGGAGAGGTCACGGTCGGGAACCTCCTCGAAGGGGCGGTCCTCGCCGGCCTCCTCGTCCTCCTCCTCCGGATCCCCGTGCGCCGCCGGGTCCGTCTCGAGCAGGTGCCGAAGGCGCTCGGTCTCCTCCTCTACTTCCTGAAGGAGATCGTCCTCTCGAACGCGGCGGTCGCCCGGAGCCTCCTGTCGCCCGTCTCGTCCCTCTCGCCCGGCATCGTCGCCGTCCCGCTCGACCTGAAGAGCGACGCCGGGATCACCGTCCTCGCGAACCTGGTCACGCTCACTCCCGGGACGCTGAGCCTCGACGTCTCGCCCGACCGGACGACGCTCTACGTCCACGCCCTCCACGTCGAGGACCCGGAGGCCTTCCGGCGGGAGGTGAAGGAAGGATTCGAGAGGCGCGTAAAGGAGGTCTTCGAGTGACGCTCCTCTCGCAGCTCGCGCTCTGGGTCGGCCTTCCCGCGCTGGGCCTCGCGCTCCTGCTGACGCTCTTCCGGATACTGAGGGGACCCACTCTCCCCGACCGGATCGTCGGGCTCGACCTCCTCGGCACGCTCGGGATCAGCGTGGCCGCCGTTGTCGCCCTCGCGGCCCGGGACGCCGTCTACCTCGACGTCGCGATCGTCCTCTCGCTCCTCTCGTTCCTCGGGACGGTCGCGTTCGCCGCCTACCTGGAGCGGTCGCGGTGAGCCTGCGCGACCTCCTCGCCGCCGTCCTGATGCTCGTCGGCGTCGTCACGGCGCTCCTCGCCGCGTTCGGCGTCGTGAGGATGCCCGACGTCCCGACGCGGATGTCGGCGACGTCGAAGGCCTCGACGCTCGCGAAGATGTGCGTCTTCCTCGCGCTCGCGCTCGCGTTCGACGACCTCGGCGTGGCGGCCCGCTCCCTCGCCGCGGTGGCGTTCGTCTTCCTGACGGCGCCGCTCGCCGCCCACGCCATCGGTCGTGCCGCGTTCGCGCTCGGCGTACCCCTCTTCCCGGGGACGAAGGTGAACGAGATGCCGCGGCCGGACGAGAGCGGAGCCTGCGACCCCGAACACTGAAGAGGTCCGCCGGGTCCGAGGGACGGCGGAAGAGACGGCTCTCCGGGGATGCCACAATCCGGGCACGATGAGCATGGTCTCGATGCGTGTCCGCGCAGGACGCCTCCTGCCCTCGGCGATCGCCCTCCTCGCCGCGCCGGCGGCGCTCGCGTCCGAGGCGGCGTCGTCCGTCCCGGAGGAGCCGCTTCCGATCCCGCTCGACGCCTACACGGGCGAAGCGGGGATGACGCTCGGGCAGGTCCTCGTCCACCGGGTCGAGGAGGACCCGGTGAACCTCGTCGCGACCGCCGTCTTCGTCCTCGCGATCCTCCACACCTTCCTCGCCCCGCGGATCACCGCGGCCGCCCACCGTCTCCAGCACCGGAACGAGAAGGAGACGGGAGGGGACGGGCACAGCTTCGCCGTCGAGATGCTCCACTTCCTCGGCGAGGTCGAGGCGGTCTTCGGCATCTGGGCGATCCCGCTCCTCCTCTCGGCCGCGGCGATGAAGGGCTGGCACTCCGTGGAGGACTACGTCGGTCACGTCCACTTCACGGAGCCGATGTTCGTCGTCGTGATCATGGCGATCGCCTCGACGCGGCCCGTCCTCGCGTTCGCCGAGCGCTGCATGGGGGCGGTGGCGTCCCTCGCGGGGCGGACGCCGCTCGCCTGGTGGGCCACGATCCTGACGATCGGGCCGCTCCTCGGATCGTTCCTCACCGAGCCGGCGGCGATGACGATCAGCGCCCTCCTCCTCTCGCGCCACCTCTACGAGCTCGGCCCCTCGCCGCGCCTCGCCTACGGGACGCTCGGCCTCCTCTTCGTGAACGTCTCCGTCGGCGGGACGCTCACTCACTTCGCCGCGCCGCCCGTCCTGATGGTCGCCGGGAAGTACGGGTGGGACCTGACGTTCATGCTGCGGACGTTCGGCTGGAAGGCGGCGCTCGCCGTCTTCGTGTCGACCGCCCTCTTCGCCTTCGCGTTCCGGAAGGAGTTCGCCGACCTCGCGGGCCGGCGGAAAGCCCGGCTCGCCGACCCCGTCGAGCGCCCGTCGGAGAGGGGCCTCCCGGCCTGGATCGTCGTCGTCCACCTCGGCTTTCTCGGCTGGACCGTCTTCACCGCCCACACTCCGGCGCTCTTCGTCGCGGGGTTCCTCTACTTCCTCGCCTTCACGCAGGCCACGGCGCCGCACCAGAACCCCGTGAACCTGCGGCCGGCGCTCCTCGTCGGCTTCTTCCTCGCGGGGCTCGTCCTGCACGGGACGCTCCAGCAGTGGTGGATCGCGCCGGTCCTCGCCCGGCTCGAGGAGCTCCCGCTCTTCGCCGGGGCCACGATCCTGACGGCCTTCAACGACAACGCGGCGATCACTTACCTCGCCTCGCTCGTCCCCGGCTTCACGCCGGAGCTGAAGTACGCCGTCGTGGCCGGCGCGGTGGCGGGGGGCGGACTGACCGTCATCGCGAACGCGCCGAACCCGGCAGGTCAGTCGATCCTCTCCCGCTACTTCCCCGACGGCGTCTCGCCGCTCCGCCTTCTCCTCGGGGCGCTCGTCCCGACGGGGGTCGTCGTCCTGGCGTTCCTGCTCCTGCCCTGAGGGAGCCCTTCAGCCGTTCAGGATCCCCCCCTCGGACGTGACGGCCTCGAGGAGGAGGTCCCCCGCCTCCGGGACGGCGGAGAGGACGCGGGCCCAGTTCGGAATGAGGGGCGCGCCGAGCGGGTCGGCGAGGAACTGGTCGACGCCGCTCTTGAGCGCCCCGGCGAACGTCGCGATCGCCATCTCCTCCTCGTGCCTCGGGAACGTCAGGCCGTTGAACTTCGCGAGGGCGTAGAAGCTCGACGCGGCGTCCTCGGCGCGGCGCTGGTAGGAGGCGAGGAGCGACTTGAGGCTCCCGTCGCCGAGGACGGTGTCGGCCGCGGCGAGCGTCCGGAGGAGGTGCTTGGCGATGTCGGCGGCCATCCGGTGGAGCCCCTTCGCCGGGTCCTCCGGGGAGAGCGCCTGGTGCTTGTGGTCGTACCGGTCGGCGATGTCGACCTGGCAGACGCGCCGGACCGACCGGTGGCGGTAGACCTCGGAGAGGGTCCCCACCTCGAGCCCCCAGTCCGACGGGACGCGGATCTGCCGGAGGAGGTCGGAGGTGAGGGCGAACTCGCCGGCGAGCGGGTAGCGGAACGCCGAGAGGAACTCGATGTAGGGGTTCGTCCCGAGGAGCGCCCGGAGCGAGCCGAGGAGCGGCCCGACGAAGAGGCGCGCGACGCGTCCGTTCAGGCGGTCGGTGAAGCGCGCGTAGTAGGCCTTGCAGAAGTCGAAGTTCAGGATCGGGTCGGCGATCGGGTAGAGGAGCCGCGCGAGCATCGCGCGGTCGTAGTCGAGGACGTCGGCGTCGTGGAGCGCGATGTACTCGACGTTCCCCTGCGCGAGGAGGTAGCCGAAGCCGATCCAGCAGGCGCGCCCCTTCCCGCGCTCGCCGAGGACGAGGTCGGCCTTCTCGAGCTTCGCGAGGAGAGCCTTCACGCCCGGGCCGTCGTTCCAGAGGACGACGGTCCGCCGCTTCAGGCGCTTGAAGTAATCGAGCGCAAAGCGGTAGCCGGCTTCGTCGGCCCGGTCGAGGGAGATCAGAACGGTGTCGAGGTAGGGGGCCTGCGCGATCTCGTCGCAGATCCTGAGGAGCGCCGGGCGCTCCAGCTCGGAGACGAGCGAGGGGATCAGAAGCGCGGCCTTGTTCCTGCGGGTGTAGCGGACGAGGGCGTCCTCCAGCTCGACGAGCGGCCGGGTGCCGAGACGGGTGAGGGTCGTGATCGGGCCGGACTGCGCGAAGTCGCTCATGAGGGCTTTCTACCCCGGCCCGTTGCGCGGAGGGAAGCGAAAACGGCCGTTCGATCTCAGGGCGGGCGACGAGTCTCGCCTGCGGGTCGTGCTACGGTCCCCTCATGGCGGAGATCCGTTCCAGGGGCGCCGCGGACCCGTTCCGCGGGCTCGAGTACCTTCCCGAGCCCGACTACGCGCGGCCCCTGCGGGGGCTGACGCCGGAGCTCGCCGCGCGGGTCCGGAGGCGGCTCGACCTCCTCTACGGCGAGGAGGCCGGCGAGCACGTCCTCCGGCACGTCGACCGGCTCGTGAAGGTCCACGACGCCCACGCGACGCCGGAGATTCGCGCGGCCGAGGCGGCCTTCGACCCGCGCGAGCGCTTCAGCGAGAAGGACGCGGTCCTGATCACGTACGGCGACCTCGTCGTCTCGGAGGGGCGCTCGCCTCTCGCGACGCTCTCCGACTTCGCCTACGTCCTCTTCCGCGGCCTCGTCACGACGGTCCACGTCCTGCCGTTCTTCCCCTCGTCCTCCGACCGCGGCTTCTCGATCATCTCGTACGAGGAGGTCGACCCCGGGCTCGGGAGCTGGGAGGAGATCGCGCGCCTCGGGCGCGGCTTCCGGCTGATGTTCGACGGAGTCTTCAACCACGTTTCCGCCAAGAGCCGCCGCTTCCAGAAGTTCCTCGCGGGGGACCCGGAGTACGCGCGCTTCTTCCGAGTCTTCTCCTCCCGCGAGGAGGTCGACGACGACCACCTGAAGCTCGTCCTCCGGCCGAGGACCTCCGACCTCCTGAGCGAGTTCGCGACGGTGGAGGGGCCGCGCTGGCTCTGGACGACCTTCTCGCGCGACCAGATCGACCTCAACTTCCGCCACCCGAGGGTCCTCCTCGAGGTCCTCGAGATCCTCCTCTACTACGTGAGGCGCGGCGCGGACCTCGTCCGCCTCGACGCCGTGACCTACATCTGGCACGAGCTCGGGACGCAGTGCGCGCACCTGCGCCAGACGCACGAGGTCGTGAAGCTCGTGCGGGACGTGCTCGACGCCGCCGCTCCGCACGTCGCCCTCGTCACGGAGACGAACGTCCCCCACGCGGACAACGTGACCTACTTCGGCGACGGGACGGACGAGGCGCAGATGGTCTACAACTTCGCGCTGCCGCCCCTCGTCCTCCACGCCTTCGTGACCGGCTCGGCCGAGGCCCTCTCGAGCTGGGCCGCGGAGCTCGCCCCGCCGTCGGAGACGACGGCGTTCTTCAACTTCCTCGACTCGCACGACGGCATCGGCCTCATGGGCGCGCGCGGGATCCTCCCGGAAGAGGAGATCGGGAAGCTCTGCGCCCGCGTGAAGGCCGTCGGCGGCCTCGTCTCGATGCGGACGGGCGAAGGCGGGGCGCCGAGCCCCTACGAGCTGAACGTCACCTGGTGGAGCGCTCTGAACGACGCGGAGGCGGACGGGCCGCTCGACCGAAAGGTCGACCGGTTCGTCGCCTCGCGCGCGATCGCCCTCTCGCTGCGGGGCGTCCCCGGTATCTACCTCCCGAGCTTCTTCGGCGCGCGGAACGACCACGAGGCGGTGAAGCGGGACGGGCAGGCGCGCTCGATCAATCGCTCCGCGATGAGGGAGGAGTGGCTCTTCGACCAGTTCTCCGACCCCTCCTCGATCCCCTCGCGCACCGCCAGCCGGTTCATCGACCTCCTCGGCCGCCGGGCGGCCGAGCCGGCCTTTCACCCGGCAGCGGGGCAGCGCGTGCTCCGCCTCGACCCGCGGCTCTTCGCCCTCGTGCGGACGCCGCGCGCCGGCGGGGCCCCGATCGTCGTGGTCGTCGACGTCTCCGGGACGGAGGTCGAGGCCTCCCTCCCGCTCGGCGACGCCGGCCTCGCCGCGACGGAGCTCGTCGACCTCGTCTCGGGCCGGACCTTCGCGTCGGACGGAGGCGTCGTCCCCCTCCGCCTCCGCCCCTACCAGCTCCTCTGGCTCCGCCCTCGATAGAGCGGGGAGGGGCTCTGAAGGGGGTCTGGTCTACGTTCTACGCTCGGCGCGAGCGGCCGGGGCAGGCCCGGCCGCTCGCGGGGCCACGTCAGGCGCGGGTGGCGGCCCGCTCGACGAGCCGCTCGATCACGAACGTCGCGACGTGGTCGGCGTAGGTCCCGGGGCCGAAGCCGGCGTCGTAGCCGAGCTCGACCGCGAGCTTGTTCCCGATCCGGGTGCCGCCCGCGCAGACGACGAACCGCTCCCGGAGCCCCTTCGCCTCGAGGAGCTCGATCAGCTCGGTCAGGTTCCGGATGTGGACGTCCTTCTGCGTGACGATCTGGCTGACGAGGATCGCGTCGGCGTTCACCGAGACGGCGTAGTCGATCAGCCGCTCGTTCGGCACCTGGGCGCCGAGGTTGTGCGCCTCGACCTCCGAGTAGCGCTCGAGGCCGTAGTGGTGGTTGTACCCCTTCATGTTCATGATGGCGTCGATCCCGACGGTGTGGGCGTCGAAGCCGGTGCAGGCGCCGACGACGACGAGCTTGCGCCCGAGCTTCTCCCGGATGACGGCGCAGGCCTCGTCCATCGTGTAGACCTGCTCGCCCGTCGCCTCCTCGACGCGGACGGCCTCGAAGTCGACGGAGACGTCGGTCCGCCCGTAGGCGACGTAGAAGCTGAAGCCCTCCGCGAGCGGGGCGGAGTGGACGACCTCGGCGTGCCGGAAGCCGAGCTTCTCGACGAGGAGCCGGGCCGCCTCGCGCCCGCGCGGGCCGAACGGGACCGGGAGCGTGAAGGAGAGCTGGACGGCGCCGTCGTCCAGGGTGTCGCCGTACGGTCTCACGGGTGTCGTCATCGCCCGCCTCCGAGCCCCAGCTCGCGCGTCAGGTGCGTCTCGAACGGGTTCCAGTACCCCTCGCCCTTCTTCCGGAGGCCGTCGAGCCCCTTGCC
This sequence comes from Acidobacteriota bacterium, assembly GCA_022711615.1. Lineage (GTDB taxonomy): Bacteria > Acidobacteriota > Thermoanaerobaculia > UBA5066 > UBA5066 > UBA5066. The sequence continues at coordinate 15,414 of JAKLER010000060.1, forward strand.
TCCGTCGCGGGGGCGCTTCACGTCGGCGAAGAGCCCCGTGGCGATGGCGTCCATCAGCCCGGTCCCTTCGACCTTCTCGAGGAACGCCACCGCCTCCTCGAGGACCTGGTTCGCCCGCCTCACGACGACGCCGTCCGGCCGGAACGTGATCTCGTCGCCGAGGCTCGCCATGCTCCCCATGACGTACTTCGCGTTCTCGAGGGCGAGGTAACGGTCCTGCATGAACGGCGTGTGGATCGCCTCGGTGAGCATCCCGAGGAGGTGGATCCCCTGGCCGGTCAGCTTCGACGCGAAGTTGAAGAGCGCGTTCTGGACGACGCCCCGGAAGACGTCTCCCGTCATGAACTTCGTCGGCGGCATGTACTTCAGCGGCGCCTCGGGGAAGATCTCCCGGGCCATGAGCGCCTGCGCGACCTCGAGGAGGAATCCGTCCGGCAGGGCGGGGTCCATCTCGAACGCGTGGCCGAGGCCCATCTGCCACGGCTCGAGGCCGGCCACCTCGGCGAAGCGCTCGTTCAGGAACTGGCTCGCGAGGACGGTATAGGCCTTCTCCACGGCGTCGGACGTCGTCAGGTAGTTGTCCTCGCCGGTGTTGATGACGACGCCCGCCCAGGCGTTCACCATCCGGCTGAACTTCTGGTCGACGAACGTCCGGTACATGTTGATGTCGCGGAAGAGGATCCCGTACATCGAGTCGTTCAGCATCATGTCGAGGCGCTCGAGCGCCCCCATGACGGCGATCTCGGGCATGCAGAGGCCGGAGGCGTAGTTCGTCAGGTGGACGTAGCGCCCGAGCCGCTCGACCTCCTCGTCGAGCGCGGCCCGCATGATCCGGAAGTTCTCCTGCGTGGCGTAGGTGCCGCCGAAGCCCTCGGTCGTGGCGCCGAAGGGGACGTAGTCGAGGAGCGACTGCGCCGTCGTCCGGATCACCGCGACGACGTCGGCCCCCTGCGACGCGGCGGCGCGCGCCTGCTTCACGTCCTCGTGGATGTTCCCGGTCGCGACGATGACGTAGAGGAGGGGGGAGTGGTTCTTCCCGGCGTACCGCGCGAGGAGCTCCTCGCGCCGCCTCCGGTTCCCGCGGACGCGCATCGAGGCGGCCGAGACGAGCTCGGCGGCCTTGGCCTCGAGCGAGACGGGGTCGGCGAGGGGGATGCCGTCGAGGCGGAACCCTCCGGCCACGCGCCGGCTCAGGCCGGCGACGTCGTCGCCCGTCCGGACGAGCGCGTTCACCCAGAACCGGAGCGCCCCCTCCTCGAGCCGGTCGCGGACCTGGTCGACGACGAGGTTCGGTACGGGGACGCCGTCGGCGTCGGCGCCATCGGCGCCGGCGAGGCGCAGCGTCGCCCGCTCGACGGTGACGGTCGTGTGCGCGTCGATGAACTCCTGGACCGGCGCGACGATCCGCGAGGCGAGCTCGCGGGCCCGGGCGATCCGTTCCGGCGGCAGGTGAAGCCGGCTCTCCATGGGGCCTCCTGGTTCAGTCCTTCTCGTCGTGATCGTGGAGGAGCTCCTCGGCGCGCCGCGCGAGGCCGGGCGAGAGCCCGAGGAGGCGCGCGACGGCGATCGCGTCGGAGCGCCTCTCGCCCGGGTCGTCGGGCTCGAGGCGGTAGCGCATGAGGAGGTCGATGCGGCGGATGCGCGCGGCGAGGTCGTCCCCCTCGGGGCCGAGCTCGAGCCGCGACCGGTCGAGCCCCGCCATACGCAGGTACGTCACGCCGGGGAGGCGCTTCACGCCGCGGAAGTGGGTGGAGAAGAGGGCGACGGTCCGGGGACGCGCCGCGAGCTCCTCGAGGAGCGCCGAGAGGAGCGCCTCGGCCTCGACCGAGCTCGTCGTCCGGGCGAGCTCGTCGAAAA
>JAKLER010000061.1 GCA_022711615.1 Acidobacteriota bacterium
GCGCGCGTCGGCGACTACGTCCTCGCCGTCGACGGCGAGCCGCTCGCCGCGAGCGACAACCCCTATCGTCTCCTGCAGCACAAGACCCACCCCGTCACCCTCACGCTCAACGCGAAGCCGACCGCCGGCGGGGCCAGGAAGGTCACCTACCGGCCGGTGGAGAGCGAGGCGAGCCTCCTCTACCTCGACTGGGTGCTCGGCAACGTGGAGAAGGTCTCGAAGCTCTCGAGCGGGCGCGTCGGATACCTGCACGTCCCCGACATGGGGGCGCCGGGGATCTACGAGTTCCTCAAGTGGTACTACCCGCAGATCCGGAAGGAGGGGCTCGTCGTCGACGTCCGCTCGAACGGCGGCGGGAACGTCTCGCAGTGGATCCTCGAGAGGCTCGACTCGAAGCTCCTCGGGACCCGCTTCGGCTTCTCGAGCGACCTCCCGATGACCTACCCGTACGCGGTCTTCCACGGCCACCTGGCCGCGCTCATCAACGAGACGTCGGCGTCGGACGGCGACATCTTCCCCGCGCGCTTCCGGAAGGCGGGCCTCGGCCCCCTGATCGGGAAGAGGACGTGGGGCGGCGTCGTCGGCATCTCGGGGCGCGGGCCGCTGATCGACGGCGGCCAGGTCTTCGTCCCGCAGCAGGCGACGAACGACGTCGACGGCCGCTACATCATCGAAGGCGAAGGCGTCTCGCCCGACATCGAGGTCGAGAACGACCCGGCCTCCGTCGCGGCCGGCCGCGACCCGCAGCTCGAGCGAGCGGTCGCGGAGGTCCTGAAGGCGATCGAGAAGGAGCCGAAGACGCTCCCGAAGCGGCCCGCGGACCCGGTCAAGACGAAGTAGGTCTCCGCCGGGGGCCGGCGGCGGGTCAGCGCCCGCCGCCGGCCGGCCGCGCGTCGGCGATCACGAGGAGGCCGTCGGGCCTCCATCCGAGATCGAGCCAGGCCGGGAGGAGCCGGACCTGGCGGGCGGAGTAGAGCGGAATCCAGGGGAGGTCCCCGTCGAGGAGGTCCGAGACCTCCCGGAGGCGAGCGAGGCGTTCCTCCGCCCGCGCCGCGGCGGCGAGGCCGGCGAGGGCCGCGTCGACGGCGGCGTTCGAGTATCCGGTCCTGTTCATCGAGCCGAGGCCGCGCGCGGCGTCCCTCGTGTGGAAGGCGTTCCGGAGCGCCTGCCCGGCGTCGCGGCCGACGAACCAGCTGTAGAGGTAGAGCGGGCTCCGGCCGTCGATCCGCGATACGAAGTCGTCGGGGCTTCGGACCACGACTCGGAGCCGGATTCCGGCCTCGGCCACCTGGTCCGCGAGAGCCCGGCCGGCCCGCCGCGAGTTCGGGCCGACGTCGAGGTCGAGCTCGAAGCCGTTCGGGTAGCCGGCCTCCTCGAGCAGCCGGCGCGCCGCCGCCAGGTCCCGCCGGGGCGGTCGACGCGATGGGTCGAAGCCGAAGCTGCCCGGCGGGACGACGCGTCCGGCCGGGGTCCCTCCCGCGATCGTCCCCTCCGCCACGAGGGCGGGGAGGTCGAGGGAGAGGCGGAGCGCCCGACGGACGCGCGGGTCTCCGAGCGGGCCGGCCCCGGCCGAGAAGCCGACCGCGAGGTAGGTGAGGCTCCCGGCGTCCGTCGTGACGACGCGGAGTCGCGGGTCGCTCCGCGCCTGGGCGACCATCGCGGCCGACGGGTCGGCGACCGCGACCGGGACGCCGCGTCGCATGAGGCGAAGGCCCTCGGCGGTGCTCCCGAACCGCCGGAAGACGACCTCGTCGAGCCAGGGCGCGGGGCGGGAGGGCCGATCGTGGCGCGTGAGGACGATCCGGTCCGGTGTGTGGGCGACGACGCGGTAGGCGCCGCTTCCGACGAATCGGTCCGCGTCCCTCCGTGTGATGAAGAGCGCCGAGACGGAGAGGAGAAACTCCTCCGGGGCCTGGAAGGTCCGGAAGCGAACCGTACGGGCGTCGGCGACCTCGATCGCGCGGAGGTCGGCGAGCGAGGCGACCGAGCCGCGCGCGGTCCTCGAGGCGTGCGCAGCGGCGACGACCTCGCGGCTCGTCACGGGGCTCCGGTCGTGGAACGTCGCGTCGGGCGCGATCCGGAAAAGCCAGGTGTCGGGCGCGGGGTTCGTCCAGCTCTCGGCCAGGGCCGGTCGGACGCCGACGTCGTTCTCGGCGACCAGCGGCTCGTAGATCGCGGAGAAGATGCTCCGCGAGACGAGCCGCGGGTCGGAGTAGGGGTCGAGGGACGCCGGGAGGAACGGGACGAGGACCTCCACGGTGCGCGGCGGGGCGTCCCGCCGGCACGCCGCGGCCAGCAGGATGGCGACGCACAGAGGGACCCCGACCCGCGCCCGGCAGCCTCGTGCCCGGAATCGTCGTTCGACGGAGCCTTTCGCGGTCGTCACTTCGCCGGCAGGAGCTCCTTCACGAGGTGGGCCGCGCCGTCCACCTCCTCCATCATCCAGAGCGCGTAGCGCAGGTCGACGTTCACGTTCCGGGAGCGCTCCGGCCGCCAGCCGAAGTCCCCGGCGACGTTCTCCCAGACGCGGTCGAAGTTGAGGCCGACGACCTCGCCCTTCCCGTTCATCGTCGGGCTTCCCGAGTTGCCGCCGGTCGTGTCGCCGTCCGTCAGGAAGCCGACCGGGACGCTGCCGAGCACCGGGTCGGCCCACCGGCCGAAGCGGCCGGCGCGCGCGGCGTCGAGGACCTTCCCGGGCACGGCGAACGGCTCCTCGGCGCGGGCCTTCTCGAGGACCCCGGCGAGGCTCGTCCGCGGCGTGAACGTCACCGCCTCGCGCGGCGAGTAGCCCTTCACCGTGGCGAACGAGACGCGCAGCGTCGAGTTCGCGTCGGGGGAGATCGCCTTCCCCTTCGATCGGCGGAGCGCCTCGAGCGCCGAGAGGTAGCGCGGGCGCCAGACGAGGAGCGCCCCGTTCGTCTCCTTTCGCTTCTGCCGGATCGCGGCGAGGTCGGCGTGCAGCCCGACGGCGAGCTTCACGTAAGGGTCGGCGGAGGCGGAGAGGGAGGCGAGCGTCGCGTCGACGTTCGCGAGCCGCACGTTCTCGTCGGAGAGCGAGGTCGCCGCGTCCATCTCCGCGAGCCGCTTCTCGATCGCGGCCCGGCCGGCGTCCTTCCCGAACGCCTCGTCGAACGCCCGGACCGGAGCGTCCTTCGAGGCCTCCCGGGCCTTCTCGACGAGGTACGCGAGAGCCTTTCGGGTCGCCGCCGGCGCGAGCGAGAGGGTCCGGTCCTTCTCCTGCTGCCGGGCCCTCTCGAGGTCACGCTCCTGGAAGCCCGGCTCGCGCTCGAGGTCCGGCTTCTTCCGCTCGTCGGCGCGGCGGACGGCGGAGAGGGCCGAGGAGAGGTACGACGAGAGGCGCTCGATCTCCTCGAGGAAGAAACGGCGCTCCTGCCCCTCGCGGTCACGCGCGAGGACCTTCTCGAGCTCGGCCGGCGCGGCGGTCCACTCCGCCGGGAGGTCCTTCCGGGCGGCGAGGAACTCCTCGAGCTCCTTCGCCTCCTCCCGGGCGCGGGCGGCGACGCCGTTGCGGGCGAGCCCTTCGACCTGGCCGCGGGCGTTCGTCTCGCCGTTCCCGTAGCCCTTGACGGCGCCCGACACGCGCAGGGCGGTGTCGGGGTCCTTCTTCCCTTCCGTCTCCAGGATCTCGATCAGGTCGGTGAACGTCCGTGAGCGGAGCGGGTAGAACCAGCTCTCGAGGTTCTCGACGGCGGAGGGGGTCAGGTAGCGCTGCGTCCGGCCGGGATAGCCGGCGATCATCACGACGTCCCCCTCGGAAACGCCCTTCGAAGAGACCGGGAGCCAGCGCTTCGGCCGGTAGGGCACGTTCTCCGGCGCGTGAGCGGCCGGCGATCCGTCGGGGGCGGCCCAGACGCGCAGGAGGGAGAAGTCTCCCGCGTGCCGCGGCCAGCGGAAGTTGTCGACCTCGCCGCCGAAGTCGCCGACGCCGCGCGGCGGGGCGTAGACGAGCCGTACGTCCCGGAACTCGGTCTGCTCCATGAGGCGATACGTCCGGCCGTCCTCGAACGCCGCCACGGCGCAGCGCCGGTCGGGCTGCTTCTCGCACTCGGCCACGATCTCGCTCCGGGCCTTCTCGACCGCCGCCTCGCGTGCCGCGTCGTCCTTCGCGCGTGCGAAGGCGCTCTTCGGCCCGCGGACCCGGTCGGTCACGTCGGAGAGTCGGGTCAGGATCCTCACCCGCCCGACGCCGCCACGCGCCGGGACCTCCTCCGCGCGGCTCCGGGCGACGAACCCGTCGCGGAGGTAGTTCTTCTCCGGGGTCGAGGCGAGCTGGATCGCGCCGAACGCGCAGTGGTGGTTCGTCAGGAAGAGTCCTTCCTCCGAGACGAACGCTCCCGTGCAGCCGCCGAGGCCGAGGACGGCCGTCAGGAGCCCTCCCCCCTTTCCGTCCCAGAGGTCCGTCGCGCCGAGCTCGAGGCCCCGCGCGGCGAGCTCGGCCCAGCGGGCCTCCCCGAGGGTGGCGAGAGCCTCCGGCGGCCACTGCCCTTCGTCGGCGGAGGCCGTTCCCGGGAGGGCAAGGAGGGCGAGGAGCGGAAGGAGGAGGGCGGCGGTGCGAAGGCGCGGCGTCATGGCTTCTCCGGCAGGATCGTAGCCCGCCGGGGGACGCCGCGCCTCGTCCGTTCGGGCTACTTCGCCCCTTCTGCGAGGAACGCCTTCATCGCCTCCCAGGAGCGGCGGTCGGCCCGGGCGTCGTAGGCGGCCCCCTTCGACGAGTCGTTTCCCGCCGCCGGGTTCGTGAAGGAGTGGACCGCGCCCGCGTAGAAGACCATCTGCCAGTCGACCTTCGCGTCGTCCATCTCCTTCTGGAAGGCCGCGACCTCGGCCGGCGGCACGTACGGGTCGGCGGCGCCGTGGAGGACGAGGACGCGCCCCTGCACGTTCTTCGCGTCGGCGGGGTCCTTCGTCGCGAGGCCGCCGTGGAACGAGACGACGCCCGCCACCGGAGCGCCGCTCCGGGCCAGCTCGAGGGCGGTCGTGCCGCCGAAGCAGTAGCCGATCGCGAAGAGGCGCGACGCATCCGTGCGGGGGTCCTTCGCCAGCGTGTCGAGCGCGGCCCGGGCCCGCGAACGAAGGAGAGGCAGGTCTCCCTTGAACCGGCCGGCGAGCCGGCCCGCCTCCGCGGCGTCCTTCGCGCGGATCCCCTTCCCGTAGATGTCCGCGGCGAGGGCCACGTACCCGAGCGCGGCGAGCTGGCGGGCCCGCTCCTTCGCGTAGTCGCCGAGCCCCATCCACTCGTGGACGACGACGACGCCGGGACGCTTCCCCTTCACCGCGTCGTCCCAGGCGAGGAAGCCCTCGCAGGTCTGGTCGCCGTCGAGGTACTCGACGGTCGCGGTCTTCACGGCGGCCGCGGCGGGGAGCGTCACGCCGGCCAGGGCGGCGAGGGCGGCGAGGGAGAGGCAGACGGAGAGCGCGCGCATCACGGATTCCTCCTCGGCTCGTGGTCTCGAACGGGGCGGGAAGATAGCCGATGGGCGCCGGATTCGGGAAACCGCCGCGCGACGGGGCCTCCGGTGAGGTCCGGCGCGGGGCGTCGCCCGCCGCCCGCGGCCGGGCAGCCCTCGCATCGGTCCGGTGCCCTTGACGGCCGGCGTGCTAACATCCCGCTGATCGAATTCCAATCTGAGATCGGTTCCCGACGGGGGCACCGAAGGTCCGGGGCGACGATCCACTCTCGGCTCGTGAAAGGCGGTCCGTATGTGGGGGGTGAGGTCCGGGTACCAGACGAGGAGCACCGCTCCGGGCGGCCGTCGCTCCTGTGCGCTCGATCACGCGATGAAGGCCGGGCCTGAGAGCGGGCCCGGCAGGTCCATTCCACATTCGGCTCCAGGCAGGAGCCATCTACAAAGGGAGGAAGGAACGATGAAGAGACTCGGGCTGGTTTTCGTCTTGCTGATGGTGGCGGTGATCGCCGCCCCGGCGGGCGCCCAGGAGCAGACGGGCGTCCTCACCGGCCGAATCACGGCCGACGGGGGCGAGGCGCTCCCCGGCGTGTCGGTCGAGATCAAGGGGCCCAGCGGCACGCTCGTCTCCGTCACGGACGCTCGGGGCGACTACCGCTTCCCGCGCGTCAGCCCCGGCGTCTACACGATCACGGCGCGCCTCCAGGGCTTCCAGACCTACGAGGCGTCCCGCGTGCCGGTGGCCCTCGGCGACCGCGCGATCCTGAACGTCACACTGAAGATCAGCTCGGTCATGGAGACGGTCGTCGTCACCGGCGAGCGGGTCCAGATCGCCGTGGGCGAGAACTCCACGGCGGCTTCGATGGCCGCCGAGCAGATCGCGCTCCTCCCGAAGGGGCGCGACTTCACCTCGGTCGTCGCGCAGGCCCCCGGCGCCTCCAACGAGGCGTTCGCGGGCGGCATCTCGATCGACGGCGCCTCCGGCTCGGAGAACCGCTTCGTCATCGACGGGATCGACACGACCCGTCCGAACGACGGCCTCTCCGGCCAGGGCTTCATCACCGACTTCGTCGAGGAGATCCAGGTCAAGTCGGCCGGCTATTCGGCCGAGTTCGGCGGCTCCCTCGGCGGCGTCATCAACGCGATCACGAAGAGCGGCACGAACGAGTTCCACGGGTGGCTCGGCGGCTACTTCTCGAGCTCCTCGCTGAACGGCGACCGGCGCCCCATCGCGTACGAGTCGTGGCCGGGCTTCTACCGGACGTTCGACAAGGACGACGAGTCGCGCTTCGAGCCGGGCTTCGCCCTCGGCGGCCCGATCCTCAAGGACTCGCTCTGGTTCTACCTCGGCTACAGCCCGACGCTCCGTTCGATCGAGCGGACGCCGTACGAGAAGACCACGACGGCGAAGCAGGACATCACCGACCACTTCTTCGCCGGGAACATCAAGGGGAACATAGGCTCCAAGCTCGTCTTCAAGGTCTCGGCGAACGTCACCCCCTCCGAGACGGACGGGAACCTCCCGGCCCTCGACGGCTCGACCCCGGACGACGCCGACCTCGACGTCGTCTCGAAGTTCCCGACGTCGAGCTACTCGGCCTACGCCGACTTCGTCCCCACCAGCAACTTCTACGTGAGCGGCCGCGTCGGCCTGTTCGAGACCGACACCGAGATCACCGGCATCGACGCCCAGAACCGGATGCTCTTCCGGAACGGCGTCATCCCGCTCCCGACCACCGACCCGCGCTACCGCCCCACCGGCTTCGCGACCGTCCCGAACGACTCGTTCCAGAGCGCCGACGAGGACAACTGGAAGAGAACGTCGGCCGGCATCGACGCGAACCTCTTCGTGACGGCCCTCGGCTCGCACTCCTTCAAGGCGGGCGTCCAGTACGAGAAGATCGAGAACTCGGTCTCCCTCGGCGAGAACGGCAACTACTTCGAGGTCCGCTGGGGCCTTCCGGACCGGTTCGGCATGGGCGTCCAGGGCACCTACGGCTCCGTCGGCGTCCGCCGCTTCCGGACCGAGGGCGCCGCCGAGGCGTCGAACGTCGGCCTCTTCATCCAGGACACCTGGAACATCCACCCGAACCTGACGCTGAACATCGGCGTCCGCACCGAGCAGGAGCGGATCCCGAACTACGGCGCCCAGGTCGACCCGACTCTTCCGAAGAACGCGATCGAGTTCGACTTCAAGGACAAGCTCGCCCCGCGCCTCGGCTTCTCCTGGGACGTCACGGGCAAGCAGCAGCTGAAGGTCTACGGCTCCTACGGCACCTACTACGACATCACGAAGCTCGAGATGCCGCGCGGCTCCTTCGGCGCCGACCGCTGGATCCAGCACATGTACGAGCTGAACACGCTCAACTGGGACACGCTCTTCGCCGCCTGCACGCGCGTCGACAACACGCTCGGACAGAACCCCTGCCCGACGCTCGTCGGCCACAAGGCGCGCGACCTCCGCGCCCCCGGCGACCCGCACGACAGCATCGACCCCAACCTCAAGCCGATGGAGAACCAGGAGATCCAGCTCGGCGTCGACTATCAGCTCACGAAGAACTCGGTCGTCAGCGCCCGGTACGTCAACAAGACGCTCAAGAACACGATCGAGGACATCGGCTACCTCGTCTTCCTGCCCGACGGCTCCTCCGAGGAGCAGTACATCACCGGCAACCCGGGCAAGGGCATCGTCTCCGGCGACCCGGCCGGCCCGATCCCGCCGCAGGCCGAGGCGATCCGCGACTACGAGGCGATCGAGCTGACGTTCAGCCGCCGCTTCGCCGACAGCTTCTCGGTCCGCGCCGCCTACGTCTACAGCAAGCTTTCCGGCAACTACTCCGGCCTCGCGAGCTCCGACGAGTTCGGCCGGACCGACCCGAACGTCGCCCGCTACTTCGACGGTCTCGTCTACGGCTACGACTCGAAGGGCAAGCTCGTCGACGGCGTCCTCAACACCGACCGGCCGCACGCCTTCGAGGTCCAGGGCCTCTACCAGGCCTCCTGGGGGACGAACATCGGCCTCAACTTCTCCTGGGCCTCGGGGAGCCCGGTCTCGACCGACGGCTCGTACAACGGCGTCAACTTCTTCCCGAACGGCCGGAACGACATGGGCCGGCTCTCCAGCCTGACCCAGACCGACCTCCTCCTCACCCACCCGTTCAAGATCGGGGGCTTCGACCTCGAGGTCTCCCTCAACGTCCTCAACCTCTTCGACCAGGACACGGTCACCCGGATCGACAACGTCAAGTACTTCGACGACGTCTGTGACGTGTCCGAGGAGTGCGACGGCTCGAACGACTGGTACTTCTCGGATCTGGTCCCCTACGACTACAGCACCTACATGGACGCGAACCACGCGTCGAAGAACCCGCTCTACGGCAAGCCCCTCACCTACCAGGCCCCCCGGACGGTCCGTTTCGGTCTGAAGTTCGTCTTCTGACCCGGCCGGTCAACCGGCTCCGGACGGCGGGAGCGCGTGAGCGCTCCCGCCGTTTTCTCTTTCCTGGGGGGCGTGAGCGGCTCGGGATCCTGCCTGTCCCGGGCGGCACGGATCTTTCATCGGGCTGGCCGGAACAGTATGAGGACGGATCCGGTCCCGTCCGCCCCGGAGGCGGAAGATGAGCGCGATCAGCAGCTCAGAAGCGCGTCCCGCGCCTGCGTCGCCCCCGGGGTCGCTATAATGCCGCGCCCATTGGCTCCGAAAACCCGTACCGCGCTCCGGTTTCTTGGCTCAGGGTTGGAAAGTCCTTGGCAGGGACGTTCCCCCGAATGGTCCCCCGGGCGGGGAAAGGAGGTCCGAGGAGAGAGTCGAAGTCAGCGATGACACCGCACCGCGAGGGGTGCGGGCCCGCCGGCCCGGCCGCCGGGGGGTGCGTCCCCGATCTCGTGTGCCGATGCCCAGAACTCACGTGCAAGACCAACGAATGTTTTCCGGAGGGATTTAGGACATGAATGGAAAGCGACTCTGGCTCCTCGTCCTCCTCGTACCGTTCCTGCTGGCAGTGCAGGCGGATGCCCAGGGGCTCCCGACGGGCACCCTGAACGGGCGCGTCGCCGAGGCCGAGGGCCTCGCGCTCCCCGGCGTGACGGTCACCGCGAAGTCCCCCGCGCTCCAGGGCACGCGGACCGCCGTCACGAACGTGAACGGCGACTTCGTCATCCCGAACCTTCCCCCGGGCGACTACATCGTCAGCTTCGTCATGTCGGGCTTCCAGAACGTGACGAGGAACGTGCGGGTCTCTGCCGGACAGCAGACCCCGCTGAACACGAAGATGTCGATCGCCGCCGTCGCCGCCGAGGCGATGGTCGTCGCCCAGAGCGAGACCGTCTCCCAGACGGCGCAGGCCGCGACGACCTACTCGACCGAGCTGACGAACAAGCTCCCGGTCGCGCGGCAGATCCTCTCCTCGGTCGTCCTGAGCGCCGGCGTCAACTCGAACGGCCCCGGCGGCAACACGACGATCTCGGGCGCGCAGTCGTTCGACAACGTCATCACCGTCAACGGCGTGAACATCCAGGACAACATCCGCGGCACGCCGACGAACACGCTCGTCATCGAGGACGCCATCCAGGAGACGACCACGATGACGTCGGGCGTCTCGGCGGAGTACGGGCGCTTCACGGGCGGCGTCATCAACGCCGTCACGAAGCAGGGCGGCAACGCCTTCAGCGGCTCCTTCCGCGTCACGCTGAACAACAACGACTGGCAGTCCCAGGGTCCGATCGCCCAGACGTACGTCGACAAGGTCGTCCCGACCTACGAGGCGACGTTCGGCGGCCCGATCATCAAGGACAGGGTCTGGTTCTTCGGCGCCGGCCGCTACCAGAAGAACGAGTACTCGGGCGCTCTTACGGCCCCGCTCACCGGCTCCTTCCCGCGCTCCGACAAGGACACGCGGTACGAGGGGAAGCTCACCTTCACCCCCTTCCAGAACCACACGATCACCGGCTCCTACACGAAGGGTGAGGTCGAGCAGGCGAACTACTACTTCACCTCGTTCCCGATCCTCGAGACGAACGGCGTCATCTACGACCGCTCGCTCCCGACCGACCTCGTCTCGATCAACTACAACGGCGTCCTCTCCTCGAACTTCTTCCTCGAGGCCCAGTACGCGGCCAAGACGTTCACGTTCAAGAACTCGGGCAGCCGTTTCAACGAGCTGATCAAGGGGACCGCGGTCGTCTCCCAGGATCCGTTCGGGCAGATGTTCGGCGCGATCTTCTGCGCCGTCTGCCCGGGCGCCGGCGAGAAGCGCGACAACGAGAACTTCCTCGTGAAGGGGACCTACTTCCTCTCCACGAAGAGCCTCGGCTCGCACAACGTCGTCGTCGGGTACGACAACTTCGCCTCGACCCGCATGTCCAACAACTGGCAGTCGGGGAGCTCCTGGCTCCTCTTCCCGACCTCGGTGCAGACGGACGGGACGAACCTCTACCCGATCATCGACGGCAACTCCTACTTCATCTACGCCCCGATCCCGCTGGCGAGCCAGGGGAGCGACATGCTCACGCATTCGCTCTTCCTCAACGACACCTGGCGCCTGAACGACCGCTTCTCGTTCAACATCGGCCTCCGCTGGGACAAGAACGACGCGACGGACGCGGCCGGCAAGAAGACGGCTGACGACAGCGCGTTCAGCCCCCGCCTCGCCGTGAACTGGGACGTCTTCGGCGACGGCAAGCTCCGCGCGACGGCGAGCTACGCAACCTACGTCGGCCAGATCCAGGAAGGGATCGCCGGCTCGGGCGCGACGGGCGCCGGCAGCCCGGCCTCGTACTACTACTACTGGGACGGCGCCCCGATCAACGACGGCGCCGGCCCCTGGCTGCCGACCGACGAGGTCCTCCGCCGCATGTACGCGGCGTGGGGCGTCACCGGCCTGAACCAGTTCCCGAACCGGGCGGCCGACCTCGCCATCGTCCCCGGCGTCAACCTCCTCATCGGGGACGGGCTCTCCTCCCCGAAGGTGAACGAGTACGTCCTCGGCTTCGGCGGCACGCTCGGCAAGAACATCGTCTACCGCGCCGACGTCGTCCGCCGCGAGTACAAGGACTTCTACTCCACCAAGAAGGACATGACGACCGGCCAGGTGACGAGCGAGCTCGGCGACGAGTTCGACCTCGGCTACATCATCAACTCGAACGTCCCCGAGCGCGAGTACACGGGCCTCCACTCGTCCATCGCCTGGCGCAAGGGGAACCTCAACCTCGCCGCCAACTGGACCTGGTCGCACATGATCGGCAACTTCGTCGGCGAGACGAGCGGCTCCGGCCCGGTCTCCGCGAACTTCGAGAGCTATCCCGAGTACATCAACCTGAAGTGGAACGCTCCTCGCGGCGACCTCTCGCAGGACCAGCGGCACCGCGTCCGCCTCGTCGGCACGTACGACTTCCGCGTCGGGATGATCGGGATCACCCCCGGCATCGTCCAGTCCTGGGACACCGGCACGCCGTACGGCGCGTCCGGTAACGTCCACGTCCGCTCCTACGTCAACAACCCGGGCTACGTCGCCCCGCCGCTCAACTCGGCCTACTACTTCACGGCGCGCGACGCCTACCGGACCGACGACATCTGGAGGACGGACCTCTCCGTCAACCTCAGCGCGAACATCGGCAAGTTCGAGGTCTTCGTCCAGCCGCAGATGTGGAACGTGTTCAACGCGGACGGCCTGGTTACCCCGAACACCGGGATCACGACGAACATCGTCCGCTTCAACCCCTTCACCGAGCAGCCGGTCGAGGGCGTGAACTGGAGGAAGGGCGCCAACTTCGGCAAGGGCACGAGCGCCAACGCCTTCCAGATCCCGCGCCGGTACTTCGTCTCCATGGGCATCCGCTTCTAGCGGAACGCCCTCTCCGGGTTTCCCCGGCCCCCCCGGCCTTCGGGCCGGGGGGGCCTCTTCTCTTCAGGGTGAGGGTCCCCCCCGGGGCGGCGGGATATCCTCGAAAGCGAATGAGAACGGCCTCCCTCACGAGCTTCCGGCTCCTCACCGGCATCCTCTTCCTCGCGGCCCCGGCGCTCTCGGTGGCCGGCTGCTCGCGCGGCGGCCCGGCCGTGCCCGACCTGCGCTTCCCGCAGGCCCCGATCGTCGTCGTCTCGGTCGACACGCTCCGCTCCGACCGGCTCCCGATGTACGGGCACCGGGGCGTCGAGACGCCGGCCCTCGACGCGTTCCGGAAGGAGGCCGTCCTCTTCGAACGCGCCTACACGCACGTGCCGCTCACCCTCCCGGCGCACGCCTCGCTCTTCACCGGCCTCGAGCCGGGCGGGCACGGCGTCCTCGACAACGCGGGCTATCGGCTCCCGGCCGGCGCGCCGACGCTTGCCGAGCTCCTGAAGGGGCGGGGCTACGCGACGGGCGGCGCCGTCTCCGCGGCGGTCCTTTCCGGTGCGAGCGGCATCGGGCGCGGCTTCGACCTCTGGCAGGACCGGGTGGAGGCGCGCGGCGAGGTCTCGATGCTCGACTTCGTCGAGCGGCCCGGAGGGGAGACGGCGGCGCTCCTGACGGCGTGGATCCGGGAGCAGGCCGGACGCCCCTTCTTCGCGTTCCTCCACACCTACGAGCCGCACGCTCCGTACGCGGCGCCGGAGCCGCACCGCTCGCGCTGGAGCGACCCGTACGACGCGGAGGTCGCCGCCTCGGACGAGATCGTCGGGTCGTTCTTCCAGGAGCTGAAACGGCTCGGCGTCTGGGACCGGGCGATCGTCGTCTTCCTCTCCGACCACGGCGAGGGGCTCGGCGACCACGGGGAGCAGCAGCACGGCATCTTCCTCTACCGGGAGTCGATCCAGGTCCCGCTCCTGATGAAGCTCCCCGGGAACGCCCTCGCGGGCGGGACGGTCGCGGCGCCGGTCCAGCTGACCGACCTCTATCCGACGCTCCTCGGCCTCGCGGGCGTCCCGGACGCCCCGGCGCGGCCCGGGACCTTCTCGCTCGCCGCGCTCGCCGGAGGCGCCCCGACGCCCGACCGGCGCGTCTTCGCGGAGAACTACAGCCCGCGCATCCGGCTCGGCTGGAGCGAGCTCCGGGCCCTCGTCTCGGACCGCTATCACTACATCGAGGCTCCGACGCCGGAGCTCTACGACGTCGCGGCCGACCCGGCCCAGAAGACGAACCTCGCATCCACCCGCCCGCCCGCGCTCCGCGCGATGGTCGTCGAGACCGAGCGGCGAAGAACGCCGCTCCGCGCGCCGGAGGCGGTCGACGCCGAGGCGGCGAAGAAGCTCCAGGCCCTCGGCTACCTGACGGGGACGGCGCGGGACGACGGTGGCGCCCGGCCCGACCCGAAGGAGGCGATCGGCTCCCTCACGACGCTCCAGACGGCGACCCGCATGCACGAGGCGGGGCGGAGCGCGGAGGCGGTGCCTCTCCTGCAGGAGGTCCTTCGCGCGAATCCCCGACTCGTGGACGCCTGGGAGGTCCTCGCGAACGCTTACGAGCGGCTCGGCCGGATGGACGACGCGCTCGCGGCGCTGAAGCAGACCGTCGCCCTCTCGCCCCCGGGCCGGTCGAACTACGTGGCCGACGTCGCCGCGCTCGCCTTCCGCGCCGGTCGGCTCGACGAGGCGCGAAGCCACGCGGAGCTCGCGCGGACGCTCGGCGAGCGGCGCGCCGACGTCGTCCTCGCGCGCGTCGCGCTCCGCGAAGGGAAGCTCGACGAGGCGCTCCGGGTCGCGGACGAGGGGCTCGCGCGCGGGGGCGCTCCGACGGCCGGCCTCCACGTCGCGAGGGCCGAGGTCCTCGGACGGCGAGAGCGCCTTCCCGAGGCCGAGCGGGAATACCGGGCGGAGCTCGAAGCGCATCCGACGAGCGTCGAGGCGCTCTCCGGCCTCGCGATCATCGCGGCCGCGAGCGGCGACCTCGCCGAAGCGGCGCGGCGCGCCGCGGCGATCCCGCGCACCGTCCCGACGCCGGACGGCTACGTCACCGCGATCGTCAGCCTTCGGAGCTTCGGGCGGCCCGGTGAGGCCGCGTCGCTCCTCGCCGAGGCGAAGCGCGCCTTCCCGGGCGATTTCCGCGTCGCGCGCCTCGAGGCGGGCGCGAAGGCCGGGGGGACGCGATGAGGCGCACCGGCCTCCGCGCCGCGGCGCTCGGCCTCGCGGCCGCGTCGCTCCTCGCTCCGGCGTGCCGTCGCCCGGCGGCGCCGGACGGCGGGTTCCGCGCCTCGCCGGGCGCGCCCGTCTTCCTGATCGTCGTCGACACCCTCCGCTCGGACCGACTCCCGTTCTACGGCTACGTCTCGGGCGTTACGCCCGCGCTCTCCGCGCTGCGCGAAGACGCGATCCTCTACGAGAGCGCCTGGAGCCCCGTCCCGCTCACGCTCCCGTCGCACTCCTCGCTCTTCACCGGCGTCCCGCCCGGGGTGCACCGCGTCCTCGACAACGGCGGCTACCGCCTCGGGGCCGCGCCACCGACGCTCGCCGAGCTCCTGAAGAGAGAGGGCTACGCGACGGGCGGGGCGGTCTCGTGCGTCGTCCTCTCGGGGAGCACCGGCATCTCTCGCGGCTTCGACGCCTGGGAAGACCGGATCGAGCCGTCGGCGCCGGGGCTCGCGGCGAACCGCGTCCAGCGGCCCGGGCAGGAGACGGCGCGGCACCTCGAGGCGTGGCTCGGGAGCGTGAAGGGGGAGCGCGTCTTCGGGTTCCTCCACCTCTTCGAGCCGCACGCGCCGTACGAGGCGCCGGAGCCGTTCCGGAGCCGCTTCGCCGACCCGTACGACGCGGAGGTGGCGACGGCCGACGCGGCGGTCGGCGCGTTCCTCGACGCGCTGAAGCGCCGCGGGCTCTACGAGAAGTCGCTCGTCGTCTTCCTCTCCGACCACGGAGAGGGGCTCGGCGACCACGGCGAGGAGGAGCACGGCGTCTTCCTCTACCGCGAAGCGATCCAGGTGCCGCTCCTCGTGAAGCTCCCGTCGGCGAAGCCCGGCGAGCGGCCCCCGTACGCCGGGACGCGCGTGGAGACGCCCGTCGAGCTCCTCGACGTCCTCCCGACGGTGGCCGACGTCGTTGGCCTCCCGGGCTTCACCCCGCGCGAGGGGAGCGTCTCGCTGGCCCGCCTCGCCGCGGGCGCGGCCTCGCCCGGGCGGCGCCTCTTCGCCGAGACGTTCTACCCGCGGATCCGCTTCGGCTGGAGCGAGCTGCGCTCGGTGGTGGACGGGACGTGGCATTACGTCGACGCCCCGCGCCCCGAGCTCTACGACCTCGCGACCGACCCGGGCGAGACGAAGAACAGGATCGAGGAGAAGGCCGGGCCGCTCCGGGCGATGAAGGCCGAGGTCGAGCGGCGGAAGAGCCCGTTCGTCGAGCCCTCGGCGGTGGACGAAGAGGAGGCGAAGAAGCTCGCTTCGCTCGGCTACGTGACGATGACGACGGCCGGCGGCGGAGCGCTCCCAGACCCGAAGGACGAGATCGGGACTCTCGAGCAGCTCAAGCGCGGCCTCGGCCTCCTGAAGGGGGGACGGACCGCCGAAAGCGTCGAGGAGCTCCGGAAGCTCCTCGAGAGGAACCCGCGCCTCGTCGACGCCTGGGAGGCGTACGCGCAGGGGCTCGCGCGCCTGGGGCGGGCCGACGAGGCGGTCGCCGCGATCCGGAAGACGGTGGAGCTCTCGCCGGCCGACCGGACGAACTACCTCCTTTCGGTCGCGAACCTCTGCCTCCAGGTCGGGCGCCCCGACGAGGCGATCCGCCACGCCGACCTCGCGATCGCCCGCGGCGACACGGGCGGGCACGAGGTGAAGGCGCGGGCGCTCCTCGGGAAGGGAGACCTCGCCGGCGCCGAGGCGGAGGCGAGGCGCTCCCTCGAGACCGGCGAGGGGCGCAAGCGCTCCTGGCTCGTCCTCGCCGACGTCCTGGCGAGCGGCGGCCGCTTCGCGGAGGCGCTCGCGATGACGGAGAAGCTCCGGGAGACGGTCGGCGAGCGCGGTCTCGACGACCTCGCCGGCTACCGCTTCCTGCGCGGGAACCTCCTCGGCCGGCTCGGCCGATGGGAGGAGGCCGAGGCGGAGATCCTCGAGGAGACGCGCCGCTTCCCGGGCTACGTCCCGGCGTGGCAGACGCTCGTCCTCCTGCAGGCGAGCCGCGGGCGGGGCGCCGAGGCGCGGAAGACGGTGGACGAGATGATCGCCGCGGCGGAAGGACCGGCGGCGTACGCCGCCGCCGCGGAGCTGCTGGAGCGGCTCGGCGACGCCGCGAGCGCCGCGCGGCTGCGGGCCGGGGCGCGCGTGGGGCCCGGCGCCGCGCCGGGCGGCCGGAGGACACCGTGAAAATTCGCTTCGTCGTTCTCCTCGTCGCCGTCGCCCTGGCGTGCCCGGCCTGCCGTCGCGGCGCCGAGGCGCCCGGCGGCGTCGGGACGTTCCCGGACGCCCCGGTCGTCCTCGTCTCCATCGACACGCTCCGCTCCGACCGGCTCCCGGCCTACGGCTTCACGAAGGTGAGAACGCCGCACCTCGACAGGCTCGCCGCCGACGCCTGGCTCTTCGAGAAGGCCTTCGCGCCGACGCCGATGACCCTTCCGTCGCACACGTCGATGCTCACGGGGATGATCCCTCCCGAGCACGGCGTGCGGAACAATTCCGGCTTCACGTTCCGCGGCGAGGCCCACCCGAGCCTCCCGAAGCTCCTGAAGGAGCACGGCCGGGCGACCGGAGCGGCCGTCTCGACGTGGGTCCTCCGGAGGGAGACGGGGATCGGCGCGCTCTTCGACGACTACGAGGACTCC
>JAKLER010000062.1 GCA_022711615.1 Acidobacteriota bacterium
GGCTTCGCGCGCTCCTTCGCCGGCTCCGCGATCCGCCGCGCGACGCCGGAGGGGCTCCGCCGGAACGCCCGCGCGGCGCTCGGGGCGGCCCGGTGAGCGGGACCCTCCTCGTCGTCGCCGGAGCCGCCTTCCGCGCGGGCCGCCTCCTCCTGACGCGGCGACCCGCCGGCGGCGCTCACGCCGGCCTCTGGGAGCTGCCGGGCGGAAAGGTGGAGCCGGGCGAGACTCCCGAGGACGCGCTCGCCCGCGAGTGGAGGGAGGAGCTCGGCGTCGACGTCGACCGCGTCGAGCCCTGGGCCTTCTCCTCGGGCGCGCCGCACGGCCGCCACGTGACGCTCCTCGTCTTCCGCGTCCCGTCGATGCGGGGCGAGCCCGAACCGATCGGCGTCGCCGAGGTGCGCTGGACCCGTCCGGACGATGCGCTCGCCCTCCCGCTCCTTCCGGCCGACCGTTCCCTCGTCGAGCGGCTCGTGAGGGGCGAGGAAGGTCTCCTGCCGGCCTCGCCGGACGGAGTCGGCGGATGAACGACGTCCTCCTCCTCTGCCTGTTCGCGCTCTGCATCGTCCTCTCCAGCTTCTTCTCGGGCTCGGAGACCGCGCTGACGACCCTGTCGGAAGCCGCCGTCTACCGGCTGAGGGAGAAGCGGCACCCGCAGGCGGCTCGCCTCGAGCGGCTCCGCGAGCGGCTCCCGCAGACGATCTCGACCCTCCTGATCGGGAACAACCTCGTGAACATCGCGGCCGGCTCGATCGGTACGGTCCTCGCGATCGACGCCCTCGGCGCGCGGTGGGGCGTCGTGGCCGCGACGACCGTCACGACGCTCCTCCTCCTCGTCTTCGGAGAGGTGACGCCGAAGACGCTCGCGGCGCGGAACGCCGAGCGCGTCGCCTGCGTCGCAGCGCCGGTCATCGATCTCCTGATGGTGGTCTTCGCGCCGCTCGCCCGGCTCCTTTCGGCCGTCGCCGCCGTCCTTCTCCGCCCCTTCGGAGGACGGGCGACCGCCGCCTCGGACGTCACGGAGGAGGACGTGAAGAGCCTCATCTCGCTCTCTCACGAGCACGGCCAGCTCGAACGCGAGGAGAAGGAGATCCTCCACGCGGTCCTGGAGTTCGGCGACCAGCCCGTCGTCGACGCGATGGTGCCGCGCGCGAAGATGGTCCTCCTCCCGGCAGACGCCAGCTTCGAGAAGGTCGAGGCGATCGGCCGAGTCTGGCGCTACAGCCGGCTGCCGGTCTATCGCGACGGCCCCGAGGACATCGTCGGCATCCTCCACCTGAAGGACCTCTTCGACGTCACGGACGCCGAGGAGCGCACGTTCAGCCTCTCCCGGTACCTTCGCCCGGCGATCTTCGTCCCGGAGCAGAAGCGGTCCGGCGACCTCTTCCGGGAGATGCGGCGGCGCCGGTTCCACATGGCGATCGTCGTCGACGAGCTCGGCGCGGTCTCGGGCCTCGTCACGCTCGAGGACCTGGTCGAGCAGGTCCTCGGCGACATCGACGACGAGCACGACGAGGACGCCGCCCTCCCGGTCCTCGACGGGGCCTCGATTCTGATCGAGGGCTCCTATCCCGTCGCCTCGCTCGAGAGAGACCTCGGCCTCCCGCTCGGGGAGACCGAGATGGAGACGGTGGCGGGCTTCCTCCTGAAGAAGTTCGGCCGGATCCCCCGCACGGGCGCCCGGACCTGGCTCGGCGACGTGGAGTTCGTCGTCGAGCGCGCCTCGCCGCGCGCGATCGAGCGGATCCGGATCACGAGAAAGCCCCGCGCTCCCGAAGGAGCCGGGGACGAGAAGGTCTGACATGCCGAAGGTCGTCTTCCTCGACCAGGGCGTGCGCGGGGAGCTTCCCGAGGGGACGACGGTCCTCGAAGCGGCCCGGCACCTCGGAGCGCGCCTCTCCTCGATCTGCGGGGGCGCCGGGACCTGCTCGACGTGCCGCGTCGAGTGCGTCGTGAACCCCCAGAACCTCTCCCCCGTCGAGCCGCTGGAGGACGCCTACGACATGGGGTCCGGCGTGCGCCTCGGCTGCCAGGCGCGGATCCTCGGAGACGTCGGCCTGCGGACCGTCCGGATCCCGAAGGCGGTGCTCGATTGAGCCGGCCGGCCGTGCGCCGCGCGCTCAAGCGCGCCGGCCTCTCGCCCGCGCCGAAGGAGTTCCTGGAGTCTCCCGGAGTCCCGCCGCCGCCCCGCGTGGCCCTCCCCGGCGAGGCCCCGGGGACCGAGAGCCCGATCGACTGGGCGGCTTTCTTCGGCCGCGTCTCGGCGGTCGAGCTCGAGATCGGGAGCGGCCGGGGTCGCTTCCTGACCGACGCGGCCGCGGAGAGACCCGGGACGTCGTTCCTCGGGGCGGAGATCGAGCTCGAATACACGCGGATCGCGCAGGCGCGCGCGGAGAAGATGGGCCTTTCCAACGTGAGGTTCGCGCGGCTCGACGGGAAGGAGCTCGTCCTGCGGCGGGTGCCCGGGGCCTCCCTCGCGGCGATCCACGTCTTCTTCCCCGACCCCTGGCCGAAGAAGCGGCACGCGAAAAGGCGGCTCTTCTCGCCCGACTTCGCGCGCGCGGCGGCCGCAGCGCTCGCCCCGGGCGGGCTCCTCCGCGTGGCGACGGACAACCTCCCCTACTTCGAGACGATCCGGGAGGTCCTCGACGCCGAGCCGGGGCTCGAGAAGGTCCCCGGGAGCGAGAGCGGGTGGAGCTCCGGAACCGACTACGAGCGGAAGTACGAGAAGGAAGGGCGCCCGATGGCGCGCGGGATCTGGCGCCGGCCGCCGCGAGCCTGAGACGCCGTCAGCCCTTCGGGGCCGCCGGCGCGTCCGCTCCGGGAGCCGCCCCTTCCGCCGCTCCGGCGTCCCGCGCGAGCAGGACGGGCAGGTACTTGCGGAAGTAGTCGACGCCCGACACGAGCGCCATGACCGTCATGACGTAGAGCGCCGCTCGCCCCGTCATCCGCCAGAGACCGATGTCGTCGAGCCGCGCCCCGAGGATCATGAGCGAGATCCCGACGACCTGGGCGGCCATCTTCCACTTCCCGAGCTTCGACGCGGCGATCGTGATCTTCTCGCCCGCGGCGATCGCGCGCATCCCCGAAACCGCGAACTCCCTCCCCACGATGATGCAGACGGCCCACGCGTCGGCCTCCTGGAGGTCGACGAGGGAGATGAGCGCGGCCGAGACGAGGATCTTGTCGGCGATCGGATCGAGCAGCATCCCGAGCGTCGTGACCTTCTTGTACCTTCGGGCGATCCAGCCGTCCAGGAAGTCCGTGAGCGCGGCGACGAGGAAGACGCCGAGCGCCACGTATTCCTTGGCCGGCATCCGCGTCAGGAGGATGACGACGAGGAGCGGAACGAGGAAGATGCGGAAGAGCGTGAGCGCGTTCGGGAGGTTCGGCACCGCTGCGCATTCTAGGAGACCGCTCGGGCAAATGCTCCTCCCGGCCCGAGCACGCGCGGGCCGGGCCTTGCCCTCCGGTCGCGTCCCGCCGAGAATCGGCGTCCCATGACGTCGCCCATCGTCTTCGGGACGGATGGCTGGCGCGGCCGGATCGGACGCGACCTGACCTTCGACTCCCTCGCCCGCGTCGTCGACGCGGTCGCCTCCTGGACCGCATCGCCCGGGAACGTCGATCCCGGCGACGCTTCCACGCTCCCGCTCGTCCACGACACACGCTTCCTCTCCCGCGAGCTCGCCGCCGAGAGCGCGGCGCTCCTCGCGCGGCGCGGCTTTCGCGTCCTCCTGACCGACCGCCCCGTCCCCACGCCGTGCGCCTCGTGGCACGTGAAGTCCCGCGCGCTCCGGGGGGGCGTGGCGATCACCGCCTCCCACAACCCGCCCGAGTGGAACGGCGTCAAGTACAAGTCGTGGTTCGGAGGGAGCGCGACGGCGGAGACCTACGCGTCCATCGCCGCGTGCGCCGGCCGCCCGCTCCCCGAACGCCCCGGCGGAACAGTCGAGAAAGTCGACCTCCTTTCCTCGTACTCGGACGCGATCGCCGCCTGCGTCGACCTCGACGCGATCCGCCGATCGGGCCTCCGGGTCCTCTGGGACTCGATGCACGGCGCCTCGGGCGACCTCCTCGCCCGGATCCTCGGCGACGGGAACGCCACCCGCGTCACGACGATCCGGTCCGAGGTGAATCCGTCCTTCGGCGGCGTCCACCCCGAGCCGATCCCCGAGCACCTCGGCGCCTCCGTCTCCCGCCTCGCCGCGGAGCCGTTCGACGTCGCCCTCGCCAGCGACGGGGACGGAGACCGCCTGGGCGTCCTCGCCCCGGACGGGACGTTCGTCACGCCCCACCGCGTCCTCGCCCTCCTCGCGGAGAGCCTCGCGCGGCGGGGCCGGATCGCGGGCGGGATCGCGAAGACGTTCTCGACCTCCCTCCTCGTCGACCGCGTCGCCGCGCGGCTCGGCGTCCCGCTCCACGTCACGCCGATCGGCTTCAAGTGGATCGCCGAGAAGATGCTCTCGGGCGAGGTCGGAATCGGCGGCGAGGAGTCCGGAGGGCTCGGCGTCTCGTTCTTCCTCCCCGAGCGCGACGGGGTCCTCACCGGCCTCCTCGTCCTCGAGGCGATCGCGCATTCGGGCGGCTCGTTTCGCGAGCTCCTCGAGAGGCAGGACCGCGAGCACGGGTCGTTCTCCTACGGTCGGCGCGACGTCCGCCTCCCGATGACCGTCCTCCGCTCGTTCGTCGACGGGCTGACGGCGGCTCCGCCTTCCCGGCGCGCCGGCGCCACCGTCACCGGCGTCGAGACGATGGACGGCGTCAAGCTCCACTTCGGCGGGCGCGGATGGCTCCTCCATCGACTCTCCGGCACCGAGCCGATCCTGCGTGTCTACGCGGAGCACGAGGACGCGGCCGTCGTCGAGAAGCTCCTCTCCGAGACGACCGAGGCCCTGGAGCGCTCGGCGCAGGGCGCGCCGTCCGCCGCGCTCCCGGCCCCTTAGGGCCTCAGGCCTCGATCAGGACCCAGCCCGCGCCCGACACGGTCACGACCGGCCCGCCGCCCAGCTCGGCGAGCGGGTCGGAGTCCTCGACGAGGTCGACCGTCAGCTCGCCACCGTACGCGAGGAGGGAGCGGCAGGAGAGCGTCAGGGGCGTCTCGGGCGAGACCTCGAGCCGGGCCGGCTCCGCCGCGACCGAGAAGGCGACGGCCCCGGACCCGAAGAGCTTGAGGAACGGGAGCGCGATCTGCCGGCGGAACTCGAACGCCGGGTCCTCGCGATAGGTCAGCCGGGCGTCGAAGCCGAACAGGCGGGCCGGATCGGCCGAGAGGAACTCCCCGCGCAGGAACACGAGGTGGAGGCTCCGCCGTGGGTCGACGAGGAGGACCCCTCCCGCTCCCGTCCCGTGGACGAAGAAGCGTGAAAGCGCCCCGGGGAGGCTCCCGTCCGCCTCGAGCTCGGCGACGCCCGTCCGCCCCGCGAGCGCGGTCCGCCGGACGAAGGCCCCGTCTCTGAGATCGACGGCAACGACGCCGCCCGGTCTCGGAGAGAAGGTGGGGCGGGGCCCCTGCGCGCCCTCCGGGACACCGACGAGAATCCGCGCCGGGACCGGCGGGGCGACGGGCGCTACCGCGGGCGGAACGGGCGCCGAGCGCGGCGCCTCCGGAGGGGGCTGCGGCGCCTGGATGGGCTGCGTCGACGGCTCCCGGCGGGTCCGGGAGTCGTCGAACGCCTCCGGCTTCACCGAAGGGACGTACGCCCCGGGCTCCGACGGGCCCGACGCGGCGCTCCGGGCGGTCCGCGTGATCGTGTCGTCGCCGTCGAACCCTGCCTTGCGCTCGGAGCCTGCGGCCTCGAAATGGCGGTTCGCCTCGGCCAGGCGACCCTCCCTCTGGAGCAGGAGGCCGACGGTGAGATGCGCCTTCCGATGCCCCGGGGCGAGCGCGAGGACGCGCTCGAGAGGCTCGCGCGCCTCCGCCCGGCCGGCCTTGAAGAGGATCAGGCCGAGGTTGAACAGGAGCGGGACCGAATCGGCGTGGGAGACCAGGAGCCCCCGCGTGATCCTCTCGGCGTCGTCGAGGTGCCCGAGGTGGAACATCGCGAGCGCCAGGTTCGAGAGGACCTCCGGATCGGTCGCCCGGAAGCGGCGGGCCTCCTCGAATTCACGGCGGGCGTCGTCGTAGAGGCCCTTCCGGAGGTCTTCCTTGCCCCTGTTCAGATGGAGGAGGAAGAGGCCGTGATCGAAGAAGGGAGCGCTTCTGCCGGTCTCGGACGCGCGGCTGCTCATCGCCCCGCCGGCACGCGTCCCAGGATCGGCTCCGGGCGCCCGCTCCGGAGGGGATCCCCCTGGTTCGAGAGGACGAGACCCTCCGTTCCCCTGTGGAGCCGGATCGGGGCCGACGAGACGGTCCGGTGCGGCGCGATCGACTTACCCTTGAACCCGCCCGAGAGGACGGGGAGACCGGTGGCGCTTCCCCCGTAGACGAGCATCGCCCGTCGCACGTACTCCTGCGTCTCCGGATAGGGAGGCACGCCCCGATACCGCTGGACCGCGCCCTCACCCGCGTTGTAGGCGGCGAGGGTCCGGACGAGGTCCCCGTCGAACATCCCGAGCAGGTCGGAGAGGTAGGCGGTCCCGCCCCGGATGTTGTCGTGCGGATCGAAGGAGTTGCTCACGCCATACCGCCGAGCGGTTCCCGGCATCAGCTGCATCAGCCCCCGGGCCCCCTTCCGGGAGACCGCGCGGGGGTTGAAGTTCGACTCGATGAGCATGACGCTCTTGACGAGGCGCGGGTCCACCCGCTCGCGCTCGGCGTGGGTCCGGATGACGTCGTCGAAGGAGGTCGCGGCGTCGCGGCGGGCCAGGAGATAAGCGTCCGATGGGGCGCGTCCGCCGATCCTCCAGCCGCTGCCGATGCTGTTGAAGATCACGGCGCGGCCGTCCGCGCGGCGGATCATCTTCACGTCCGAAAGCGCCTCGCCCGCGAAGACGAAGAGCCCCGCGGCGACACAGAGCACGGCCCGGCGCAGCATCTCCCGCGAAGTATACCGCCCGGAGGCCGGCTCAGGCCGACGCTTCGAGCTTCTCCTTCGCCCGGGCGACCCCCGCGGCGAGCGCAGCCTCGATCTTCTCGGGATCCTTGCCGCCCGCCTGGGCGAGGTCGGGCTTCCCCCCTCCCCGTCCGCCCACGACGGGCGCCATCGCCTTCGCCAAATCGTCCGCGGAGACGCGAGAGACGAGGTCCGCCGTGACGGCCGCGAGAAGCGTCACCTTCCCGTCGGCTTCCGTCCCGAGGAGGACGACGCCGCTCTTCAGCTTCCCGCGGAACGTGTCGGCGAGATTCCGGAGCTCGTTCGCGGGGAGGGACGGGACCCGCCGCGCGAGGACCCTGAGTCCCGAGACCTCGACGATCCCCTCTTCCTCGACGCCGGCGGGGCCGCGGGTCCCGGAGGCGAGCTGCACCTTCAGCTTCGCGATCTCCTTCTCGCTCTCCTTCAGCCGCGCGAGGACCTCCCGCAGCTTCCCGGGGAGCTCCTCGGCCGGAACCTGGGCGGTCTCGGACAGCTCGGAGAGGAGGTGCTCGTCCCGCGTCAGCCGCTCGACGGCTCCGAGCGAAGTGATCGCCTCGATCCGCCGGACTCCGGCCGCGAGGCCGCGATCGGAGAGGACCTTGAAGGCGCCGATCTCGCCCGTGCGGCCGACGTGGCAGCCGCCGCAGAGCTCGGTCGAGAAGCCGGGGATGTCGACGACGCGGACCCGCTCGCCATACTTCTCCCCGAAGAACATCATCGCGCCCTTCGCCTTCGCCTCGTCCATGGAGGTGACCTCTTTCGCGACCGGCGTGTCGCGGAGGACCTGCTCGTTGACGAGGCGCTCGATCTCGGCGAGCTCGGCGGGCGTCGTGGCGCGCGTGGCGGCGTAGTCGAAGCGGAGGCGGTCGGGCGCGACGAGGGAGCCCATCTGGCGGACCGACTCTCCGAGCACCTTGCGGAGCGCGGCGTGGAGGAGGTGCGTCCCGGTGTGGTTCGCCTGCGTCCGGCGGCGGGTCCACTCGGAGACCTCGAGGTCGAGCGTCGCGCCCTCCGCGAGCGTTCCCTCCTCGACCTTCACGTGGTGCTGGACGAAGCGGCCGCTGGCCGACTTCCGCGCCGACGTCACCGCCGCGCGGCCGCCCGGCCACGCGATCGTGCCGGTGTCGGTCACCTGGCCGCCCCCCTCGGGGTAGAAGACGGTGCGGTCGGTGACGAGGAGCCCCTCGGTGCCCGTCTCGAGAGCGCCGACGCGGCGCGGCGAGCCTCCGGCGACGGAGAAGAGCCCGAGCGCCTTCGCCCCCTCGAGGAGCGTGAAGTCGTCCTCGGGGTAGCCGCGGAACGCGGTCTCCCAGGACGGCTCGGCGAGCTCCTCCGGAAGGAGCGCGTCGTCGGCCTCGAACTTCGACGCCCCCTTCGAGCGCTCCCGCGCCTCCTCGAGCTCCTTCTCGAAGCCGCCCCGGTCGACGGAGAGCCCCTCGTCCTGGGCGAGCTCCTCGATCAGCTCGAGCGGGATGCCGTACGTGTCGTAGAAGCGGAAGACGGTCTTCCCGGAGAGGCCCGTCTCCTCCTTCCGGCGCGCCTCGCTGATCGCCTCGCCCACGCGGTCGGCGCCGGCGGACATCGTCTTCGCGAAGCTCCGCTCCTCGGAGCGGACGAGCTCCCTCACCTCGGCCTTCAGCGTCTCGTGCTCCGCCCCGAAGTAGACCCCGTCGAAGACGGAGAAGACCGGCTCGACGAGCCCGCAGAGCTCGGGCCCCTCGATTCCGAGCCGGCGGCCGTAGCGCGCGGCGCGGCGGAGGATCCGGCGAAGGACGTAGCCGCGCCCCGTGTTCGCCGGCAGGACTCCGTCGGCCATCAGCATCGTCGCGGCACGCAGATGGTCGGCGATGACGCGGAAGGGGGCGTCCTCCTCGGCCATGCCGCCCCGATAGCTCTTCCCCGAGATCGCCTCGATCCCGCGGATCAGCGGCGCGAAGAGGTCCGTATCGAAGTTGTTGTTCTTCCCCGTCAGGAGCGCCGTGATCCGCTCGAGGCCCGCGCCCGTGTCGACGGACGGCTTCGGCAGCGGCGTCGTCCTCCCCTCGGAGTCCCTCTCGAACTGCATGAAGACGAGGTTCCAGATCTCCATGACCCGGTCCCCGCGCCCGTTCGGCGTCTCGTCGCCCGGGACGTGCGGCCCCTGGTCGACGTGGAGCTCCGAGCAGGGGCCGCAGGGGCCCGTGTCGCCCATCGACCAGAAGTTGTCCTTCTCGCCGAAGCGGAGGACGCGCGAGGCCGGGAGGTAGCGCTCCCAGAGCTTCGCGGCCTCGTCGTCGTCGGTGTAGACCGTGGCCCACAGGCGCTTCGGCTCGAAGCCGTAGCGCTCCGTCACGAGCTCCCAGGCGAAGGCGATCGCCTCCTCCTTGAAGTAGTCGCCGAAGGAGAAGTTCCCGAGCATCTCGAAGAACGTGTGGTGCCGGGCGGTGTAGCCGACGTTGTCGAGGTCGTTGTGCTTTCCGCCCGCCCTCACGCACTTCTGCGCGGAGGCGGCCCTCACGTACGGCCGGCTCTCCCTCCCGAGGAAGACGTCCTTGAACTGGTTCATCCCCGCGTTCGTGAAGAGGAGCGTCGGGTCCTCGGCGGGGACGAGCGGGGAGGAGGCGACGCGGCGGTGCCCCTTCTCCTCGAAGTAGGAAAGGAACGTCTCGCGGACCTTCCGGGAGGTCCAGTCAGAGGGAGTCGTCATCCGTGGGATCGCCTTTCTCTCGCAGCGCCTCGCGGACGGCCGCGGGGTCGAAGCCGCGGCGCACGAGATGGTCGAAGAGTTTCCTCGACCTCGAAACGGGCGTCAAACCGCCCGGGAGGCTCCGCGCCTTCTTCTCGAGCGCGGCCGCGAGCCGCGCCGCCTCGCTCTCGCCTCCGAGGCCCGCGAGGGCTCGGGCCGCGTCCGCCTCGGCGACGCCGCGGGAGCGCAGGGAGGCGGAGACCCGCCGGCTCCCCCGCCCGCGCCCCGCCTCGAACCGGGCGAGCTCGGCCGCCGTCTCGGCCTCGTCGAGGAGGCCCGCCGCGGCGAGGGCGTCGAGTGTCCGCGCCACCTCCGCGGCCTCGTGCCCGCCCCGGAGGAGCTTGCGCTCGAGCTCCCGCCTCGGGTGGGCGCGCCGCCCGAGGAATGCGAGCGCCGCCGTTCGGCAGTCGCGGCGCGGCCGGCGGCGCGGCTCGCCGCTCACGACCGGAGCCGCCGCCGGGTCCGCCCTCGGGGCGCGACGCGCACTGGGAACGGCCTTCCCGGAGAGACGCTAGGTCTGGTTCGAGAAGTCGAAGGGGGACTCCTCTCCCAGCGGGTTCATCTTGTCGGGCGCCTCGAGCGACGCGTCCATCTCCTCCTGCGAGAGGTCGGACGTCGACTGGACGCCCTGGATGCGGAGCTTGAACTCGTTCGGGTTCGTCGAGCGGCGGATCGCCTCGTCGAGCGTGATGAGCCCCGACTTGTAGAGCTGGAAGAGCGACTGGTCGAACGTCTGCATCCCGTACTGCGACGTCCCCGCCTTGATGGCGTCGACGATGTACTTCGTCTTCTCCTTGTTCTCGATGCAGTCGCGGATGTAGTTCGTCGCGATCAGGACCTCGACGGCCGGGACGCGGCCGAGGCCGTCCGCGCGCGGGAGGAGGCGCATCGAGACGACGGCCTTGAGGACGGCCGACAGCTGGAGGCGGATCTGCTTCTGCTGGTGCGGCGGGAAGACCGCGATGATGCGGTTGATCGTCTCCGTCGCGTCCATCGTGTGGAGCGTCGAGAGGACGAGATGCCCCGTCTCGGCCGCCACGAGCGCCGTCTCGACCGTCTCGAAGTCGCGCATCTCGCCGACGAGGATGACGTCGGGGTCCTGGCGCAGCGAGGCCCGGAGCGCCGAGGAGAACGAGCGCGTATCGACCTCCAGCTCGCGCTGGTTGACGATCGACTTCTTGTCGCGGTGGAGGAACTCGACCGGGTCCTCGACCGTCATGATGTGCTCGGCCCGCGTCGAGTTGATGAAGTCGATCATCGCCGCGAGGCTCGTCGACTTGCCCGAGCCCGTCGTCCCGGTGACGAGGATGAGGCCGCGCGTCTCCTCGCAGATCTTCTCGATGACGGGCGGCAGCAGGAGATCGCGGACGGTCAGGATGCGCGCCGGGATGACGCGGCAGACGAGGCCGACCGTGCCGCGCTGCTGGAAGATGTTGCAACGGAACCGCCCGAGCCCCGGCACCGAGTACGCGATGTCGATCTCGAAGTTGTTCTTGAACTTCTCCTTCTGACGGGACGACATGATCGAGAACGCCATCGCGATCGTGTCTTCCTGCATCAGGCGCTTCATGTCGACGAGGGGGATGAGGTCGCCGTCGACCCGGATGATCGGGTGCGCGCCGACCTTCAGATGGAGGTCCGAGGCCTTGCGCTCGACCGCGATCTTGAGGAGGTCGTTGATGTGCATGCCCCAGGTCTCCTCTCTACCCGTCCGCCGAAAGTGTCTTAGTGTCTCGAGGATAGGCTCGCCGCCCGGCCCGGTCAACGATCGGACGGACGTTCCCGCGGGGTACCATCGCCCGATGCCGTTCGGTTCGGACAGGGTCGCCGCCGTCCTCCTCGCCGCCGGAGCCTCGCGCAGGTTCGGGAGCCCCAAGATGCTCGCCCGGGTCGGGGGGGAGCCGCTCGTCCGCCGCGTCGCCCGGTCCTTCCGGGAGGCCGGCTTCGGAGAGGTCGCCGTCGTTCTCGCCCCCGGCGCGGACGAGGTCGCCGCCGCCCTCGACGGCCTCGGCGTCCTCCTCGCGGTCAACCCTCGGCCGGAAGACGGGATGCTCTCCTCCGCGCAGGCGGGCCTTTCGGCGCTCTCCTCGGGATGCGGCCGGATCGCCCTCACCCCGGCCGACCTTCCGGGACTGACCGCGCCCGTGCTCCGCCGCGTCCTCGGGTGCCTCCCCCCTCCGACCGCGGCACAGGTCGCGGTTCCGGAGTGCGACGGCCGGAGAGGCCACCCGCTCGTCATACCGGCGAGCCTCGCGCCGCGCGTCCTCTCCTGGGAGCCGGGCCGGCGCCTCTCCGACCTCCTCGGAGAGGAGGACGTCGAGGTCGTCCCCCTCTCCGGCTTCGGACCGGAGGTCCTCCGGGACGTGGACGTGCCGGCCGACCTCGCCCCGGCCCTCCGATGACGCGGCGCGCCGGCCCGTCACGGGACCGGCGCGCCGCGAAGGGCCGACGCTTCGGCCGGCCCCGGACGGGCCTCGCGGCTCAGACCGGCGTCAGCCAGCCGAACCGGTCGTCCACCTTGCCTTCGACGAGGTCGAAGAACGCCGCCTGGACCTTCGCCGTCAGCGGCCCCCTCCGGCCCGGCCCGACGACGATCCGGTCGACCGAGCGGATCGGCGTGATCTCGGCCGCCGTCCCCGTGAAGAAGAGCTCGTCGGCCGCGTAGAGCATCTCCCGCGGGAGGGCGCGCTCCTCCACCGGGATGCGCATCTCGGCGAAGAGCGTCAGGACGGAGGCGCGCGTGATCCCCGGAAGGGCGGAGTTCGCGAAGGGCGGGGTGTAGACCTTCCCCTTCCAGACGACGAAGAGGTTCTCGCCCGACCCCTCGGAGACGCGCCCCGTGTCGTCGAGCGCGATTCCCTCCTCG
The DNA here is from genome assembly GCA_022711615.1 of Acidobacteriota bacterium. GTDB lineage: Bacteria > Acidobacteriota > Thermoanaerobaculia > UBA5066 > UBA5066 > UBA5066. The sequence goes on from JAKLER010000062.1 coordinate 12,605, forward strand.
TAGCCGTTGACGAGCGCCTCCATCTTGATGAGCTGGCTGTTCGCGTAGTTCGCCGTCGACTTCGCCATGGCCGGCATCGTGTTCGCCGCGAGGCGGGTCCAGGAGGAGCAGCAGACGTCGACGCCCTTCTCCATCGCCTCCGGGCCGAGGTATTTCCCCCACGGGTAGCAGCCGATCATCACGTCGACCGGATTCGGGAACGGGTTCACGCCGAGCATCCCGAAGCCGCGGTAGGCGAGCGGGCGGATGTAGCAGGCGTCGAAGCCGTTCGCCCGGATCGTCTCGAGCGTCGCCTCCCGCAGCTGCTCGAGCGTGTACGGGATCTCCATCCGGTACATCTTCCCGGACCAGAAGAGGCGGTCGAGGTGCTCGTCGAGGCGGAAGACGGCCGGGCCGCGGGCCGTCCGGTAGCAGCGGATCCCCTCGAACACCCCCGAGCCGTAATGGAGAGCGTGTGTGAAGACGTGGACTTTCGCGTCCGCGAAGTCGACGAGCTTCCCGTTCATCCAGATCTTCTTGACGTCCTCGAAGGCCATGGCTCCTCCTCGCGGCAATGATATCCGCGCGCCGGAGGCGCCCCGGCTCAGGTCGGGGAGGTGTCGACCAGGCGGACGAGCGCGGCGACCACGGCCGTCTCGAGGCGGAGGACCCGGCCGCCGAGGCCGACGGGAACGGCCCCGGCAGCGTCGAGGAGCCGCTCCTCGACGTCGTCGAATCCCCCCTCGGGGCCGATGGCGACCGCGAGGTCGCCCGCCGGCAGCTGCTCCGCCGGGAGCGGAGCGGCGCCGGGGCGGGCGACCAAGAGCCGCCCGCGGCGACCGTCGAGGAGTCCGGCGAGCGGCGCCGGCGCACCGACCTCGGGGACGACGCTCCGATCGCACTGCTTGACCGCCTCGGCCGCGATCCGGCGAAGCCTCTCGATCCGGGCGGCGGCCGCCGCGACGTGCGCTCGCTGGGAGCGCGCCGCGGCGATGAGGACGAACGCGGCGGCCCCGCACTCCGTCCCCTTCTCGACCGCCCACTCGACCCGGGCGGGCTCGCCGACGCCGAGAAGGACGGTGACGCGCCGGGCGGGCTCCCCGCGCGGCGGGAGGAGCGCCGTCACGGAGGCCGCGCGGCCCGACGCCGACAGGTGCGCCGCCGCCCTCGTGCCTCGGCCGTCGAGGAGGACGAGCTCCTCTCCCGGTCCGACCCGGGAGACGCGAAGGTGGCGGACCTCCTCTTCGGGCAGCGTCACTTCCCGGCCCGGCTCCAGCGGGGCGAGCGGGACGAGGACCCGCGGCGGAGCGCTCACGCCCGATCCGAGAGCGTCCCGAGCCACTCCCCCTCGGAGGCGAGGCGGCGCGGGCGCAGGCCGGCATCGACGAGACGGGCGAGGAACTCCTCCTCCCGAGCGGCGAGCTGGCCGGCGGTCACCAGCGTCCCTCCGGGCGGGAGGATCGCCGCGAGGCCGGGCAGGAGCGGCGCGACCTCTTCCTGGAGCATGTTCGCCACGACGAGGTCGAAACGGGCGTGCGCCGTGAGGCTCGGGAGGAGCCCCGCCCAGAACGCGCAGCCGTTCACCCCGTTCCGGAACGCGTTCCTCCTCGCCACGAAGGGGGCGTCGAGGTCGAGGTCGAAGCCGACGGCCCGTCGGGCTCCCGCGGCGCGGGCGGCGAGGGCGAGCGTCCCGGCGCCGGTCCCGACGTCGAGGACGGACCGGCCGGCCGGGTCCGCCGCGAGGAGGAGGCGGAGGGCGAGCCGCGTCGACTCGTGCGAGCCGGTGCCGAAGGCCCTCTCGGCGGGGAGCCGGAGCCGGCGACGCGCGCCGACGCCCTCGGGCATCCGGTCGTGCGGGTCGAGGACGAACCGTCCGACGGCGACGGGGCGCTGGAGCGCGGCCGCCTCGGCCACCCAGTCCCGCTCCGGCTCGACCTCGCGCGCGAGGACCTCGAGCCCGGCCGCGGCGAGGAGCTCCTCCGCCGCGCCGGCGTCCTCTTCCGAGACCCAGACGGAGAGGCGCCCGTCCCGGACGCTCCAGGATGCGAGGAGCTCGCCGAGCGACTCCTCGAGCGCCGGCTCGGAGGCGGGATCGAGGTCGAGACGGATCGCGGCGGGCACGGCCGTGCTCAGGAGGAGAAGAGGTCCCGGAGCTTCTCGAGGAACCCCTTCTCCTCGCGCGTCGGCGAGCCGGGCTCCTCCTTGAGGACGTCCGCGAGCTTCTGGACCGCCTTGCGCTGCTCGGAGGAGAGCTTCTTCGGGACCCGGATCGTGACGACGACGTGCTCGTCACCGCGGCCCCGGCCGTCGACGCGCGGGATCCCCTTCCCGCGCAGCGTGAACGCCCGGCCGGCGCCGGTTCCCGCCGGGATCTCGAGCTCCTCCTCCCCGTGCGGCGTCGGCACGCGGCAGGTGCCGCCGAGGACCGCGGTCGGGTACGGCACCGCCCACGTCAGGACGACGTCGTACCCCTCGCGCCGGAAGAGCTCGTGGGGCTTCACGTCGAGGACGACGTAGAGGTCGCCGGCGTGTCCTCCCGCACGTCCGTGGTTCCCCTCCCCGGAGAGCCGGAGCCGAGCCCCGGTGTCGACGCCGGCGGGGATCGCAATCGTCAGCGTCCGCTCGCGGAGCGTCCGGCCCTCGCCGCGGCAGTCGGGACAAGGGTCCTTCAGCTTCTCCCCGGCCCCCTGGCACTCGGGGCAGGGGCGCTCCATCGCGAAGAAGCCCTGGCGGTACTGGACGCGGCCCCGGCCCCGGCAGACTCCGCAGGCGACGGCGCCGCTCCCCCCCTTTCCTCCGCTCCCGTGACAGGTGTCGCAGCGTTCGAACCGCCTCATCGGGAGGCTCTTCTCGGCGCCGAACGCCGCCTCCTCGAACGTGAGGGAGAGATCGGCCCGGAGGTCCTCGCCGGGCGTCTGCCGCCCGCGGCGTCCCCCGCCGCCGAAGCCGAAGCCGAAGAAATCGCCGAGGATGTCGGCGAAGTCGACGAACGCGTTCGGGTCGAAGCCGCCCGCTCCGCCGCGAACCCCTTCCGCCCCGAAGCGGTCGTAGCGCGAGCGCTTCTCGGCGTCGGAGAGGACCGAGTAGGCCTCGGCCGCCTCGCGGAACTTCTGCTCGGCGTCCTTGTCTCCCGGGTTCCGGTCCGGGTGGTGCTTCAGCGCGAGCTTGCGGTAGGCGGACTTGATCTGGTCCGTCGAGGCGTCACGGGCGACGCCGAGGACCTCGTAGAGGTCGCGGGAGGTCGTGCTCAACTCGGCCCTTTCGAGAGGCTAGTCCTTGTCGATCTTGTCGCCCTTGTAGAGCATCGCGGCGGTCAGCAGGCGCGAGACGCCCTGCATGTCGAGGAGCGCGTTGTCGATCTCGCCGCGCTCCTCGGACGTCAGGACCTCGCGGGAGTGCTCGAGGGTCCGCGCGATCCGGTCGCGCTCGTCGGCGCCGAGGAGCTTCCCGAACTCGCGGAAGACCCGCTCGTTGCCGGTGATCTGCCCCTCGAGCTTGTTCTTCAGCTGCCTCACGACCTTTCGCTTCTGGTCGGCCAGCTTGTTCTCCTCGGCCTCGTGGATGATCTGGTCGATCTCCCCCTGGGAGAGGCCGCCCGCCGGGTTGATCTGGACCCCCTGCGCGCGCCCCGTCGCCATGTCGCGGGCCGAGACGTTGACGATTCCCGAGGAGTCGATCGCGAACGTCACCTCGATCTGCGGCACGCCGCGCGCCGCGGGCGGGATGCCGACGAGGTCGAACTTGCCGAGCGACTTGTTCTCCCGGGCGATCTCGCGCTCACCCTGGAGGACGTGGATCTCGACGACCGACTGGTTGTCGCTGACCGTCGTGAAGACCATCGAGTTCTTCGTCGGGATCGTCGAGTTCCGCTCGATCAGCTTGACGAAGATCCCGCCGTGGGTCTCGACGCCGAGCGAGAGCGGCGTCACGTCGAGGAGGACGACGTCCTTGATCTCCCCCTGCAGGACCCCGGCCTGGATCGCCGCGCCGACGGCGACGACCTCGTCGGGGTTGATCGACCGGTTCGGGGGCTTCCCGAAGATCGACTCGACCATCTCCTGGACCTTCGGCGTCCGGGTCTGGCCGCCGACGAGGATGACGTTGTCGATCTCGCCGGGCGTCAGGCCCGCCGCCTCGAGGGCGTTGCGGCAAGGACCCGCGGTCCGCTCGATCAGCCCGGCCACGAGCGCCTCGAAGTGGTCGCGCGTCAGGACCTTGTTGATGTGCTTCGGCCCGCCCGCGTCGGAGGCGATGAACGGGAGGCCGATCGTCGTCTCCTGCGTCGTGGAGAGCTCGCACTTGGCCTTCTCGGCCGCCTCCTTGAGGCGCTGCAGGGCGAGCCGGTCCTGGCGGAGGTCGATCCCCGTCTGGAGGAGGAAGTCCGAGAGGAGCCAGTCCATCACGGCGCGGTCGAAGTCCTCGCCGCCGAGGTAGGTGTCCCCCGAGGTCGAGAGGACCTCGAACATCCCCTGGTCGATCTTCAGGATCGAGATGTCGAACGTCCCCCCGCCGAGGTCGTAGACCGCGATCGTCTCGTTCTTCTGCCC
>JAKLER010000063.1 GCA_022711615.1 Acidobacteriota bacterium
CCCTTCCCGGGCGCTTCGGAAGGCTCCGCGGCGCGGGTGTGGGTCCTCTCCGACGCCACCGAGCTCGCGCGCCTCGAGAGGAGCCTCGCCGAGAAGGAACGCCTCTCGGCCCTCTCGAGCCTTTCCGCCGGCGTCGCGCACGAGGTGAACACGCCGCTCACCGGCGTCGCGAGCTACGCCCGCCTCCTCCTCGACGACACGCCCGCCGACGACCCGCGTCGCCCCGTCGTCGAGAAGATCGAGCGCCAGGCCTTCCGTGCCGCGCGCCTCGTCGGGAGCCTCCTCGACCTGGCGCGCGGCCGTCCGCGCGACCTCTCGCCGCTCGCACCGCGGGACCTCGTCGCGGAAGCGTGCCGCGCTCTCGAGGACGAGGTGAGAGGGCGCCGGGTCCGTCTCGACGTCGATCTCCCGGAGAGCCTGCCGAACGTCCTCGGCCACGCCGACGCGCTCGTTCAGGTCCTGGTGAACCTCCTGAAGAACGCGCTCGAGGCGGTCGCCGCCCCGAAGGAGGGGCGCCCCGGCCCGGGCTCGGTCCGGATCGCCGCCGCCCCCCTCGCCGGAAGCGTCGTCTTCAGTGTCGAGGACGACGGCCCGGGCCTCTCGCGCCCGGAGCAGGAGCGCGCCTTCGCTCCCTTCCACACGACGAAGGGGGGGCAGGGGGGCGTCGGGCTCGGGCTCGCGATCGCGGGAGATATCATTCGCGCTCACGGAGGCTCTCTCGCGGTCGACTCCACTCCGGGCCGGGGCGCCCGGTTCACGGTGAGCCTCCCCGCGCAGACATGAAAGTCCTGATCGTCGACGACGAGCCCGTCGTCCGCGAGGTCCTTCGGACGGTCCTCTCGCGGGCCGGGTACGCCACGAGCGAGGCGGCCACCGCCGCCGAGGGGCTCGCCCTCTTCGCCGACCCGGCGGTCGATCTCGTCCTCCTCGACCTGATGCTTCCCGACCGACCCGGGCTTTCTCTCCTCCCGGAGCTCCGCGAGAAGCGGCCGGACGTCCCGGTCGTCGTCGTCACCGCGTACTCCTCGGTGGAGAGCGCCATCGTGGCGATGAAGGAAGGGGCGTTCCACTACGTCCCGAAGCCGTTCCGCAACGAGGAGGTCGTTCACCTCGTGGCGCAGGCGCTCGAGAAGCGGAGGCTCGTCGCCGAGAACCTCGCGCTGAAGGCGCGCCTCGACTCCGGGACCGACTTCCCGGAGATGGTCGGCCGTTCCGCGCCGATGGAGAAGGTCTTCCAGACGATCCGGCAGGCGGCGCCCGCCCGCTCGACGATCCTCGTCACCGGCGAGAGCGGCACGGGCAAGGAGCTCGTCGCGCGCGCTCTCCACCGCCTCTCCCAGCGCGCTTCCGGGCCGTTCGTGACGGTCCACTCCGGCGCCCTTCCGCCGGACCTCCTCGAGTCGAACCTGTTCGGGCACGTTCGGGGGGCGTTCACCGGAGCCGTCGCGGAGAAGAAGGGGCTCTTCAAGGTCGCCGACGGCGGGACGATCTTCTTCGACGAGATCGGGACCGTCCCTCTCGAGACGCAGGCCAAGCTCCTTCGCGTCCTGCAGGAACGCGAATTCCTCCCCGTCGGCGCCGTCGAGCCGGTCCGCTCCGACGTCCGCGTCGTCGCCGCGACGAACGCCGACCTCGCCAGGCTCGTCGAGGAGGGGAAGTTCCGGGAGGACCTCTACTACCGGCTCTGCGTCATCTCGATCGGCCTCCCGCCTCTCCGCGAGCGCAAGGAGGACGTCCCGCTCCTCGTCGAGGCGCTCGTCTCGCGGGCCGCGAGAGAGAACGACAGGCCCGTCCCGCCGGTGACGCCCGCCGCGATGAAGGCGCTCCTCGACCACGACTGGCCCGGGAACGTCCGCGAGCTGGAGAACGTCCTCGAGCGCGCCGTCGTCCTCGGGGGCGGGATCATCGACCTCGACCAGCTCCCCGAGGCGGTCCGGCGCTCGGTCCCGCGTCCGGAGGCCCTCCCGACCGACGGCGTCGCCTTCTACGACGCCGTAACCCGCTACGAGAAGGCGCTCCTCTCTTCGGCGATGCAGCGCGCCGGGGGAGTGCAGAAGGAGGCGGCCCGGCTCCTCGAGCTCTCCCCGACGACGCTCAACGAGATGCTGAAGCGCCACGGGATGACCTCCCGGCGCCCTTCGCGCGCCACGGAGCCGGAGCCGGCGTGAGGCTCCCTCTCGCCCCTCTCCTCGCGCTCCTTCTCGCCCTCCCGACCGCCGCCGCCGGAGACGACGACCCGGTCTTCTCCAGTCGGGGAGTCCCCTCCGGGCGAGTCCTCGCCGAGTCGGAGCGCGACCCGTCGGTCCCCCCGCCGGCGGTCGGCCTCGGACACCGGATCGGCGACGCGCTGACACCGCACGACGCTCTCGTCCGCTACGTCCGCCTCCTTTCGACGGCCTCGCGCCGCGTCTCCACGATGGTCTACGGCACGACTCCCGAGGGGCGCGAGCTCCTCCGCGTCGCGGTCTCGAGCCCCGAGAACCTCGCCCGCCTCGACGCGATCTCGGCGGACCTCGCCCGGCTCGCAGACCCGGCGCGGACCTCGAAGGAAGAGGCGCGGGCCATCGCCGAACGGAGCCCGGCCGTCGCCTGGATCGCCTGCGGCATCCACGGAAACGAGGTCGCGGGTCCGGAGGCGTGCGCCGCGCTCCTCTACACGCTGGCCGCCTCGCGCGAGGCCGACGTCCAGAAGCTCCTCTCGGCCCTCGTTGTCGTCCTCGACCCGTGCGCCAACCCCGACGGTCACGAGCGCCACGTCTCCTGGTGGCGCTCCGTCGCGGGCGCCGAGCCCGACCCCGATCCCCGGGCCCTCGAGAACGAGCCCCCCTGGCCCTCCGGCCGCGGCAACCACTTCGGCGTCGACCTGAACCGCGACTGGGCCTGGGGGACGCAGCCCGAGACGCGCGCGCGGATCGCCGCGCTCCGCGCCCTTCCGCCGCAGCTCTACGTGGACGTCCACGAGATGGGGCCGGAGCAGAGCTACTTCTTCCCGCCGCCCGCCGATCCGGTCCACCCGCGCGTTCCCGACTCCACCCGCGCGTGGATCGAGGCCTTCGGCGCCGCGAACGCGGAGGCGTTCGACGAGAGGGGATGGGGCTATTTCAGCCGGGAGGTCTTCGACCTCTTCTACCCCGCCTACGGCGACTCCTGGCCCGTGTTCCGGGGAATGGTCGGGATGACGTTCGAGGTCGGCGGGAAGGGGGGCCTCGCCCACCGCCGGCGCGATGGCGCCGTCGTGACGCTGAAGGAGCGCGCCCTGAAGCACTGGACGGCCCTCGGGGCGACGCTCCGGACCGCCGCGGCCGGCCGCGCCCGCATCCTCGCCGACTACGCGGAGTTCTTTCGCTCCTCGGTCGCGGAGGAGCGTCGCGCGTTCGTCGTCCCGGGCGGCCAGGACCCGTCCCGCCTGTCGGAGCTCGCCTCTCTCCTCGCCCTCCAGGACGTCGAGGTGAAGGTGACGACCCGCGCCCTGCCGAACGTCCCCGCGAAGGGCGAGACGCTTCCCTCCGGCTCGCTCGTCGTCGAGACGGCGCAGCGCTTCGGCCGATTCGCCCAGGTCCTCCTCGAGTCGCAGGCCGCGCTGGCCCCGCGCTTCCTCGAGGAGGAGCGCCGCCGCCTGCTGTCCGAGGAGGACGAGCGGTTCTTCGACGTGACCGCGTGGAGCCTCCCCATCGCCTTCGGCCTCGAGGCCCGGCTCCTCCCCGGCGTCGGACCGCTCGCGAACGCCACGGCTCCCTGGAGGCCGGCGGAGCCCGCTTCTCCGAGAGGAGGCCGCTTCGGCTGGCTCCTCCCCGGCGACGACGCGACGAGCCGGCGCTGCGCGGCGATGCTCGCCGCCGCCGGCGTGAGGGTCTCCGCGACGACGAAGGAAGCCCGCGCGGCCTCGGGTCCCGTCCCCGCCGGCTCCTACCTCGTCGCGCGCGAGGAGAACCGGGACGTCCCCGGGCTCGACGACCTCGTCGCCGGCGTCGTCGGCGCGGCGAAGGCGAGGCCGCGCCCTCTCGAGACCGCCGCCACGCTGTCCGGCCCGTCGCTCGGCTCCTCGTCGCTCCTCAGGCTGAAGTCGCCCCGCGTCGCCCTCCTCTCCGGGGACGGCGCCGACCCCGCGGGCATCGCGTTCCTCCGCCACGCACTGGAGGAGCGCCTCGGCGTCCGGCCGACGCTCCGGCGCCCCGAGTCGGTCGGCTCCGAGGGTTTCGACGGATTCACCGCGCTCGTCGTCCCGCACGGAAACGCGCGGTTCCGCCGGTCGCTCCTCGAAGAGGGGACGGCCGAGGCGATCCGACGCTTCGTCGACGGGGGCGGCGTCCTCGTGGCGATTCGCGGGGGCGCCACGGCGCTCCGGGAGGCGCCGCTCGCCCTCTCGAAGGTCGCGCGCTGGGAGCCGCCTTCGACGGAGCCCGAGGCCCCCGCCGATACGCCGGAGGGCGCCGCCGCCGAGGCCCCGCCGCCCGCGAAGCCCTCCGAGCCGCCCCCGCCGACGCCCGAGGCGGCCCTGGAGCGGGACCTCGAGCGGCGCCGGCTCCCGGTCCCGGGAGCCGCGCTGAAGACCCAGGCGCTGCCCGGCCACCCGTTCCTCTTCGGCCTCGCCGCCGCCCCCGCGTTCCTCGTCCTCGACGGCGAGCCCCCGCTCCGGCTTCCGGACGCCCTTGCGAACGTCGTGACGATCGCCCCCGACGAACCCCTCCTCTCGGGCTTCGGCTGGAAGGAGGCGCTCGAGCGCTGGAAGGGCGCGGCGGTCGTCCAGGTCGAGGAGGCGGGACGCGGCCGGGTCGTCAGCTTCGGCGCCGACCCCGTCTTCCGCGGCGTCTGGCGCGGCTCCGAGAGCGTCTTCCTGAACGCCGTCCTCCTCGGCCCGTCGCTCGGCGCGAAGGGCTGGTAGGACCGCTACCGGCGCCGGAGGAGGACGACCGTCCGGTCGTCGTGGAACGGGACCCCCGCAGCGAACGCGGCGAGCCGCTCTCGAAGCTCCTCTTCGACCGCCTCGAGCGGGCGATCCTTGCAGGACCGCGCCGCCTCGACGAGCCGCTCCAGGCCGAACTCCTCGTCCTCGGGGTTCGCCGCCTCGGTCAGGCCGTCGGTGTAGAGGAGGAGCAGGTCCCCGGGGGCGAGAGTCAGCGCCCCCGAGCCGTAGCTCCGCCCCGCGAAGAGGCCGAGCGGCGGACCCTGCGCGGGGAGCAGCTCGTGCCCTCCCCCGGCGCGCAGGACGATCCCGGGGTTGTGGCCGGCGTTCGAGTAGACGATCGATCCCGTCTCGGGGTCGTAGAGCGCGGCGAAGAACGTCACGAACTTCTCCGGGCTCGTCCTTCTGTAGACGAGGTCGTTCAGCCGGGCGCAGAGGCGGTCGGGCGGGAAGTGCTCCGCCGCCCAGGCCTGGAACGCCGACTGGACCGACGCCGCGAGGATCGAGGCGGCCATCCCCTTCCCGCAGACGTCCGCCACGACGACGTCGACCGTCCCGTCGCCGCGGACGAAGAAGTCGTAGTAGTCGCCCGAGACCGTCCGAGACGGGAGCGTCCGGCCGAGGAGCTCCGAGGACGGCAGCTCCGGCGGCACCTCGGGGAAGAGGCGGCGCTGCACGTCCCAGGCGAGGGCCATCTCCCTTTCGATCCGCTGCTTGGCGGCCGCCGTCTCCTGCAGGCGCTGGTTCTGGATCTTGATCGCCGCCGTGTTCGCGAGCGACGTGAGGAGGCGGAGGTCCTCCTCCGTGAAGCTCTTCCGCCCGAGGCGGGCCTCGAGGTAGACGAGGCCGAGGACCGTCTCCCCGGCGAGGAGAGGGGCAGCGAGGCAGGACGTGATCCCCTGGAGCCGGATCGAGTCGGCCGTCCCGAGCTTCGCGTCGGTCCTCGTGTCGATCATCAGGACGCCCTCGCGGCGCTCCGTGACCGCCTCGACGAGGGTCCGCGACAGGCGGAGATCGGCGGGGTCGATTCCCTCGGCGAGCTTCAGCGCCTCGGGCTGAAGGCTCCCCGCCTCGTCCCGCAGCATCAGGAGCCCGCGATCCGGCTCGAGGTACGCGAAGAGCTTCTCCAGGATGAGCGACGAGAGGTCCGCGAGCGGGATGTCGGTGAGCAGGGCGAGGGAGACCTCGTTGAGGATCTGGAGCGACGTGGCGAGCCGCTTCAGTTCGGCCGCGTCGGTCAGCTCACGCGCGGCCGAGCGGGCCAGCCCGGCCGCGGCGCTCGCGGTGGAGATCATCGTCTTCTCGATCGGTCCGCCGCCCGCCTCGATGACGACCTGCGCCGACGACGACGCCTCCTCGGAGACCTCGATCGTCGTCTCGCCGAGGACGATCCGGTCCCCGGCCCGGACGGGGACGGGCTCCGCGATCCGGGCCCCATTCAGCTGAGTCCCGTTCCGGGAGCCGAGGTCGACGAGGACGACCCCGCCCGGACCCCGGGTCAGGCGGGCGTGCGCGCGAGACAGCGTCCGGTCGGGGAGGAAGACGTCGTTCGTCGAGGCCCGACCGAGCGTCAGCTCCGGTCGGTCGACGCGGAGGCGGCGGGGGGGCTCGCCGGGGCTGTGTATCGTCAGGACCAGCACGGGAACTCAGTTTATCCCCGGGCCCCTCCGTCCCTTCCCGTCGCGCGGCCGTCCCGTTCCCGGGGCCGGCGACGCCGCCGGTTGTGGTATCTTCCCCGGTTCCGGCCCGGCTCACATGCGGCCGGGCGACGAAGGAGCCTGCCCGTGAAGGAAAAGATCCACCCCACGTACCAGGAGGTCACCGTCCACTGTTCCTGCGGCGCGACCTGGAAGACCGGGAGCACCATGAAGGAGCTGCGGCTGGAGATCTGCTCGAACTGCCACCCCTTCTTCACCGGCAAGGCCAAGCTGATCGACACGGCCGGCCGTGTCGAGCGCTTCCAGAAGCGCTACGCGAAGTCGGCTGCGGCCGTCGCCGCGGCCGCGACGCCAAGCGCCTGAGGAGGCCGGTCCCCTCCCTCCCCTTCTGACCCGGGAACCGACGGGATGCTCGAGAAGCTCGACGAGATCGAAAGGCGCTACGCCTCGCTCGAGGAGCGGCTCGGCAGCCCGGACGTCGCCTCCGACCACCAGGAGTCGACGAAGATCCATCGGGCGATGCGGGAGATCGCTCCCGTCGTCGGGAAGGTGCGCGAGATGCGAAAGGCGCAGGCCGACCTGGCCGGCGCGCTCGAGATGCTCGCGACCCTCCCGGCCGGAGACGAGCTGCGCGAGATGGCCCAGGGGGAAGCCGACGACCTGAAGCAGTCCGTCGCCGCGCTGGAGGAGGAGATCCGGATCCTCCTCCTCCCGAAGGACCCGAACGACGGCAAGAACGTGATCCTCGAGATCCGGGCCGGGACGGGCGGCGACGAGGCCGCCCTTTTCGCCGAGGAGCTCTTCCGGATGTACGTCCGCTACGCCGAGGGGCGCGGCTGGCGTGTCGAGGTGATCGATCGCTCCGAGTCGGGCGGCCGCGGCGGCCTCAAGGAGGTCCAGGCAATCGTCGAAGGCGAGGGCGCCTTCTCGCGCCTCAAGTACGAAGGGGGCGTCCACCGCGTCCAGCGGGTCCCCGAGACGGAATCGCAGGGGCGCATCCACACCTCGGCCGCGACCGTGGCCGTCCTCCCGGAGGCCGAGGAGGTCGAGCTCGAGATCGCCGAGAAGGACCTTCGGCTCGACCTCTTCTGCGCCTCGGGCCCGGGCGGACAGGGGGTCAACACGACCTACTCGGCCGTCCGGATCACCCACCTCCCGACGAACACCGTCGTCCAGTGCCAGGACGAGCGCTCGCAGATCAAGAACAAGGCGAAGGCGATGCGCGTCCTCCGGGCGCGCCTCTTCGAGGTCGAGCGGGAGCGGCAGGAAGCGGCCTACGCCGCCGACCGGAAGAAGATGGTCGGCTCGGGCGACCGCAGCGAGAAGATCCGCACCTACAACTTTCCCCAGTCCCGGATCACAGACCACCGGATCGGGTTCACGTCCCACCGCCTCGCGGAGGTCCTCGACGGCCGGCTGGACGAGCTGATCGACCCGCTCGTCGCCCATTTCCAGGCCGAGAAGCTCAAAATGGAGCTCGCCAAGGCCTGACGTCCCCGGGGCTCGTCCGAGCGGCGCGATCCGTTTCGCCGCGCCGTCCCCGTTTCTTCCTCGCCTTCGCACGTCCCGCCCGCGGGGCCACGGCCGGGAGGAGACCGTGTTCGAGACGGCTGAGCTGGGACGGAAGCTCTCGAAGGAGGAGTACGCCGAGGCGCTCCCCGCGGTCCGCGCGCGGCTCCTCGCGGCGCAGCTCGCGCTCCGGACGACGAAGGTCCCCGTGATCGTCGTCATCGCCGGGGCCGACGGCTCCGGCAAGGGGGACACGGTCAACCGCCTCCTCGAGTGGCTCGACCCGCGCGGCGTGGAGACGAACGTCTTCGGGCCGCGGACCGACGAGGAGCGCGACCGCCCCGCGGCGTGGCGCTTCTGGCGGACGCTCCCGGCGCGGGGCCGTATCGGCATCTTCTTCGGCTCCTGGTACACGGAGCCGGTCCTCAAGCGGACGACCGGGAAGATGGGGGGCGCCCGCTTCGAGGCCGAGCTCGCGCGCGTCGCGTTCTTCGAGGAGTCGCTCGCGAAGGACGGCGCGCTCTTCGTGAAGTGCTGGTTCCACCTCTCGAAGGAGGCGCAGAAGAAGCGCCTCCGGAAGGCCGAGAAGGACCCCGAAGGACGCTTCAAGGTGACGCGCCTCGACTGGAAGCACTTCGGCCGGTACGACCGCTTCACGAAGGTCGCCGAACGGGCGATCCGCGCGACCGACACGGGCGAAGCGCCCTGGACGATCGTCGAGGCCGCGGACGACCGCTGGCGGGACCTCGCCGTCGGGCGGGCCCTCGCCGAGGCGCTCGAGGCGCGACTCGCGTCCGTGAAAGAGGCCGACGAGAAGAGGGCCGCCGCCTCGCCGCCCCCGCGCAAGACCGCGAGGGCAACGAGGCCGGGGCGGAGCGCCCCGGCCCGGGACGGCGTCCTCTCCACCATCGACCTCGGGCGGACCGTCTCCGACGAGGATTACCGGAAGGAGCTCCCGCGGCTGCAGGAGCGACTCTCGAAGCTCGCCTGTGAGGGGCACCGGAAGGGGGTCTCGAGCGTCGCCGTCTTCGAGGGCTCCGACGCCGCGGGAAAGGGAGGCGCCATCCGTCGCGTCACATGGGCGCTCGACGCCCGCCTCTACCGCGTCATCCCGATCGCCGCGCCGACGGACGAGGAGCGCGCGCACCACTACCTCTGGCGCTTCTGGCGGCACGTCCCGCCGGGAGGCAGCTTCACGATCTACGACCGCTCGTGGTACGGGCGCGTCCTCGTCGAGCGGGTCGAGGGATTCGCGAAGGAGGAGGAGTGGAGGCGGGCCTACCTCGAGATCAACGACTTCGAGACCCAGCTCGTCGAGTCGGGGATCGCGCTCTCGAAGCTCTGGCTCCACATCTCCCCCGAGGAGCAGCTTCGCCGCTTCCGCGAGCGGGAGACCGTCGAGTGGAAGAAGCACAAGATCACCGACGAGGACTGGCGGAACCGCGAGAAGCGGGACGCCTACGAGGGCGCGATCGACGAGATGGTCGCGCGCACCTCGACGCGGGACGCCCCGTGGACGCTCGTCGCCGCGACCGACAAGAAGGCCGCGCGACTCGCCGTCCTTTCGACGCTCAGCGACCGGCTCGAGGAGGCGCTCTGACGTTCCGCTCGCCTCCGGCCGCAGAGATTTGACAGAGTCTCAGCCCGGAAATAGAGTCGATCGTTTTGATGCGGCCGGACTTCCGGTCCGGCGCCTCGAAAAGCATGAAGACCTTCCCCGCCTTCCGTCCCCTCCGGGGGGGACTCGTTCCCCTCGCCTTCCTCATCGCCGCCTGCAGTCCGAAAGCGCCCGAGGCCTCGAAGGTCCCGGCGGGTCCCCCGGGGAAGCTCGGGACGGCGGCCGTCGCAGGCCGCGTCATCCTGGAAGGCGTCCCCCCGGCGAACACCCGGGTGACGATGACGACCGATCCGTTCTGCAACGGGCGGCACCCGGGCGAGACCGAGATGCCCGAGGTCGCCGTCGGCTCCGAGGGCGCGCTCGAGAACGTCCTCCTCCGGGTGACGGAGGGAGCGAGCGGCGTCTACCCGGCTCCCGCGGAGGCGAAGACGCTCGACCAGAAGGGGTGCGCCTACTCCCCGCGCGTCCTCGCGATCATGACGGGCCAGCCGCTCAAGATCGTCTCCTCCGACGCGACGATCCACAACGTCCACGCCGCCGCGAAGGAGAACCGGGCCTTCAACCTCGGCATGCCCGCGCCCGGCGCCCGCTACACGAGAACGTTCGAGAAGCCCGAGATCGTCCCCTTCCGATGCGACGTCCACCCCTGGATGCGCGCCTTCGTCGCCGTCGTCCCGCACCCCTTCTTCGCGGTGACGGGGGCCGACGGCCGCTTCGAGATCCGCGGCCTCCCCGCGGGGACCTACACCGTCGAGGCGTGGCACGAGAAGCTCCCGACGCAGACCTTCACCCTCACCCTCGCGGACGGCCAGGCGGCGACGCGCGACGTCGTCTTCTCCGCCGTCCCCTCCGCGTGAGCGACGACGGCGAGATGACTCCCTCCCGGCCCGTCCGCATCGCCGCGCGCACCGTCGCGGTGTCCGTCTTCCTCCTGCTGATCGCCGGCGCGCTCGTCACCTCGACCGGCTCCGGCCTCGCCGTTCCCGACTGGCCCCTCTCCTACGGGAAGCTGATGCCGCCGATGGTCGGAGGGATCCTCTACGAGCACGGCCACCGGATGATCGCGGCGACCGTCGCGACGATGGTGGGCCTGCAGATCCTCGTCCTCGGCTTCCGGCGGACCGACCGGACGACGTTCCGGCTCGGCCTCGCCGCCTTCGGCGCGATCCTCGCGCAGGCGGTCCTCGGCGGGCTGACGGTCCTCTTCCTCCTCCCGCCCGCGATCTCTTCGGCGCACGCGGGCCTCGCGCAGATCGTCTTCGCCCTCACGGCGACGATCGCGCTCCGCACCTCGCTCTTCTGGGCACGCTTCACGGATGCGGCGCCGCGGGCCGCCGTCGAGCACGGTCTCCGCGCGCGCGCCTCCCGCCTCGCCCTCTGGGCCGCGGGGGCGACGTACGTCCAGATCCTCCTCGGCGCGATCGTGAGGCACACGGGCGCCGGCCTCGCGATCCCCGACTGGCCCCTCTCCTTCGGCAAGGTCGTCCCGACGGGGGCCGAGTGGGCCGGCGACGGCGTCCTCGCCCACTTCACGCACCGCACTTTCGCGTGGGCCGTCGCCGCGCTCGTCGTCGCGGCCGCGCTGGCGCTCCGGAAGCTCGACGCCCTCCCCGGCCTCCGCCGCCTGTCGACGCTCTGGCTCGTCCTCGTCGCGCTCCAGGTCGCCCTCGGCGCGACCTCCGTCTGGACGACGAAGGCCGTCTGGGCGACGTCCGCGCACCTCGCCGTCGGCGGACTCCTCTGGATCGCGGGCGTCCTCGCCGCGGTCCTCCTCGCCCGCGCCGCGGCGCTCTCCCCCGACGCGGCGGTCGCGGAAGCCGGCGAGCCGCAGGAGGCCGCCGCGTGAAGCGGGTCCTCGCCGACCTCCTCGAGCTGACGAAGCCGCGGATCACGGTCTTCGTCGTCCTCACCGCCTTCCTCGGCTTCGCCGCCGGGACGGACGGCCCGCTCGCCGGGATCGACCCGCTCCTCCTCCTCCACACGCTCCTCGGCACGGCCCTCGTCGCTTCCGGCACGAGCGCCTTCAACGAGATCGCCGAGGTCGACCTCGACCGCCGCATGGCGCGCACGGCGACGCGGCCGCTCCCGGCGGGTCGGCTTCCGTTCGGGGGCGCCGTCGCCTTCGCGACGCTCCTTTCGCTCCTCGGCGTCGCGGAGCTCTGGCTCTTCGCGAACGGCGTCACCGCCTTCCTCGCGGCCCTCACGCTGACGAGCTACGTCTTCGTCTACACCCCGATGAAGACCCGCTCTCCCCTCTCGACGATCGTCGGCGCCGTTCCCGGCGCCCTCCCGCCGCTCGGCGGCTACACGGCCGCGGCCGGCGCGATCGGCGCGCCGGGCCTCGCCCTCTTCGCGATCCTCTTCCTCTGGCAGATGCCGCACTTCTACGCGATCGGCTGGCGCCACCGGGAGGACTACGGCGCCGCCGGTTTCCGCATCCTCTCGACCGTCGACCCGACGGGGCGGAGCTCCGCGCGGCACGCCCTCGCGTTCGGCCTCCTCCTCGTCCCGGTGAGCGTCCTCCCGACGGCCCTCGGCACCGCGGGCCTCGTCTACGCCGCCGGGGCGCTCCTCCTCTCGGCGTGGTTCGCGGGGACGGCGGTGAAGTTCTTCCGCGAGACGACCGACCGGGCGGCGAAGTCGATGTTCCTCGCCTCCATCGCCTGGCTTCCCGCGATCGTCGTCCTCCTCCTCGCCGACCGCGTCTCGGGCGGATGAGCGCTCCCCCCCTCGTCGAGGTCGACGGGCTCAGCCGGAGCTACGGCGACCGGCTCGCCCTCGACGGCGTCTCCTTCGGCGTCGCGGAGGGGGAGCTCTTCGCCCTCCTCGGACCGAACGGCGGCGGCAAGACGACCCTCTTCAAGCTCCTCTCGACGCTCCTTCCTCCCTCGTCGGGCACGTTCCGCGTCGACGGCCTCTCCCCCGTCCGCGACCTCCGCGGCCTCCGCCGCCGCCTCGGCGTCGTCTTCCAGTCGCCGAGCCTCGACCGGAAGCTGACCGTCCTCGAGAACCTCCTCGTCCACGGAGCCGTCCTCGGCCTCGGCGGCGCGGCGCTCCGCGCTCGCGCCGCCGAGCTCCTCGCCAGGATGGGCGTCGCGGACCGGGCGGGCGACCGCGTCGAGACGCTCTCCGGCGGCCTCGCCCGCCGCGTCGAGATCGCCAAGGCGCTCCTCCACGCCCCGAGGGTCCTCCTCCTCGACGAGCCCTCGACCGGCCTCGACCCGCTCGCGCGCCGGAGCCTCCGCGCGCTTCTCCGCGAGCTCGCGGGCGGCGGGACGACCGTCCTCCTGACGACACACCTCTTCGACGAAGCCGAGGAGGCGGGCCGGATCGGCCTCCTGGATCGCGGCCGCCTCGTCGCGCTCGGCTCGCCGGCCGACCTCAAGCGCGACGTCGGCGGCGAGGTCCTCGTCCTCGCGACGGAGTCCGGCGACGAGGCCGAGCGCCTCGCCTCCGACGTCGCCGCGGCGCTCGGCGCGCGGGCGGAGGACTCCGTCCCCTCCCGCCGCGTCGGCGCCCTCGGCGCGACGGTGCGGATCGAGTCGCTCGACGCCCCGTCGCTCGTCCCCTCGCTCGCCGCCGCCTTCGCCGGCCGCTTTCGCTCGCTCTCGTTCGGCGCTCCCTCGCTCGAGGACGTCTTCGTCGACCGCACCGGCCACCCCTTCGACGGCGACGCCGCAGACGCCCCGGCCTCCGCGGGGAGGGGCGCGTGAGGGCCGCGTACGCGCTCGCCCGGCGCGAGGTCGTCCGCTTCCTCCGCCAGCCGAGCCGGATCGTCGGCGCCTTCGCCCCGCCGCTCCTCGCCTGGCTCCTCCTCGGCGCCGGCTTCGGCGCCTCGTTCCGCGCGCCGGGCGGCGCCAGCTACCTCGGCTGGTTCTTTCCCGGCACGGTCGTCCTCGTCGTCCTCTTCGCGGCGATCTTCTCGACGATCTCCGTCATCGAGGACCGGCGCGAGGGGTTTCTGCAGGCCGTCGTCGTCTCTCCCGTCTCTCCGCTCGCCGTCGCGGCCGGCAAGATCGCCGGGGGGACGCTCCTCGCCCTCGCCCAGGGGGGCATCCTCCTCGCGCTCGCGCCGCTCCTCGGCTTCGCGCCTTCGGCTGCGGCGCTCGCGCCGGCCCTCCTCGTCCTCGCGCTCGTCTCACTCGCCCTCACCGGCCTCGGCCTCGCGATCGCGTGGATGCTGGAGTCGACGCAGGGGTTCCACGCCATCATGAACCTCGTCCTGATCCCGATGTGGTTCCTCTCCGGCTCCTTCTTCCCCGCCGAGGGGGCGCCCGCGTGGCTCCGGGCCGCCATGGCCGCAAACCCGCTCACGTACGGCGTCTCCTCGCTCCGCCGCGCGCTCGACCCGGCCTCCGCAGCCGGTCCGTCCGCGACGCTCTCCGTCGCCGTCACGCTCGCCTTCGCCCTCGGCGCCGCCCTCGCGGCCGCCGCCGTCATCGCGCGCTTCCCGGCCGGCCCCGACCATCCCGCGCGCCCTTCCCGGAGGAAGCAGCCGTGAGCCCCGAGATCCCCCGCCGCCGCGTTTCGCCCGCCCTCGCCGTCGTCCTCGTCCTCCTGCTCCTCGCGGCGGTCGCCGGAGGGCTCTACCTCCTCCTCCATCGCCCGACCGCCGGGCCCGACCTCCCGCGCCTCGGCGGCGCCCCCGCCTTCGCGCTCGTCTCCGAGAGCGGGAAGACGGTGACGGCCGCGGAGTACGCCGGTACCGTCTGGATCGCCGACTTCATCTTCACGCGCTGCGGCGGCAGCTGCCCGATCCTCTCCTCGCGAATGCTCGCCCTCTCGAGGAAGACGGCCGACGTCCCCGGGATCCGGTACGTCTCATTCGGCGTCGACCCCGAGCACGACACGCCGGAGGTCCTCGCCGCATACGCGCGCGACCTCGGCGCCGACCTCTCCCGCTGGAGCTTCCTCCACGGCGGCCGGCCGGTGATCCGCACGCTGATCAAGGACGGCTTCAAGCTCGCGATCGAGGACGGCCCCGCCGACAGCGTCGAGCCGATCCTGCACTCCACCCGCTTCGTCCTCGTCGACGGCGAAGGGACGATCCGCGGCTACTACGACGGGATGGAGCAGCCTCCCGTCGACGTCCTCGAGCGGGACGCCCGGGCCCTCGCCGCCGCGCTCCCGGAGCGCCGTTGACCTTCTCCGACCTGCCCACCGTCAACGCGATCCTGAACGGAGCCGCGGCGTCGCTCCTCGTCGCCGGCTTCGTCCTGATCCGCGCGGGCCGGCGCGAGGCGCACCGGCGGGCGATGACCGCCGCCTTCGCCTGTTCCGTCCTCTTCCTCGTCTCCTACCTCGTCTACCACTTCGAGGCGGGCAGCGTCCGCTTCCAGGGGACGGGCCCCGTCCGGACCTTCTACCTGACGGTCCTCCTGACGCACACCGTCCTCGCCGCCGTCGTCCCGTTCCTCGCCGTGACGACCCTCGTCCTCGCGCGGAAGGAACGCTTCGAGGCGCACCGGCGCCTCGCGCGCGTGACGCTCCCGATCTGGCTCTACGTCTCCGTCACCGGCGTCGTCATCTACCTGATGCTCTACCGCATGGGCTTCTGAGGCGGACGCGCGGCGCCCGCGCGAGAGGTCCTGCCCTCGTGGTGGCAAGATCCACCCGTGCCGACCTGGGGCCAGCTCCTCGCCGAGGGACGATCCCTCCTCGACTCCCCCGCGTTCGCCCCGTTCGAGGCCGAGGAGCTCCTCGCCTCGGCCGCCGGGCGTCCGCGCGGCTGGTTCCACGCGCGGCGGCGCGACGAGGCCCACGACGGCGACGCGGCCCGCTACCGCGACCTCGTCGCCCGACGCGCCGCGGGAGAGCCGCTCCAGTACCTCCTCGGCGAGTGGGAGTTCCTGGGACGGACGTTCCGCGTCGACCCGCGCGCCCTGATCCCGCGCGGCGAGACCGAGGCGATCGTCGAGATCGCGCGCGAGGCGGCCCCCGCGGCCCGCTCGATCCTCGACGGAGGGACGGGGAGCGGCGTCCTCGCCGTCTCGCTCGCGATCGAGCGGCCGGAGGCGCGCGTCGTCGCGGTAGACCGGTCCGAGGCGGCCCTCGCGCTCGCGCGGGCGAACGCCGCGCTCCACGGCGTCGCCGCGCGCGTCTCCTTCCTCGCCTCCGACTGGCTCTCGGCCCTCGCGCCGCGCCCCCTCTTCGACCTCGCGGTCGCGAACCCCCCGTACGTCCCGCGCGTCGACGCGCCCCACGTCGAGAAGACCGTCTCGGACCACGAGCCGCACCTCGCCCTCTTCGGCGGCGACGACGGCCTCGATGCCGTCCGCGTCCTCCTGGCAGAGCTCCCGCCGCGCCTCCTCCCGGGCGCGCCGTTCCTCTTCGAGATCGGCTACGGCCAGGCGCGCGAGGTGTGCGGCCTCGTCGAAGCGAGCCCCGCGTTCACGCTCGAGGACGTCCGCATCGACCCGGCCGGCATCCCGCGCACCGTCGTCGCCCGCCGCCGCTGAGGGGCCACGGCGGCCCCGGGCCGCGTACTACACTCCGCCCGCTTTGGACGCCTTCCTCGTCTCCGGCCCCTCCCGCCTCTCGGGCACTCTCGCCGTCTCCGGCGCGAAGAACGCCGCCCTTCCCGACATCGCGGCGGCTCTCCTCGCCGAGCGCCCCGTCGGCCTCGACCGCCTCCCGCCCGTCGCCGACATCCGGACGATGAAGAAGCTCCTCGCCGGGATGGGCGTCGCGATCGCCGGCGAGGCCCCGGGGACGGTCACGCTCGACGCCTCGCGCATCGTCTCGACCGAGGCGCCCTACGACCTCGTCCGGACGATGCGCGCCTCGATCCTCGTCCTCGGCCCGCTCCTCGCCCGGTTCGGCGAGGCGCGCGTCTCGCTCCCGGGCGGGTGCGCCATCGGGGTCCGCCCCGTCGACCTCCACATCGCCGCCTTCGAGGCGATGGGGGCCCGCGTCGCCGTCGAGAAGGGATACATCCACGCGCACGTCTCGCGCCTCGGCCCGGGGCGCGGACGGCTCGTCGGCACGACCATCCGCTTCCCGCAGGTCACCGTCACCGGCACCGAGAACGTGCTCCTCGCCGCGACGCTCGCGCGGGGCACGACGACGATCGAGAACGCCGCCCGCGAGCCGGAGGTCACCGACCTCGC
>JAKLER010000064.1 GCA_022711615.1 Acidobacteriota bacterium
TGGCCGGTCACCTGGGGCTTCCTGAAAGGGGCGGTCGAGGGCTTCCTCCCGATCAACGACGTGCCGTCGGTCTGCGCGGAGCGGCTCGCGCGGGGTGAGGTGCAGGCGGGGATCATCCCGGCGATCGAGGCGGCGCGGATCCCCGGCGTGCGGATCGTCCGGGGCGTCGGGATCGCCGCGTACGAGAGGGTGAGGAGCGTCCTCCTCGTCTCCCGGGTCCCGTTCGAGAAGGTGCGGAGCGTCGCGCTCGACACGAGCTCGCGCTCCTCGGCCGCGATGGCGAGGATCCTCTTCGCCGATCTCTTCGGCGCCTCGCCCGAGTACCACCGGGCCGTCCCCGACCTGCCGCGGATGCTCTCGAGCGCCGACGCCGCGCTGCTGATCGGAGACCCGGCGCTGACGACGGACGTCTCGGCGTACCGCGTCCTCGACCTCGCCGAGGGGTGGAACCGGCTGACGGGGCTCCCGCTCGTGACGGCGGTCTGGGCCGTCCGCCGGGACGTCTCCCCCGAGCCGTTCCTCTGGTCGCGCGATTACGCGCGCCACCGGATGCCCGAGATCGTCGACGCCGCGATGGCCCGGACGGGGCTCGACCGCAGGCTCCTCACGGAGTATTTCGAGATGAACCTCCACTACGACCTCGACGCCGACGACGAGCGCGGCCTCGCGGAGTTCTACCGGCGCGCCGCCGCCCACGGCCTGATCCCCTCCCCCGACCTCCCGCCGTTCGCGGGCGTGCCGCTCGTCCCGAGGTCGTTCTCCTGATGGCCTCCGCCGCGCCGGACGCGTTCCTCCCGAACCCTCCGTCCCCCGGCCTCGGAGGCTCGCCGCGCGTCGGCGCGCTGCTCGAGCGCGCCGCGGCGGGCGGGCGGCTCACGGCCTCGGAGGCGGTCCTCCTCCTCGAGGAGGCGCCGCTCCTCGAGCTGGGCGCCGCGGCCGCCGCCGTGCGGCGGCGCCTCCACCCGGGCAGCGTCGCGACGTACCAGGTCGACCGGAACGTGAACTACACGAACGTCTGCGTCTACCGCTGCGCGTTCTGCGCCTTCTATCGGAAGGCGGGCGACGAGGAGGCCTACGTCCTCCCGCTCGCGGAGATCGGCGCGAAGGTGGAGGAGACGCTCGCGCTCGGCGGGACGGGGGTCCTCCTGCAGGGGGGCGTCCACGCCGACCTGCCGTTCTCGTTCTACGAGGAGCTCCTGTCGTACCTCCGGGACCGCTATCCCGGCATCCACCGGCATGCGTTCTCGGCGCCCGAGATCTGGTTCCTCGCGAAGAAGGAGAAGCTCCCCGTCGCCGAGGTCCTCGTCCGGCTGCGCGAGGCGGGGCTGATGTCGGTGCCCGGGGGCGGGGCGGAGATCCTCGAGGACGGCGTGCGGAAGAGGATCGTCGCGCTCGCGAAGGCGCCGACCGAGCGGTGGGCCGAGGTGCACCGCGAGGCGCACCGGCTCGGGATGCCGACGACGGCGACGATGATGTTCGGGGTGGGCGAGACGTACGCGGAGCGGGTCGCGCACCTCGAGGTCGTGAGGCGCGTGCAGGACGCCGCCCTCGACGGGGGCCGGGAGTCGTTCACGGCGTTCATCCCCTGGACGTTCCAGGAGGAGAACACCGAGCTCGACGGGAAGGTCGAGGTCTCGACGGGGCACGACTACCTCCGGACGCTCGCGCTCTCGCGCCTCTTCCTCGACAACGTCCCTCACGTGCAGGGCTCGTGGGTGACGCAGGGGAAGAAGATCGGGCAGGTGTCGCTCTTCTTCGGCGCCGACGACCTCGGCTCGATCATGATCGAGGAGAACGTCGTCGCCGCGGCGGGCGCGCACAACCGGATGACGCGGGACGACATGGTCGCGCTGATCCGGGACGCCGGCTTCACGCCGAGGCAGCGCGGCACGGTCTACGAGCGCTGCTCGGCCCCCTGCTGCGCCGCGCTCTGAGGGGCGCTCCCGGAGAGAGCGCCGCGCCCGCTCAGCGGGCGGCGGGAGGCGCCTCGAGCGCCTTTTTCGCCGCCTTCCCGAGCTGCGGCTCCTTCGTCTTCCGGGTCACCTCGACGTAGAGCTCGGCGACGGCGCGCGGCCCGTTCGCGAGCGCCTCGACGAAGCGCTGCGTCCCCGCCCGCCGGAGGATCGTCTCGGACACCTTCGCGCCGACGACCGGAGCATGGCGGCGCCAGAAGTCGCCGCGGGTCGTCACGGAGAGGAACGCCTCCCGGCGGGCGTCGGCCGACGACTTCGGGTCGAGGAGCGTCTCGGCGGCGGCGTTCCAGCGGGCGAAGCTCCGCTCGATCGGCTCCTCGAGCATCGTGCCGAGCGGGTAGAACTCGTCGGGGATGAGGAAGAGGGTCTCGGGTCCGTCGTTGACGGTCCGCGCGAGGAGCGTGCCGAAGTCGGGGCCGGTCTCGCCCGGCCAGCCGGGCGGCTGACGGAACGGGGCGAAGAGCCGCTTCCAGGCCTCCGCGGCCGACGCGCGGAGGAGGGAGAGGACCGCCTCGCGCGGGACGACCTCCGCCGGCCCCTCGGGGGCGAGGCGCGGCAGGTCGGCGAAGAGCCAGGTCGTCTCGCCGTCCTCCTCGGCGACGACGTCGTCGAAGCCGCCGAGCCCGAGGAGCGGGACGAGGACGAGGCGCGCGGTGACCGGGCGCGACGCCGGGAGGAGGGCGGCGATGCGCCGCGCCTGGACGAGCCCCCCGGGCGTCCCCTCCGTCTCGAGCGCGTCGAGCACCTTCCCGAAGGTGCCGGCCCGGCGGGCGTAGCCGGAGAGGAGCGGCTCGGGGGTCCCGGCGGCGACGGAGACGAGGCGGCCGAGGAGGTCCTCCGGGGTGCCGCCGTCGCGGGAGAACGCGACGGAGAACGGGCGGGAGGCGCGCAGCCGCCGGAGCGCCGCCGGCGCGTCGGGGCCTCCCCCGAGGAGGAGGAGGACGTCCCGCGCCGGGGCGACGTCGACCGACATCCGGACGTCGTGGACCGTCGGGAGCGTGACGTCGACGGGCGGTCCGGAGGCCGGCGCCGCGGCGAGGGCGAGGGCGAGCGAGGCGCTAAGCAAGGATCGCCTCGCAGGCCGAGGCGACGTCGGCGAACGTCTCGAAGACGACGTCGGCCCCGGCCTCGCGCAGCTCCGCGGCGCTCGTCCGGCCGGTGGCGACCGCGACGACGCGGGCGCCCAGGGCGCGCCCGCACTCGACGTCGGCCCGCGCGTCGCCGACGATCACGGTCTCGGACGGGGAGAAGGGGCGGCCGGTCGTCTCGAGCGCGCGGGCGAGGGCGATCGGGCCCAGCTCGACCCGTCTTCCCGCCTCGTCCCCGAAGACGCCGAAGCGGAAGTGCTCCCAGAGGCCGGCGGCCGAGAGCTTGATCCGGGCTCCGCGCGGCATGTTCCCGGTGAGGAGCGCCGGGACGACGGCGTCCGTCGCGGCGACGCGGGCGACGACCTCGGCGGCCCCCGGCTTCAGGAGGGGCGGCTCGGCGGCGAGCGCCTCCTCGAGGAGGTCGAGGTAGAGCTCGAGCGCGGCGGGGCGGCGGGCGGCCACGACGTCGTCGGGGACGCCGGCGCCGCTCATGAGCTCGGCGACGATGACCGGGTCGAGCTTCCCCTCGAAGCGGTACGAGGCGAGGGCGCCTTCCGTCCCGAACGTCCGCCGAAGGGCCTCTCCGAACGCCGTCAGGCCGCGGCGGCCCGAGGAGAGGAGCGTGCCGTCGACGTCGAAGAGGACGAGTCTCGAGGGGCGTGCGTGCATCGGTTCGGTCGGGCCTCCGGGGCCGATTGTAGGGGTCCGGCGGGCGGAGCTCCCCGGAGCGCGGCCCCTCCGCTTTCCCCGGCAACCTGCTAGCCTCCCCGCGCGACACACGCGGCCCGGAGGTGCGGACGGGCGGAGGGAGCGGAAGTGGCGGAACAGAAGGCGCTGGTCGGAAAGACCGTGATCGTCACGGGTGCGGGCCGCGGGATCGGCCGCGCCATAGCGCTCTCGGCCGCCCGGGCGGGGGCGTCGGTCGTCCTCGCCTCGCGGACGGAAGAGCAGCTCCAGGAGGTCGTGCGCGAGGTCGCCGCTCTCGGCGGCGCGGCGGTCGCCGTCCCCTGCGACGTCCGCCGGGCCGCCGACGTCGAACGGCTCGTCGCACGTGCCGTCGCGGAGACGGGACGCGTCGACGCCGTCGTCAGCAACGCCGGCGTCTTCGTCTGGAAGCCGTTCGAGAAGCTGACCGAAGAGGAGTGGGACACCGTCCTCGACACGAACCTGAAGGCGACCTACCTCCTCGTCCGGACCGCCCTTCCGGAGCTGAAGAAGAGCCACGGGCGGATCGTGAACGTCGCGTCGATCCACGGGACGGCCGGCGACGCGAACGTCGCCGCCCACTGCGCCGCGAAGTTCGGTCTCGTCGGCCTGACGAAGGCGCTCGCTCTCGAGCTCCGCCCGGCCGGCATCGCGGTGAACGCCGTCTGCCCCGGCTCGACGGAGAACCGGTCTCGAAGCCTGGCGCCCGCGCCGCACGAGAAGCCGCTCGAGGAGAAGCTCGACGCCTTCGACGTGGCCGAGTCGGTCCTCTTCCTCCTCTCCCCGGCGGCGGCGACGATCACCGGGGCCGTCCTCGATGTCTGGGGGGGGACCCGAGTCGAGGTGAAGGCGTGAGGAATCCGCCCCGCCGCGGGCGGCGTACTCGCCTTGGAGAACAGAGTGCCGACGTCTAGAGCAAGGGTCTTCGCGTCCACCTCGGGAGGGGCCGACCTCGCGGACCTCACCGGCCCGTTCCTGATGGCGCTCCTGGGCGGGGCCGAGGCCGAGGCGGAGGAGTTCCTCCGCGGGGCCCGCTCCCGTGGCGCCGACACGGCCCTCCTCGTGCGCGACCTCGTCGTCCCGGCGCTCGCGGAGGTCGGCCGGATGTGGGCGCGCGGGGAGCTGTCGGTCGCCGAGGAGCATCTCGCGACGGCGCTCGCCACGCGCGTCGTGGCGCGCTCCGCGGGGGCCGCCGCCCCGCCCGCGGGACCCGGCCGGCCGCGCATCCTCCTCGCCTGCCTCGCCGGCGAGTTCCACGACGTCGGCATCCGGCTCCTTTCGGACGTCGCGCGCGAAAGCGGCTGGGACGCGGAGTCGCTCGGGGCGAACGTGCCGCGGGAGTCGCTCGTTCGCTTCGTGGCGCAGAGGCGGCCCTCGGCGCTCGCCCTCTCCGTGTCCCTCGCGGGGCACGTGCCCGAGGCCGCGCGGACGATCTCCGAGGCGCGCGAGGCCGCTCCAGGGATGACGATCCTCGTCGGAGGCCGCGCGTTCTGCGAGGACGCCGATCGGGTCCCTCTCACCGGGGCCGACGCCGGCTTCTGTGACGCCGTCGCCTTCCGCGACTGGCTCCGGGCCCGGATCGGGAAGGCGAAGGGGGCGGGGGCGACGCCGCCCGGGGCGCGCGCGGCCACGGGCCTTCCGGCGGAGCTGCCCGCCGCCCTCCGCAAGCGCTGCTCCCGCGCGCGCTGAGCCGCCGCCTGCTACAGTTCCTCCCGGTCCGCTCGAGCGCCTGCCCGTAGCTCAGCTGGATAGAGCATCGGCCTTCTAAGCCGAGGGTCGCCGGTTCGAGCCCGGCCGGGCAGGCCAGCTATTCATGCGGCTTTGAGCCGCTTCGGCGCTTCCGGACGGGCCTCTCCGCGTCACTCTTCGCGTCACCGGAGGCCAGCCTCGAGACGATCCCGGCCGCTCCGGCGAGGTCCTCCGGGCGGACGTGGCTGTAGCGCGCCGACATCGATACCGACGTGTGGCCGAGGAGGTCGCGGACGTGCCGATCCGATGCGCCCCCGGCCGTCGCCCAGCTCGCCGCGGCGTGCCGGAGGTCGTGAATCCTCAGCTCCGGCCGGATCTTCGCCAGCTTGCGCGCGAGGCGGAACGCCCGCTCGAGCTTCGCCTTATCCCACGGGGCCGGTTTCGGCGCCGGTTGCCCCGGACGGCGGGGGGGATCGGGGCGCCGGAAGACGGGCGTCTTGCCGATGCCGCGGGGTTGAGCCTCGAGGAGCGCGCGCAGCTCGGGGGTGATCGGGAGGACCTTCGCGCGCCCGACCTTCGGTTGCCAGATCGTGACCCGGCCGCGCTTCAAGTCGACCGCGTCCCAGGTGAGGCCGATGATCTCTCCGAGCCGGCTCCCGGTCAGCAAGACGGCCTCGAGGACATCGATCGCCTTCCTCAGCCGCTCCCGATAGGCGTGGGAAGCGTCCCCGTCGGGCTTCAGGCCGGCACCGTGGCGCCGCCCGGTCCCCCTCGGCGCGCGGGCGTCGGCGACGACGGGGCCGAAGGTGCGGACCTTCGCCCGATGCCGCTCCCAGGTCTCCCGGTCGTCGAAAGCCGCCCGGAGCTTCTGCCACTCCTCGGGGAGAAAAAAGGTCTCGACGACACGTTCCGGCAGGGGGCGGACGCGCTTCCGGGGGATCGGCGTACGGTCTAGCCACCCCTCAGCCTCGCCGAATCCCAGGATCGCCAGGAGGAGCGTCACTTCCCTGTTGATCGTGGCGTTCGATGCCCCGTCCGCCTTGCGGTCGTTCCGATAGCGGACGATGTCCCCCGCCGTGAGGTCCTCGCAACGCGCCGGGCCGAACCGCGGGGCCAAGTGGTCGCGGAGGATGCCGTCAACGCGCTTCCGCCAGCTCGCGGACAGCTCCGGCCCGTGTACCTCCTGGTACCGCGCGGCGAGCGCGGCGAACCGGGGCCGGGGGCCGGGGCCGCGCCGACGCGAGACGGCCTCCGCGACCTTCGCTTTCCAGAGGTCCTTAGCGTCGTCATACGTGACGGGGGTGCGGTCCTCGTTCCGCGTGGGGATCTTCAGTTGTCGATAGACGCGCTCCGGGCCGGAGCCTTCCAGCCATCGGATGATCCAGCGGTCACCTTTCCGGACGACGCCCACGGGTCTAGCGTACCTCGCCGGGCGGATCGTGCGGTCGGAGAGGCCGGTTTTCGCCGCGGTGTCGGTGGTAAATGCGGAAATCCTTTCCGCATTCTTTTCGGGCCGGCCGGCCCTCACTGGCGCCTCAGGGTGCAGCCGCTCATAGATGGCCTTCCGTGCGGCGAGGTGCTCCGAGCGCGCGGACGGGCTACTACGCCGTCTCCTCGAGGAACCGCCCGGTCCGGATGACCGCCTGACAGTACTCGTCGCAGTCGTCGGCCTCGTCCCAGGCGGCGAAAAGCTCATCCTCCTCGGCGTCGTTCGCTGTCGCCACGTGGACCTCGATGTGATTCTCCAGACACGCCGCGAGCTCGCCCAACGGGACGTTCAAGTACTCCGCGGCCCGCCGGACCTTCGCGAAGCTAACCTCCGGGTCCGGGTCCGACGCCTTCGGATGGCGCGGCACCGCGGACGGTGCGGTGACCACAGCGGCCGGGCGAGCCACGGCCGGAGCCGGCCTCGCGTGGCCGTTCCTGAAGTGCCTGGCTAACGTCGTCACCGCGACGTTGAACGTCCTCCCGATCGTCGCGACCGGCATTCCATCGGCCTTTGCCGCGTTGATCGCGTCCCTTCGCGGGTGAGAACAGGCGTTGCAGCTTCCCCGTGCTCCCATTTCGACCCCCCTGCCGGTGCGGTTACCGGACCTTTTCGTGTTGCGGTTTTCTACGCGACGGCCGACGCGCTTCGTCTCGAGCCTCCCGCGCCCCGCCTGCCGGGTCCCCGTGCCTCGAGGAGCCCCTCGCGGTGCCGGGCGTGTGTCGGGTCGTCCTCGAGTCGGATCGCGTCACGGCGCCCCCTCAGCGAAGGAAAGGCCGGGAGCGCGCGAGGCGCCCCCGGCCGGGTTGACGTGCTAGCTCGTGGCGTTCGTGATGATCCCGACGACGCCGACGGACTTCCTCGAGGCGTCGGTCATCGGGTCGATCGTCAGCGCCCACGATGCCGGCGTGGCCAGGACCGAGTCGGCCGGGTTGACCGTCGTCACGTTGAAGGAAAGGCCGCTGATGCCGATCGCGCGGTGCCAGGTCTGCGAGTAGTCGATGCTCGGGATCGCGCTGTTCGTCTGCACGAACTCCCGGATCGGCTGCTGCTCGATCGCCCAGACCGAGCCGACGGCAAGGGCGAACGAGGTGTACTTCGCCCAGGTGTCGGAGCCGCTAACCGGACAGCGATCGCTGACGACGAGCCTCAGGTTGCCGACGAAGACATCCGTCAGGAACGGCTGTCCCGCGATCGGCGCGGCGAGCGGGCGGGCGCCGGCCTCCCTAATGATGTCGGCCGCGACCTTCGAGTGACAGACGAGGACGGCGAGGTCGCGGAAGCGATCGCCGATCAGGGTCGATCCCTCGACGACGGAAGCGAACGAGAGCGGGACGATCGCCCCGGACGAGGTCGCGATGTCGTGAACGTGCGTGTCATAGAGGACGCCGGCCGACGGGTCGAACGCCGCGGCAAGCTCGGCCAGAATCACGCGATCCCACTCGGCGCTCCACCAGTTGATCGTGGAGTCGAGAATGCGCTGAGTCGGGGCGAGCGCGAGCGCGCCACCTTCGGCAGCGCCGGAGCCGTCGACGGCACGGCGGAATCGCAGCCTGCGCAGCACCGGTGCGAGATCGGCGTGCGCGTTGAGAATCTCGGGAGTCTGCTCGGTCCCGTCGATCGGGACGCCGGCCGCCGAGTCTTCGGCGCCGTACCTGCGGCGAACGAAATTTCCGCCCTTGCCGTACCCGTCGTTCTCTTCCATGACGGCGACGCCGGTTCCGAAGAACGCGGACTTGCTGGACGAAAGGACGGTGACGGCGTCAACGATCGCCTCAGGAACGACGCTGTCGTTGTAGCTGAAAGGCATGGTGTTTCTCCTGCGGCGCTAGGCCGCGGAATCTGGTTCGTTTTCGATCGGGGTTTCGGTCGTGGCGCCTCGGTCGCGCCGCGGGCCGCTCAGCGGTCCGCCCCACGGTTCCCGCAAGGAACCGCCTCGCGGGCGCACGCTTCGGACGCGCTCCCACGGTCGCCCCAGGGTCAGGGCTTCTCTTCTCCAGCGGATAACTCGAGAGTCCATCGCGCCGGACATCTAGTGCTCCTTCTGCCCGTCGGTCGCGAACGTGAGGTTCGCGAAGTCGACGGCGGCGGCGAGGGCCTCCTCGTAGCTCGCCTGGTCGATCGGCGGGAGCCCCGCGGAGCGCTGCCACTCCTCGAGGTGCTCGTAGGTCGGCGCGCAGGCCGCGATGACGAAGCCGAGCCCCGCGAGCTCGCGCACGGCGTCAGGCGCACGGCGCTTGAGAACGGCAGCGGCGGCGGTCCCGGCAGCGAAGATGCCGGCTTGGGTTTCGGTGTCGAGGGTCTTCATGCGTTCTCCTTCAGCCGGCGGTGCCGGCGGTCGTTCTGTTCGTGGAGAAAGTCCCCCTCGCCGCCCGTCAAGAAGGTGCGAGCTTGCAAGCTGACGGGTCGCCCGGCGCGGCGGACGGCGAGGGAGAACAGGCGAGTCATTGATGGCCTGCTGGAGATTGCGGGCCTCGCCAGAGGCCACCTTCTCGGCGAGCGTCACGGCGAGCTGCTCGTCTACCGCCGCAATCCGCGCGAGGACGAGGAGGTCGGTCTTACAGTCGGCCAGCTTCGGGGCCTTTGCCGCAGCCTCCCGAACGGTTGCGGGCATGGTGCCGATCTGAAGCTCGTGCTGGATCGTCCTCCGGGACAGGCCCGTCCGGGCCGCGGTGTCGGCGGTGAACCCGAGCGAAATCCTTTCGCCACTACGGACGCGCCGGCTCAACGTGCGCCTCCGGCCAGGAGGAGCGTCAGGACGGCGACGAGGACGCGGAGGGCGAGCCTCATGCCGCACCTCGGGCGAATGCCGGGTCGGCGTGCTCCCGGCAGACCTCGGCGCCGGGGTGCAGCGGCCGGCCGCACCGGACGACCGCCTCCGGCTCCGGAGCCTCCTCGTCCTCGACGGTCGGGCAGGTGCCCGGCCGCCACTCGGCGCGCGGGAGGCCGTCCTCGTCATAGGTGAAGTCGGCGTGTGTCTCCTGACCCGCTACGGGTGCTACACCGCTACAACCCGCATGGTTGTCGCTCGAAACCGTAGCGGGTGACCCGCTACATGACCCGCTACACGTTCCGGACTTCGGCGTCGCCGCGGGAGTCTGTAGCGGGTGCTGTAGCGGGTAGGGTGCTACGTTTTGACCCGCATGGTTGTCGCTTTGTAGCGGCGTAGCGGGTGTAGCGGACCCCTCAGGCTGAGGAGGTTCGGAGAGGTATCGCTCGAAGGCGTCGGCGAACGCCGACACCATGTAGCCGCGGACGACGGCGTCGCCGTCCCGGATGCGAGTCGGCCGGATGCCGTAGGGCCGGAGGAGGCGGGCGAGGTCGAGAGCGTCGACCTCCTCGCGGCGCGGTCCGAACCTCTTCCAGCGAGACTCCGGGAGCGCCCTCAGCTCCTCGAGGAGCTTCTCCGTCCGGATCGTCCCGTCCGTCCTGACGAGGAGGGTGAGGACCCGGCGAACGTCGGCGAGGAGCTGGACGCCGTCGGACTCGTCCTCCTCGGTTCGCTCCCCGGCCAGGGCGACGATCGAACGCCGCGCACGCTCCGGCCAGGGTCCGCCGGCAAGATCCGCGATCGCGAGGAGCGGCTCGGCCCCGTCGGCCGCACGGTCGCCCAGCTCGCGCGGGAGCGCCGGCCGGGCGGAGCGGAGCTGCGGGACACGGGCCGTCGCCCATGCCTCGAGGCGGGCGCGCAGCTCGCGCGCTTCCTTCTCAACGTCGCGCAGCCGGAACCGCTCAGCCGTGTCAGAGCGGCGCTTACGCTTCATCTCGATCGGGACCGATCGGTCGCCGACCGTGTCGGGCAACGTCCCGATCCCGGCGAGCGCCTTCGGGCAGTAGACGTTGAAGTCGATGAGCTTGTCGGACTTCGCGTCGAGGACGCGGGGAACCGTCACGCCGCGCCGGCTGCCGGCGTTGAGGAGCGCCCGGACCGCTTCGGCCCGAGAGTCGCCGCGCTGCGAGAAGAGAGCGTCCGTCTCGTCGAGGAGGAGGGTCGGCCGATCCTTCTCGATCTTTCGATAGAGGACGGCCTCCGACGGCTGAACGGCGTGCCAGGGCGCGCGGGTGACGACGCCGAGGATCTCCAGGAGTCGCGTCTTGCCCGACCTCTTCTCGGCCGAGAGGATCGCGAGGTAGACCGTCTGGTCGGACGCATCGAACGCCCAGGTGTGGAGGACCCAGAGGGCGATGATGTGGGTCTGCTCGGGAGTAACGACGACGTAGCGCCGAACGAATCGGACGACCGCGTCGAGGACCTCAGCACCGTCCACGCTGGCGAGGCTCTCAGCCGTCGGGGCCTCCGCCGCGAGGCGTAGCAGCTCGTCCGCCGTGCCGCCGGCCGCGAGCCAGTCGGATACGTCTTTGACGCCGGGTCGGCCGAGGTTGAGAACCCGCACCTCAGCGGCGACGCCAACGAGGTCCTTCGCAATCGTCCGCCCGAGGTCGCGGCCCGGAGGATCGTCGTCGGGGAGAAGGACGACGCGGGCGCCGCGGAGAGGCTCGATATAGTCAGCGGGCCTCCACGCCTTGGCTCCTCCCGCGTGCGTCGTCGCGCGGAGTCCGACGGCGCGAAGGTTGTCGGCGTCCTTCTCTCCCTCGACGTAGTAGAGGGGGAGGCCGGAGCGGACCGCCTCGAGGACCTCCGGGAGACGGTAGAGAACCCGGCGCGTCCCGTTCAGATTCCAGGCGAAGCCGTCCTTTGACTTCGGGTCGGGCCGACGCTGGCGGAAGTCCTTCGGCTCGAAGCGGACGACCTCATAGAGGAGGGCGCCCGTCTCGTCCGGGTAGCGGTAAACGGCCTTGATGCGCTTCGATCCGCGACGCTCCTCCCGCTCCGGCGAGATGTCCGCGACCGCCAGGCCGAGCGCGCCGAGGATTGCCTCGAGGTCGCATCCGGCGTGACACTTCACGAGGGCGCGGCCGTCCCTGCCCTGCGAGACTGAGAGGGAGGCGGTCCGGTCCTCATGCGCCGGGCATTGCCAGGCGGAGCCCTTGCCGCGCGAGCCGTGCGCCTCGAGGGCCGAGACGACGGTTTTGAACGGGGTCATGCCGCCCCCCGAGTCGCCCAGCGGCCGAGCCGGCCGACGGCTAGATCCCGGTCGACGAGGACGGGGCTGGAGTTAGGATCTGACGACGCGCTAGAATGCGGCTTGCAGGCGGTTTTCGATCGCGTCGGCCGGTTCGGGTGAGCTAGACCCGAGCCGGCTTTTTCGTTTTCGTCGCCTCTCATCCGGGGCTCCCGGCGAACCGGCGAAGCTCGCCGAAGGGGATCAGAATCGCCCGCCCCCGCCGAATCGCGCGGATCTCACCGCGCGCGATCGCAGCGGCGATGCCGCGGACGGACAGGCCGACGAGTGCCGGTGCATCGGCGAGGCGAACGCAAAGCGGCTCGGCCGCGGGCTTCGGACGACGGCGGGAGGGAGGGAGGTTAGAGGTCAGGGCTTTCGGCATGAGGTCCTTTCTCGGCTGCGCGCAGCCGCGTTACGGGGTGACGGGCAGACACGGCAAAGCCGCACGGCGAGCGCCGCGCGGACGGAGAGCGACTAGCTGCGGGAAGGGGGGCGTCAGCGGCGGAACGTGGACCGGGAGCCTGAGGCTCTTTACCGGGGCTCGATCGGTGCCGCTGCTGCTGTTAGTGATCTTGCCTTTCAGCAAGATCGGCGGAGGTCGGACCCCATAGGGTGCCTCCCACTGATTGGGCGAGACTTTAGCGCACGGTGAGGAACTCTGCAAGAGGAGCCCCGCGCCTGCGGCATCCGCAATACGACTTGGGTCTAGGTGCAACCTGGAGTTGTACGGGGTTGCCTGCACGTCCCGGCCTCCCGCACGTCCCAGGCGAAAGGGTCGGGGGCGAGGACGCGGGGGACGTGCTGTCCGCTCGGCCGGGGGATCAATCCCGGCCGCCTCGCCCCCGACGGGCTACTTCATGCAGAGGCGTTCACGACGGTCACTCTCGACGGGAGCGGGGCCGCGTCACTTTTCGCGTCACCGCGTCACCCCCGGAGTGTGCTCCGTGCGCTCGCCCGGCGCAAGAGAAAGCGGGCTAAGTGCAGTAAGAATGCGGGTTTCTGTCGTGTGACTGGTAGGGGGCGAAAGCGCCGAAAAGGAGGTGTCGGAGGACTTCTAAGCCGAGGGTCGCCGGTTCGAGCCCGGCCGGGCAGGCCAGCCGTTCCGTCCGGCACCGGCTCGTCGATCCTCCCGCGTCTGCTTCACCGGCGCGTCCGCCCGATCGCGAGCAGGTTGTTCCCGCGCGCGGCCGCTTCTTCCGAGAGGCAGAGAGCGGCCTCGAGCGGGACGAGCCGGCGCCGGAGCCGGGGGCTCGCGAGGTGCGCGGGGAGCGCCTCGTCGGGGCCCTCGGGGTGGACGGTGACCGGAAAGCCGCGCACCGAGACCTCCGTGCAGCCGGCCCGCTGGAGGAGCGCGCGGGCGATCGCCGGGGTGAAGACGAGGACCTCGGGGACTCCGGGCGCATAGCGGACGGAGGCGCTTGCGGCGAGCCGGCGGAGCTCGGACGGACGGCCGTCGCGGAGGACCTTCGCCGCCGCCTGCCAGAGGCTGGGAAGGACGAACGCGACGCGGCCCCTGCCCACGGCCGCACGCGCGAGGCGAGCGAAGAGCGCGGCGGGATCGGCGACGAGGCTGGCGACGTTGTGGAAGCAGAGGACGAGGTCGAAGCGGCCGAGGCGGCGCGGCAGCGGCTCGTGGAGGTCGTGCGCGAGGAGCGAGAGCCGGCCCAAGAGCCCGGCCCGGACGGCCTTGCGCCGGGCGGCGGCGAGCATCCCGGGGGAGACGTCGGCGAGGACGGCGGTCGCACGCGGGAGCTCGCGGAGCAGGTGGAGCGCCCAGCGCCCGGTTCCGCCGCCGGCGTCGAGAAGGCGGAGACCGTCTCCGTCGCCGAGGCCGGTCAGGATCGTCCGCCGGAGGAGCTCGAGGAGGACCCGGTCGGAAAAGTCCCAGTAGGGGCGGTCCGCCACACGGTCGTAGACGCGCGCGCGTCGGTCGAAGAAGGCGCGGACGTCGGCGCTGCGCTTCTCGGGGTCGAGCTTCGGCCAGGGAGCGGCGGGGGACTCGGCGCTGGACATGGGAGCCGCGAGAATAGCGCCCGCCTGGCAAGGAGAAGCGAATGACGAAGGCCCGGCCGTACGGCACGCACCCCGACGTCCCCGACCATCGCGACCTGCGCTGGGAGGCGCCGCGGCACGTGCGGCGCGCGCTCCCCGCCGCGGTCGACCTGCGGCCCGGCTGTCCGCCCGTCGAGGACCAGCGACCTCTCAACGCCTGCTCCGCTCACGCGATCGGCGCGGCGCTGTGGTACGACGAGCGGCGCCAGGGAGAGGAGGCTCCGCTGCCGTCGCGGCTCTTCCTCTACTGGGTCGAGCGGGCGAAGGAGCACACGATCGGGACGAACGCGCCGGTGTCGCTCCGCGACGGCTACCGGGCGGCGGCGAAGACCGGCGTCTGCTCGGAGCGCCTCTGGCCCTGGCGGCCCGAGAGGTTCGCCGAGAGGCCGGCGAAGCGATGCTTCACGGAGGCCCGGGCGCGCCGGGCGCTGACGTATCACCGCGTCCCGCGCGAGCTCGACCACCTCCGGGGCTGCCTCGCACAGGGCTTCCCGTTCACGCTCGGGATCTCGGTGCACGAGCGCTTCGAGAGCCGGACGGTGAGGGAGACGGGGCGGGTGCCGATGCCCTCGCGGGACGAGAGGACGCTCGGCGGGCATGCGGTCCTCGCGGTCGGCTACGACGCGCGGGAGCGCCGCTTCCTCCTCCGGAACTCCTGGGGGAGGCGCTGGGGGATGGCGGGATACTTCACGCTCCCCTTCGACTACCTCCTTCACCCCGACCTCGCCTGGGACTTCTGGACCGTTCGACGCGTTCTCTGAGCGGGCCGGACGCGCTACCATCCGTCGGCGCATGACGCTCTCCGGCAGCGAGAAAGTCGGTCCCTACGAGATCCTGACCCGCATCGGCGTGGGAGGGATGGGCGAGGTCTGGCGGGCGCGGGACACGCGGCTCGGGCGCGACGTCGCGATCAAGATCCTGACGAGGACCGGCTCCTCCGACACCGACAGGATCCGCCGGTTCGAGGTCGAGATGAAGGCGGTCGGGAGGCTGAATCACCCGAACGTCCTCGCCGTCCACGACGTCGGGAGCCACGACGGCGTGCCGTACCTGGTCAGCGAGCTGCTCGAGGGGGAGACGCTCCGCGATCGGCTGGACAAGGGTGCGCTGCCGCCGAAGTCCGTCGCGAACACCGCCTGCGAGATCGCGCAGGGGCTCGCCGCGGCGCATGCCGCCGGGGTCATCCACCGCGACCTGAAGCCGGAGAACGTCTTCCTCACGCGCGACGGCCGTGTGAAGCTCCTCGACTTCGGCCTCGCGAAGCTCGTCGAGCCGGTCGTGCCGCTTTCGTTCGAGGGGCTCCCCGACGCCGAGACCGCCGAGCGGCTGACCGTCTCCGGGATCGTCGTCGGCACGGTGAGGTACATGTCGCCCGAGCAGGTCCGCGGCGCGCCGCTCGACCATCGCTCCGACATCTTCGCGTTCGGCGCGGTCCTCTTCGAGATGCTGACCGGGCAGGTCGCGTTCCGGAAGCCGTCGGCGATCGAGACGCTGAGCGCGACGCTCGCCGAGGACCCGATCTCGCGCCTCGACGATCCCGCGAAGATCCCTCCGGAGCTCGAGCCGATCCTCCGCCGCTGCCTCGAGAAGGCGCCGGAGGACCGGTTCCAGTCTGCGGCCGACCTCGCCTTCCAGCTCCGGGAGTACGCGGAGGGCTTCACCCGGGCCTCTTCGGTCCGGCGGCGGTCGTTCCCCGCTCAGCGTCGGCGCCTCGCGGTCCTCCTCCCGGCCGCGGTCGCCGCGCTCGTCGTGCTCGGAGGCGCGGCCCTCGCCTGGCGCGCGGGGCTCGCGGCGGGAGGGCCGGGCGTGCCGGCCTACAAGCAGCTGACGTTCCGGAGGGGCCTCGTCCTCTCGGCGCGCTTCTCGCCGGACGGAAAGACGATCGTCTACGGCGCGGGCTGGGAAGGGGAGCCGTTCCGCCTCTACTCGATGCGGACGGAGAGCCCGGAGTCCCGCCCGCTCGACCTTCCCCCGGGAGACGTCCTCGCGGTCTCGTCGGCCGGCGAGCTCGCCGTCTCGCTGGATCGCCGATACATCTACGGCTTCTCGGCGAGAGGGACGCTCGCGCGCGTCCCGCTCGTCGGCGGGGCGCCGCGGAAGATCCTGACCGACGTGGAGGACGCGGACTTCTCGCCCGACGGCCAGGAGCTCGCGGTGAGCCGCGTCGTCGAAGGGCGGCACCGCCTCGAGTACCCGATCGAGAAGGTCCTCCATGTCGCCGAGGGGTGGCTCAGCAACGTGCGGGTCTCCCCCGACGGCGAGCGGGTCGCGTTCGTCGACCACCCGATCGCCGGCGACGACCGCGGCTCGATCTGCGTCGTCGACCGCGCCGGCAAGGTGACTGTCCTCGCCGCGGGCTGGGCGAGCGCGCTCGGCCTCGCGTGGTCGCCGAAGGGGGACGAGGTCTGGTTCACCGCGACGGACGTCTCCCCGAACTGCGCGCTCTGGTCCGTCGACCTGAAGGGGAATCGGCGCCTCCTGGCGCGGAGCCCGGGGCGCCTCGCGCTCCAGGACGTGAGCGCGACCGGCGAGCTCCTCGTGACGGAAGGGCGCGTCCGGCTCGGGATGGGGCTCGGCACCGCGGGGCATCCCGCCGACAGGGACCTCTCGTGGCTCGACGCGACGGTCGTCTCGGATCTCTCGCGCGACGGGCACGCCGTCCTCTTCGCCGAGCAGGGAGCCGGGGGAGGCGCGGGGACGTACTCGGTCTACTACCGCG
>JAKLER010000065.1 GCA_022711615.1 Acidobacteriota bacterium
TTCATCCGGACGAGGACCTTGCCGTCCTTCGTCCAGCCGAGGACCCAGTTGTCCCAGCCGCCGCGCGGCGGCATCGGGCCGACGTCCGTCGCGAACGTGAGCTGCCGGGGCGTCCCGCCGTGCGCGGGGACGACCCAGACCTGCCGCGTCCCGGTGTACTCGGCCGAGAAGGCGATCCACTTCCCGTCGTGCGAGAGCTTCGGGAAGAGCTCGAGGCCGGGGTGCGACGTGAGGCGGAACGCGGCCCCCCCGGAGAGCGGGACGCGCCAGAGGTCGCCTCCGTAGACGAAGACGACCGTGTCGCCGCGGACGTCGGGGAAGCGGAGGAGGCGGGCCTCCGGAGGGCCGTCCGCGTCGGCGAGGCCCGGCGGGGCCGACAGGAGGAGCGCGGCGAACGTTGCCGCGAGGAGCGGGCGGAGGAGAGGACGAGAGCTCATGACGCGATTCTGCCCGACGCGCGACGGTGTCGGCCGTCACGCGCGCGGCGCCTTCCCGCGCTTTCGCTTTGCCCGGTTCTGGTCCATCATCCGGGAAAATCGAGAAACGGAGCGAGGCGAAATCGATGGCTTTCCTGAAAGTCCTGGAATCGCCGGACCCTGCCCTGAAGGACCAGACGATCCCGCTCGCCGGGAAGGAAGTCCTGATCGGCCGCGGCAAGGAGAACGGTCTCGTCCTCGAGGACCACGCCGTGTCGCGCCACCACGCCCGGATCGTGGAGGAGGCGGAGGGGCACCTTCTGGTCGACAACAACTCCGCGAACGGGAGCTGGGTGAACGGCCAGCGCGTGACGGAGGCGAGGCTGAAGCCGGGCGACCAGATTCGCCTCGGCAAGACGCTGTTCGAGATCCAGGGGGTCTACGACCCGGAGGGGACGGCCCTCCTGGACGTCCAGGGAATGGGGATGCCGATGAAGCCGTCGGCGCCGCCCGCGGCGCCCGCCTCTCCGCCTCCTCCCGCGCCGGCTCCTCCACAGGTCGCCGCTCCTCCGCCGGCCCCGCGCCCCGCTCCTGTCGAGACGCCGACGGTGCCGGAACCCGTCCCGATGCGGCGCCCGTCTCCGCCGCCGACGCCGATCCCGCCGCCGACGCCCGTTCCGGCGCCGCGTCCGGCGCCTCCGCCGGCCCCCGTGGCGGCGCGCCCGGCGCCGCCGCCCGCGCCGATGGCGGCACGGCCGGCGCCGATGGCGCCGCCTCCCGCGCCGGCCGCGGCTCCGGGGTACTACGACGAGGCGGCCCCGGTGGAGGGGGAGCCCGCCGGCTTCTGGATCCGGTTCCTGGCGTCGCTGATCGACAGCGTGATCCTCAACATCCTGCTGGCGATCGTCTGGGCGCCGACGTTCTTCATCACGTTCCGCGCCGCGGCCAGCGGAGAGGCTCCGGGGGCCCTCGCCGCGATCCTGCCGGTCTTCTCGTTCCTCCTCACGATGGTCCTCTCGCTCGGGTACACGCTCTGGTTCTGGGCGAACAAGGGCGCCACCCCGGGCAAGAAGATGCTCGGCCTGCGCATCGTCCGCGAGGACGGCGAGGAGCCGCTCGGCTGGGGCACCGCCTTCATGCGCCTCGTCGGCTACATGGTGAGCGGCTTCATCCTCTACATCGGTTTCTTCATGATCGCCTTCAACCCCGAGAAGCAGGGGCTCCACGACAAGATCGCGAAGACCCGGGTGCTGAAGGTCCGGTAGCCGGGCCGACCGCCTCCCCGAACGTCGAAGGCCGGGCCCGCGGGCCCGGCCTTCGTGCGTGGTGGGGAGCGGGACGGGGCCCGCTCGGAGTCAGCCCTTCGACTCGAGCTTCTCCTTGACCAGGAACGCGACCTTCACCCCTTCGAAGACGACCCGCATGAGCGAGAGGTAGACGACGGCGAGGACCGGCGCGAGGACGGTCATCACGAGGCCGGTGACGATCACGAAGAAGGAGTCGAACCGGAAGCCGGTGACGACCGTCTTCAGGCCCGAGATGATGCCGCCGAGCGCCCCGAGGGCGCAGAGGGCGGCGAAGACGAGGTAGAGGACCCGGATCAGCTTCGGGGCGACGAGGGTCTCGAACTTGAAGTCGAGGAGACCCTTGAACGCGTTCGCGTCGTCCCCGACGAGGCCGCCGATCGCCGCGACGGCCGGGGAGGGCCGCTCCGCGGCGGGGTGGCGCGGCGCGGGCGCGGGGGCCGGAGCGGGTGCCGCGACCGGCGCGGGGGCCGGCGCGGGGGCCGGAGCGGGCGCCGGGGCGGGCGCCGCCGCGACGCGGAACGACGGGAGCGTCTTCGGGTCGGTCCACGACCCGAGCGCCTCGTTCCAGACCATCACCTGGCGCCCGGCGTACTGCGTGCAGAGCTGCCGGACCTGGCTCATGTCGTGCTCGCCGTCGAGCTGGCGGCCGTCCACGGCCACGAAGAAGATCTCTGGGGGCATCTTCTCTCCTTTCAGCGGGCGAAGACTTCGGACACCGGGGTGATCCGGACTCTCTCCGGCGTCAGGCCGAGCTTCCGGGCTCCGATGACCGCGTCCTCCGTGAGGACCTCCGGGGGTTTCGGGGCATCGTACGCGATCGTGGAGGGCTCGGAGGAGAGAAGCTGTTTCTTCAGCCCCTCGGCGTCCTTCGTGATCACGACGACGGAGAGCGTCTCGGCCGAGAGGTGCTTCCGGATCGCCCGGTTCACGTCGGCGCGGGTCAGCTTCGCGAGCCTCTCGCGCAGGTAGGGGACCAGGTCGGCGGTGCCGTACCACCTCGAGTCGAGGGCCGCTCCGAGGTCGTCGCCCTGGGTCGAGGTGAGGAGGTAGACGTTCTTCATCAGGTAGTCGCGGGTCCGCTGGAAGTCGGCCTCGGAGATCCCCTTGCGGATCAGCCGGTCGAGCTCGTGGAGGGCGATCTTCAGCGCCATCGGGCCGTTGGCCGGGACGACCGGGCGGATCCAGACCTCGAAGAGCTGCGCCCTTCGGGCGACGTTCGGGGCGGGGCTCGTGGCGTACATGCCGTACGGGAACGCCTCGATGTAGGCGTAGTCGCCGTAGTTCATGCCGCGCAGCTCGCGGATCCTCTGGTAGAGGTGCGCCATCGAGTTGCGGTGCTCGCCGAGGAACGCGCGGAAGACGGAGAGGGCCGCGAAGTCGGGGTGGGAGCGCGTCACCTCGATCGGGAGGCCGAAGGAGATCGCCGTGGCGCGGGTCTCCTTCTGCACGATCTCCACCTCGAGCGCGGAGGGCCGGCGCCCCTTGACGCCGGCGGGCGCCGGGAGGGCCGGCCCGGCAGCGAGCTCGCCGAGGCGGGAAAGGAGGCGGGCCTTCAGGTCGGCCGGGACATCCCCCGCGAGGCCGACCGTGAGCGCGGCGCGCGTGTAGGCCGCCTTCCAGAAGGCCTTCACGTCGTCGAGGGCGATCGCGTCGATCCCGCCGAGCGTGCCGAGGGGCGGATGCGCGTAGGGGGTGCCGGCGAAGACGACGGACTGGAGGCGCTCCTTGCCGAGCTCCTCCTCGTTGTTCGCGATCAGGTCCTGGGCGAGGGCGTTGCGCTGGGCGTCCTTCAGCCGCCGGAAGTCCTCCTCGCGGAACCCCGGGTCGAGGAGCTGCGGGAGGGCGACGTCGAGGTAGGAGGCGAGGTTGTCCCGGTGGACGCTGCCGGTGAAGACGGTCATCTCCCGGTCGACGCCGGCCGAGAACGAGGCGGCAATCGGGAAGAGCGCCTTCCGGATCTCGTCGATGCCGGCGTCCTTCGAGCCCGCCTCCGCGACCATCGCGGCCGTCAGGGCCGCGAGGCCTTCCTTCCCCTTCGGGTCGTGCGCGGAGCCGGCCGAGAAGAGGAGCTTGAAGGTCACCTGCGGGTGGGACGACGGCCGCTCCACGACCGAGAGCCCCTCGGGGGCCGCGACGGCCGGGGCGAGCGACCCGAGCGCCGGGAGCTTCGCGAGCGGCTCGGGCAGGGGCTCGTGCGAGAGCGTGGTCTGGACGAGGCCGGCGTCGACGACGTACTTCGCGGCGGCGGCGCGGAGGTCCTCGGGGGTCAGCGCCTCGTAGAGGCGGTAGAGCTCGTTGAGCGTGCCGTACTCGCGGCGGTGGCGGACGTACTGCGCGAGCGTCGAGGCGATCGCCTCGGTGTTGTCGAAGCTCCGGACGAGCGCGTAGCGGGCGCGGGACTGGGCGTCGGCGAGGCGCCGGGCGGGAACGGGCTCGGCCCGGAGCGCGGCGAACGTCCGGAGGAGCTCGTCACGGACGGCGGCGGCGTCCTCGAGCTTCTTGACGCGCGCGGCGACCATGAGGAGCTGCGGGTCGGCGCTCGCGGGGAAGTAGGCGAACAGCTGGTCGGCCTTCTGCTCGGTCTCGACGAGCTTCTTGTAGACGGCCGAGGTGGGGCCGAAGGAGAGGTCGGAGAGGACCTCGAGCGCCGCCCAGTCCTTCTCGGTGGTGGAGAAGGCGGGGCCGCGGAAGGAGACGACGACCCAGGGGAGGGTCGGCGTCGGCCACGGCACGTGGGCGCTCTTCGGCCCGGAGGGGGCCGGCTCCCGCGGGATCTCGACCGACCAGGAGCCGCGCGTCCAGGAGCCCCAGTACTTCTCGACGAGCGGGAGGACCTTCGCCGGGTCGACGTCGCCGGCGACGAGGATCGTCGTGTACTCCGGGCGGTACCACCGGTCGAAGAACTGCCTCGAGTAGGCGAACTGGTTGGGCATGTCCTCGATGTCCCGGAGGAAGCCCATCGTCGTGTGCTTGTAGGTGTGCGTCGTGAACGCCGCGTCGCGCATCGCCTCGAAGAGCTTCGAGACGGGGTTCGCGCTGTTCTTGTTGTACTCGCCGAGGACGGCGCGCGACTCGGTCTTGAACGCCGCCTCGGGGTACTCGAGGTTCCGGAAGCGGTCGGCCTCGATCTCGAGGACCTTCTCGAGGTCCTCCTTCGCGAACGTCGTGTGGTAGTTCGTGTAGTCGTCGGTCGTGTAGGCGTTCTGGGAGGCGCCGGCCCGCGTCAGGATCGCCTGGTACTCCTCGGGCGGGTAGGACTTCGTCCCGCGGAACATCATGTGCTCGAAGAAGTGGGCGAAGCCCGACTTGCCCGGCTCCACCTCGTTCCGCGACCCGGTCTGCACCGGGATCTGGAGGGAGACGAGGTTCGGGAAGCCGGTCGGGACGACGATCACCTTCAGGCCGTTCGGCAGGGTCGTCTCGGTCGCCGGGATCGTCAGGACGTCTCGGGACATCTCGGCACCTCTCGGAGCGGCGAAGCCGGGCGCGGCGGCGAGGAGGGCGGCCGCGAGGGCGGCGGAGGCGGGCAGGGCGGTTCTTCTCATCGGTCTCCTGGGCGGCGCGGGAGGCGCCGCAGCTCGGTCTGAGGTCGGGGAATCGCCGTCAGGCGTCCCGCTCGTGGAGGTAGGCGCAGTCGAGGGTCCTCACGCCGGCCGCGTCGCCGACGACGTACTTCGACCCGCTCCAGATCGCGGCGCCGGCGGTCCGTCCGGCGGCGTCGACGCAGTAGAACTGGACGTTGAACGTGGGGCGTCCCTTCGCGTCCCGGTGCCGCGGGACGTGGTGGGTCTTCTCGGCGATCCGGCGAAGGGCCTTCAGGCAGGCCTCCTCCGGGGCGAGGCCGTCGCGCAGGTGCTCGACGACGGTGTGCGATCCGCAGGTGAGGAGGTTCGCCTCGCCGCGCCCGGTCGACCCGGCGGAGCCGACGCCGTTCTCCGAGTAGAGGCCGGCGCCGATGACGGGGGAGTCGCCGACGCGGCCGGGGATCTTGAAGAAGAGGCCCGAGGTCGTCGTCACGCCGACGAGGTCGCCCGAGGCGGAGCGGACGGACATGTGGATCGTTCCCTGCGGGCGGAAGATCCCCTTGCCGTACTTCCGGACGAACTCCTTCACGTCGGGGTCCTCGGCGTCCTTCGCGGCCTCGATCCAGTCGTCGAGGTCGGAGAGGCGGTTCTTCCAGTAGAGCCAGATCTTCCGGGTCTTCTCGGTAAGGAGCTCCTCGTCGGGGAAGCCGTGAGCGGTCGCGAAACGGCGCGCGCCGGCGCCGACGAGGAAGACGCGGTCGGTCCGCTCCATGACGAGCTTCGCGACCTTCGAAGGGGTCTTCACGCCGGTGAGGGCGGCGACCGCGCCGGCCTTCATCGTCCTCCCGTCCATGACCGCGGCGTCCAGCTCGACGACCCCCTCCTCGTTCGGGATGCCGCCGTACCCGACGGTGAGGTCGGCCGGGTCGAGCTCGACGACGTTCACGCCCGCGATCGCGGCGTCGAGCGGGTCGGTCCCGGCGAGGAGCGCCTCCCGGGCGGCCTTCGCGGCCTCGAGGCCGTTGCCGGAGGTGACGATCCGGAAGCCGTCCGTCGCGGCCGGCCGCGGTGGCGCGGGGGCCGCGAGGCCCTCGGGCAGGACCGCGGCCGCGCCGGCGAGGGCGGCGGTCCCGATGAGGGCGCGCCGGGTGAGGGGGGAGTCGGTCATCGCGTCTCCTCTCGGCGGGGCGTCCGCGGGCCCCGCGCGCAGGACGAAGCATCGCACGCCCGCGCGGCGCGGGAGTCAGAAGAGGACGAGGCCGGCGAGGCACGCGACGGCGAGCGCCGCGAGGCCGGCGCCGGCGAGCCGCCGGTAGGGGCCCGCGCCGAGGGTGACGGCGAGGGCGAGCTTCAGGAGGG
The DNA here is from genome assembly GCA_022711615.1 of Acidobacteriota bacterium. Taxonomy (GTDB): domain Bacteria; phylum Acidobacteriota; class Thermoanaerobaculia; order UBA5066; family UBA5066; genus UBA5066. The sequence continues at coordinate 6,607 of JAKLER010000065.1, forward strand.
TGTTCGCGAGGACCCCGACGGCGAGGGCGCGCGCCGCGAGGAAGGCCTCGGCCGGACCCTGGCCGAGCTTGTACATGGAGTAGATGAGGGCGTCGACGGTGGCGAGGCCCGCGAGAGCCGAGGAGAGGAGGACGCCCCGGGAGCCGAACGCCGCGCGTGCCGCGTCGACGGCGTAGAGGACGACCTGGAACGCGGCCGCGAGCTGGAGCGCGGAGCCGAGGCGGAGCGGGTTCCCCGGTCCCGTCGCCGTTGCCGGCTCGGTCGGCCGGCGGCGCAGGAGGACGATCGCGGCCAGGCCGGCCGCCATCGGGAGGGCGAGGAGCGGAAGGACCTCGCGGCCGATCGCCGGACTGAGCAGCGAGGCGAGGATCGCGACGCGGAACGGGACGAGCGCGCAGGCCGCCACGACGCCGACGGCCAGGGGTCCCTGCGCGGCGCCCGGGCTGCGGCTCTCGCGCGAGAAGGAGAGCGTCACCCCGGTCGAGGAGACGAGGCCGCCGAGGAGGCCGGCCAGCCCCCAGCCCTTCGTCGGCCCGGCCCATCGGACGGCGATGTAGCCGACGAATCCGATCCCCGAGACGATCAGGACGAGCGCCCAGAGCTCCTGCGGACGGATGCCCGGCGACGGCCCGAACGGCCCGGCCGGCAGGATCGGCAGGACGACGAGGGCGAGGACGGCGAAGTGGGCGCCGGCGCCCACCTCCTCGGAGCGGAGCTTCTCGACGAGGCCGTGGATCTTCGTCTTCTCCGCGAGGACGAGGGCGACGAGAGCCGCGAGGGCGCTTCCGAGCGCGATCCGCCCGGAGCCCGAGAGCCAGCCCGCCCCGAGCACCGCCAGTGCGGCCACCTCCGTCGTCGCGTCGAGGTCGCCGGCGAAGGCGTGGACCGTGAAGGAGGCGACGACGAGGAGCGCGATCGAGCCGAGGAGGAGGAGGCCCGCCGCGGCCGCTCCCGAGCCGGAGACGGCGGCCGCGGTCCCGGCGGAGAGTCCGATGAGGAGGAACGTCCGGACGCCCGCGAAGCGGCGCACTCCGCCGGCGGCGCGAGCCGACCACTCCCGCTCGACGCCGACGGCGAGGCCGCCGAGGGCGGCCACGAGGAGGCGGGGGAGCGCTTCGTATGCGAGGTCGGGGTTCACGCCGGTCCCTCGTGGGAGGAGCGCCGAGTCTACGACGGCCCGCGCAGACGAGGCGCTGTCTCCGAAGAGGCCGCTGCTAACATTCCGTCGAGAGCCCGATGACGCCTTCCGAGAGCGAAGCGTTCGTCCCCTGCAACCCCGACCTGGTCCGCGAGATCCGGGGCCTCGCCGTCGCCGCGCACGAGCGGTTCGAGGCCGAGGTCTGGGCCCGGTCGGGAGAGGTCGTCCTCCCCGGCGTCGTCCGGCCGCCCTCGTACCACAACGCGCGGCACGTCGCGGCCGTCTGCGACTGCGTGGAGGCGCTGTTCGGGGCGCTCGGAGAGGGCCTCGACCCGTTCGGGCTCGAACGGGACGCCCGCCGCTGGTCCGTGGAGGCGGGGGAGCCGGAGCCGGACGCCGGAACGTTGCGGACCGCCTTCGGCTTCGCGTTCGCCTGTCACGACCTCGGCAACATCTCCGCCTCCGAGCGGGTTGCCCTGACCGGGTCCGGGTTGGACCTCGACCTCGCGAAGAGCTACGACTCCTCGGCCCTCTACGGCACCCCTGCCGTCGAGCTCCGGGGCGCGGCCGTCGCCCGGGAGCTGCTGCTCGCGCTGGGCGGAGCGTGCGGCCGGGTCCCGGCGCTCGCCCGGCTCGTGGAGCACCTCGTGCTCCAGACCGTCTTCCATTTCGAGAAGGTCTCCGACGAGGCGCCGTTCTGGCTTCCGATGCAGGCCGTCGACATGATCGGGTCGTACTTCTTCCTCTCGACCTCGCGGCTCGAGGCGATCGCAGGCCTCTTCGCCGAGATGAAGGCGCAGCGGCCCGGGCGGATCGCGGTCCTTCCGTTCCTCTCCTCCCTCGAGACGCGATTCGAGCGGCTGGTTCCCTCGCCCCTGCTCCGGCGGCAGGTCCTCGAGATCTTCGAGCGGAACCCGTACGGCCGGACGCGCGAGGCTGTCTTCGGGGTCCCGGGGCGCTTCCTCGGGATGGTCGAGCCCCTCCCGTACGAGGAAGCGATCGCGGCTCTCCTCGCGGGCGACTGACCGCCCGCGGGGAGCCGGCGGCGGCCGCGCCCGCCCCGGGGCGGGTCGGAACGACGGGGGCCGTTGAACGATGCCGCTCGACGGACGGGCCGTTTCCCATCAGACTCCGAGATCGCCCGCGAACGACGCCCGCCGCCCCGCGTGCGGGGTCCCCACGGAGGAATGATGGAAGTCTCCTCGTCGAAGTCGCTCCCCGAGAACGCCTATCGGCCGCTGAAGCCGGGCGAGACCTACCAGCCGATCGTCCCCGCCGACGCCGCGATCCAGGAGTTCACGCCCCGGTCCGTGACGCTCGGCATCGTCATGGCCGCCGTCTTCTCCGCCGCGGCGGCGTTCCTCGGCCTGAAGGTCGGGCAGGTCTTCGAGGCGGCGATCCCGATCGCCATCCTCGCGGTCGGCCTCGGCTACGCCTTCAAGCGCCGGTCGACGGTCCTCGAGAACGTCATCGTCCAGTCGGTCGGCGCGGCCTCGGGGCTCGTCGTGGCGGGGGCGATCTTCACCCTCCCGGCGCTCTTCATCCTCGGCCTGCCGGTCGACCTCTTCAAGCTCTTCCTCGTCTCGCTCCTCGGCGGCGCGCTCGGCATCGTCTTCCTCGTGCCGCTCCGGCGCCACTTCGTGAAGGAGATGCACGGGGAGTTCCCGTTCCCGGAGGCGACGGCGACGACGGAGGTCCTCGTCGCGGGCGAGGCCGGAGGGAAGCAGGCGAAGGTCCTCGTGGCCGCCGCCCTGATCGGCGGGATCTTCGACTTCCTGATCCTCCACCTGCAGGCCTTCGCCGAGGTCTTCACGACGCGCTCGGTCTGGCTCCTCGACAAGGTCGCCGAGCGGTCGAAGATCGTCTTCAAGATCGACGTCCTCTCCTCGGTCATGGGGCTCGGCTACATCATCGGCCTCAAGTATTCGGCGGTCATCTGCGCCGGCTCGTTCCTCTCCTGGTTCCTCCTCGTGCCGGTCATCGCGCACTTCGGCGCGGGGGCCACGACCGGCATCCCGCCGGTCACCGACGGGACGCTCGTCGGGGCGATGGGCGCCGAGGCCGTCTTCCGCAACTACGTCCGGCTCATCGGCATCGGGGCCATCGCCGCGGCCGGGATCCTGGGAATCCTCCGGAGCTGGCGCGTCATCGCGAAGGCGTTCTCCTTCAAGGCGATCTTCGGCGGCGCGAAGTCGGCCTCCGGAGAGACCGAGCGGACGGACCGCGACCTGCCGATGAAGGTCATCCTCGGCGGCCTCGTCGCCGTGGCCCTCGTCGCCTGGGCCTTCTTCCGCTTCGGCGTCCTCGACCGCTCGCCGAGCATCGGGGCGCAGTCGCTGATCGCGCTCCTCGTCGTCATCGTCATCTCGTTCCTCTTCACGTCGGTCGCCGCGCGCGCGATCGCCACGGTCGGGACGAACCCCGTCTCGGGGATGACGCTCATGACGCTCATCCTCACCTCCCTCTTCCTCGTGAAGGCGGGGCTCTCCGGCAACGCGGGGATGCTCGCGGCGCTCCTCATCGGCGGCGTCGTCTGCACGGCGCTCTCGATGGCGGGCGGCCTGATCACCGACCTCAAGGTGGGCTACTGGATCGGGGCGACGCCCGCGATCCAGCAGCGCTCGAAGTTCCTCGGGACGATCGTGGCGGCGCTCTCCGTCGGCTCGGTCCTCCTCCTCCTCAACAAGGTCTACGGCTTCGTCCCGGGGCCCGACCACCCGGCGGGGCAGGTCCTCGCGGCGCCGCAGGCGAACGCGATGGCCGCCGTCATCAAGACGCTCATGTCGGCGGAGCCGGTCCCCTGGCTCCTCTACGGCACCGGGGCGCTCATCGCGATCTCGATGCAGATGATCGGCGTGCCGGCGCTCGCGTTCGCGCTCGGCATGTACATCCCGCTCGAGCTGAACACGCCGCTCCTCGTCGGCGGCTTCATCGCGCACCTCGTGGCGAAGAGCGCGGGGAAGGACGAGAAGCTCGCCGCTGCGCGCAACTCGCGCGGCATCCTGATCGCCTCCGGCTTCATCGCCGGCGGCGCGGTGATGGGCGTCGTCGCCACGGTCTTCAAGTTCCTGGCGACCGACGAGAAGGTCGCGGGCGCGATCGGGACGGGGATCCCGTCGCTCCTCGGCTGGAACTTCGGATTCTCGGAGGGGATGGGGCCCGAGCTCCTCGCCCTCGGTGCCTACGTGCTCCTCGCGGCCTACATGTACTGGGACGCCCGCCGGACGAACGGGGAGGAGTAGGCCGTGGACGCCCTCGACCAGGCCGTCGCGACCGCCGTCCTGGGGCTCGACACGCTCTGGGGCGGCGACGTCATGAACCCGTCGGGGACGGGGCGCTTCATCGCCGACTCCTGGTTCTCGGACGAGCCGCTCCCGGCCTCCTACACGAGGCCGGAGGCGGCCCGGTTGCGCGAGCTCGGCGGCGCCTCGGCGAAGCCGGAGACGGTCGCCGCGCTGGACGCCTATCTCGACGCCGTCGACGTGCGCGGCGCGATCGCCCGCGTCCGCGACGAGGCGGGGCGCGGCGCGGGCCTCCGGGCCCGCTACCTCGAGGGGCTCGGCCTCTGCTTCGAGGTGATGCTCGACCTCGCCCTCGAGGTCGCGGGCCGCGGGGAGCCGGTCCCGTACGAGCGCTGCATGCGCGCGATCCTCGGGAGACCCGGTTCGCCCTCCGAGCCGGCGGCGAAGCGGGAACGTGTCCGCGAGCTCCTCTCCGCGGCGGGCCACCCTTCGACGGACGGTCCGGGGCTCCTCGCCGCCGTCGACGCGTGGCGCGCGGAGCGGATCGTCCCGAAGGAGGAGATCCCGGCCCTCTCGGCCCGTCTCGTGGCCGAGCTCGACACCCTCGCGGCGCGGCACGTGATGCCGTTCCTCCCTGCGGAGGTCGCGCGCGTCCCGCGGGCGAACGTGACGTTCCTTCCCATCGAGAACGCCTGGTTCTCGGGCTCGATGAACTACCTCGGCCGGGCGCGGAGGCCGGACGGCTCGCCCGAGTACGAGGCGACCTACGAGCTGAACGCCTCGCTCCAGATCTCCCGCCCCGAGTTCGCCCAGCTCGTCAGCCACGAGGTCGTCCCCGGGCACGTGACGACGTTTGCGTTCCTGCAGGACCTCTTCGTCCGCGGGATCGTCGGCTTCGAGGCGTCGGTCCTCACGATGAACACCCGGCCCGCGGCGCTCTTCGAGGGGATCGCGAACAACGCTCTCCTGATGGCCTACGGGGTCTTCTCTCCCGAGGAGCTGCCGGACCGCGAGATGGAGGCGGGGATGCTCCTCGCGCTCCTCCAGGACGACGCGAAGAACCAGTCCTCCTGGCTCACCTGGAACGAGGGGTGGGCGAAGGAGGACGTCGCGCGCGTCCTCCGGAACGACTACCTCGTCTCGGAGGAGCGGGCCGACAAGCTCTCGGGCGCCTGGGGGCGCCACCCGCTCCTCGGCCGGATGTACCTCCCGGCCTACCGCGCCGGCACCGAGAAGGTCGCCGAGCTGCGGAAGCTCCACCCGGCCGCGAAGGTCCTCCCGGCGCTCTACGGAGCGCTCGGCGTCGTCGACCTGACGACCGTCGAGGACGCGATCGCGGACTGACCTCTCCCCGGAGCCGGGCGGGCCGCGGCCCGCGCTCCGGGCTCACTCTCCGCGAAGGACCTCGAGCGGCCGGACCTGGAGCGCCCGGAGGCTGACGGCGAGTCCCGCGGCCGCCGCGAGGAGCGCCACTGCGAGCGGCGTCGCCGCGAGGAGGAGCGGGGAAGGGCGGAAGGAGACCTCGAAGGCCGCCGTGAGGACCGAGCCGGCGAGGAGCGTCGCGCCGAGCGTTCCGACGAGGCCCGCCACGAGTCCGACGAGCGCGTACTCGACCGCGAGGGCGGTCGCGACGCCGCCGCGGGTGACGCCCAGGACCTTCAGGAGCGCCGCTTCGCGCGCGCGGCGGGCGGAGGCGGCGCTGATCGACCCGGCGAGGATGACGAGCCCCGCGAGGACGGAGAAGGCGCCGAGGACCCGCACGGCCTTCCCGAGCCGCGTCGCGATCGCGGCGACCCGCTCGAGGACCTCGCGTGTGCGGATCAGGACGACGTTCGGGAACTCCCGCGCCAGGAGGTCCTGGATCCTCCCTTCGTGCGCGCTCGGGAGCCGCGCGGCCGCGAGGCGCAGCTGCGGCGCCTTCTCGAGGACGCCGGGCTCGACGACGAGGAAGAAGTTGATCCCGAACGTCCTCCAGTCGACGGAGCGGAGGCTCGTGACCTTCAGGCGGAGCGGGACGCCCTGGACGTCGAAGTCGAGCCACGTCCCGACCTTCGCGCCGATTCGTCCCGCGAACTCCTCCTCGAGGCTCACCTCGGCCGCGGAGGGGTCCGACCAGAGCGCGCCCGCGACGACGCGGTTGTCCTCGGGGAGCTCGGTCATGTAGGTGAGGCGCTGCTCGCGCGTCAGCGCCCAGCGCTCCCGGCGCGAATCCCCCGCCCTCCGTTTCGCGAGCTCGGCGGTCGGCGTGCCGTCGACCGCCGTGAGGCGCGCGGTTACGACGGGGACCGAGAGGGTCCGCGTCGCCCCGTTCGCCGAGAGGAGCGCCGCGACTCCGGGCCACTGGTCGGGCTGGACGTCGAGGAGGAAGGCGGTCGGGGCGTTCCTCGGCAGGTCGGCCGTGAGCTGGCGGGAGAAGTCGCGCTGGACGAGGGCGATCTGGAGGACGACGAGCGTCCCGAGGCCGAGCGCGAGGATCGAGCCGACGGTCCCCGCCCCCGGCCGGGAGAGCGCGGAGAGCCCGCTCTTGAGCGCGAACGGGAGGCGCTCGCGCGGGACGCGCGCGACGAGGCGGAGGAGGGCGTGCGCCGCGAGGAAGAGGAGGAGCGCCGACGCGGCGAGGCCCAGCGTGAAGGAGACCGCGACGCGGGGGAGCCCCGACTGGACCCAGGCCGTCAGGCCGACCCCCGCGAGGAGGAGCGCGGCGGCGGCCAGCCGGAGGCCCCGCGACGCCGGGAGCGGCTCGGCGTCGTGCCGGAAGACGCGCACAGGCGGGACGCGCCGGACCGCCAGGAGGGCCGGGAGGCCGAAGAGCACCGACACCCCGACGCCGAGGCCGAGGCCCCGGAGGAGGGCCGCCGGCTGCCACGGGTCGAGGCCGCCGGGCGGAAGGAGGTCGGAGTAGGTGTGGCCGACGGCCGCGACGAGCCCGATCCCCGCGACGGCGCCGAGGAGGCTCCCGACGAGGCCGAGGCCTGCCGTCTGGACCCCGTAGAGGAGGACCGTCTCGCGCGACGTGACGCCGAGGCAGCGGAGGATCGCGAGGGCGTCGAGGCGGCTCGCGATCCAGGCGCGGACGGTCTGGGCGACGCCGACCCCGCCGACGAGGAGCGAGGCGAGCGCGACGAGGCCGAGGAAGCGTGAGGTGCGTCGGATCGCCTGCCGGAGCTCGGGCTGGCCGTCGAGCCAGCTCTCGACCCGGACGCCCGGGACGCCGTCGAGCTGCTCCCGCAGCGCCGAGACGCGGCGGCGGGCGGCCGGCACGTCGGTCCCCTCGGGGAGGTTCACGAGGATGCGCCTCGTGACGCGGCTGCCGAAGCCGGCGAGCGAGGTCCGTGCGAGGCCGGCGCGCGAGACGAAGACGCGGGGGCCGAGCCGGAAGGAGCCCGCGAGGCGGTCGGCCTCCGACGCGATCGTCCCGGTCACCCGGAACGGGGCGCCGCCGAGCGAGACGTCCCCGCCGACGGCGACGCCGAGACGGCGGAGGACGTCGGGGTGGGCGACGAGGCCGTCGGGCGGGAGGAGGTCGGCGAGGGGCCGGTCGGGCTCGAGGCGAAGCTCACCCGCGAGCGGGTAGGGCGCCTCGACCGCCTTCAGCTCGACGAGGAGGCTGCGCGGCGGCGCTCCCTCGACCGCCGCCGCAGCGCCCGGCTCGTACAGGACGGTCACGAGCTCCTCGCTCCGCGTCCGCGTGCCGGGGAGGGCGGCGACCGCGCTCTCGGCGGCGGCCGGGAAGGGCTGGAACGACTCGACGGCGAGGTCGGCGCCGAGGAGCGGGCGCGCCTGGCTTCGGACGCTCTCCTCGAGCGCGCCGGAGAGGCCGGCCACGGCGACGACGGCCGCGACGCCGGTGCCGAGGCAGGCGGCGAAGAACGCGAGGCGCCCGCGCGAGCCGCGGCTCTCGCGAACGAGCTGGCGGAAGAAGAGGCCTCCGTTCACGAGGCCGTCTCGTCCCGCTCGATCCTCCCGTCGCGGAGGTGGACGCGCCGGTCCGCGAGCGCGGCGACGGCGGGGTCGTGGGTGACGAGGACGAGCGTCGTCCCGCTCTCGCTCCGGAGCCTCACGAGGGCGTCGAGGATCGAGGCGCCCGTCGCGCTGTCGAGGTTCCCCGTCGGCTCGTCGGCGAGGAGGAGCGGGGGGCGCGTCCCGAACGCGCGGGCCAGCGCGACCCTCTGCTGCTCGCCGCCCGAGAGCTGGGAGGGATAGTGGTGGCCGCGCTCGCCGAGTCCGACGGCGGCGAGGAGCTCCGTCGCCCGTGCGCCGGCTCCGGCCTGCCCGGTCAGCTCGAGCGGGAGGAGGACGTTCTCCCGCGCGGTCAGGTTCGACAGGAGCTGGTACGACTGGAATACGAAGCCGACCTTCCTCCGCCGGAGGAGGGCCAGCTCGTCCTCGGTCATCCGGTGGATCGCCTCTCCCTCGAGGAGGACCTCTCCGCGCGTCGGACGATCCAGGCCGGCCATGAGGCCGAGGAGGGTCGACTTGCCGCTGCCGGAGGGGCCGAGGATGGCGGCGAACTCGCCGGCGGCGATCGAGAGGTCGATGGCGTCGAGGATTCGGAGCGTCCGCCCGCCCGACGGAAGCTCCTTCGAGACGCCGCGAAGCTCGAGAAGGGGAGTTCTCACGGGACGGAGTCTCGCATTCCCTTAGACTCCGTCGCGGTGAGGCGTCCGGTTTCGCTCTCCCTGGCCTCTGCGGCGCTCGCGCTGCTCGTTCTCTCGGCCTGCGGAGCGGGCCGGGAGGAGGGCTCCGCCGCGGCGCGCGACCTCGTCCCGACGAACCCCGGGGCGGCGCCCCGCGACGCGACCGACGGTCGCTCGCCAGGGCCGGGAGATGCTCCTGCGCCGGAGGGGGCCGTGCCGGCGGATGCTCCGCTCGTCGTCTTCCTCGGCGACAGCCTGACGGCGGGCCTCGGCCTACCGGTCGATCAGGCCTACCCGGCCGTCGTGGCCGCAGAGCTGGCGCGGAAGGGAAAGCCGGTCCGCGTCGTGAACGCCGGGGTCTCGGGCGACACGACCGCGGGGGGCCTGCGCCGCGCGGAGTGTGTCCTCACGCAGCGCCCCGACGTCCTCGTCCTGGCTCTCGGCGCGAACGACGGGCTGCGCGGCCTCCCGCTCGCGGATACGGAGAGGAACCTCCGCGGGATCGTCTCGAAGGCCCGAGACGCCGGCGCGAAGGTCCTCCTCTGCGGGATGCTCGTCCCGACGAGCCACGGTCCCGATTACCAGCGGGGCTTCGGCGCCCTCTTCCCGCGCGTCGCGAAGGAGACGGGCATCCCGCTCGTCCCGTTCCTCCTGGAGGGCGTGGCGGGACGGCCGGAGCGGAACCTCGAGGACGGCATCCACCCGAACGCGGAGGGGCAGAAGGTCCTCGCGGCGAACGTCCTCCCGCTCCTCGAGCCTCTCCTGCCGTCCGGCGCGCGCTGAGGAGCGGGGCTTCCCGGAGGAGCTACTCCTCCGTCCCGCGGTAGAAGCGGTTCTGCGTCCCCCGGAAGAGGGCCGTCAGGTCGAGGCTCCCGGCGTGCCGGCGCGTCGCGAGGCCGACGTACGAGGAGGCGAGCGTGTCCTTGCAGACGCCGAGGACGGTGCTGACGAGCCCGAGCGCCTCGGCGAGGCCGTCGGGGGGGACCTCCTTCACGACGCGCCGCCAGACGGCCTCCTCGAGGATGTTGATCGCCGTCTGAACCTCCTGGAGCCCGACCCCCTCGCCGAAGCGCTGCCGTGCGATCTCCCGGGCATAGGCCAGGACGGGCTCGAGGTCCCTCACGGTGACCGCGTCGAGGAGGAGGGCGAAG